>NZ_JBEZIH010000004.1:0-330315 GCF_040650935.1 Streptomyces sp. NPDC048565
GGGCGCCCGGCCACCGGCCGGGCGCCCCTCTCGCGTATGCGGGGTCAGACCTTGGTGCGGGAGGTGTTGTAGAGCTTGGCCGCGAGGGCCGCCACCTCGTCCTGGGACATGGACTTGTTCGTCATGGCCGCGCCGATGTCGACGCCGATCACCACGCCCAGGGTGCTGTAGTCGCCCCAGATGCAGACCGGCATGGTCATTTCCTTGGGGCCGTTCTCCACGGAGCCGTCGGCGTCCGAGTTGACGATCTTGACGTCCTGGCACTTCATCAGTGCGCCCTTGAAGCCGGCGGGCTTGACGGTCTTCGGGCTGCCGACCAGCGACCCCTTGGCGTCCTCGGCCGTGGCCGCCGCCAGTTCGGCGTTCTTGAAGGATCCGTCGACGGCCTTCTCGGGGTCGTCGATGTCACCCCAGATGCCCTGGAGGATGAGCATCTTCGTCGTGAGCGGGTTCACCTCCATGTCGCCGCTCATGTACTGGGCGCCCACCTCGTTCGGGTTCTTGACCCCCATGGCCTCGGCCTTGGCCTTGTCCGTGCCGGTCATCGGGGCCGAGGGCTTCCCCTTGGTGTCGTCCTTCTTGAAGTCGTCCACCGCGGCGGCCGGCGTGAGCTTGTACCCCTTGGTGGAGTCCGCCACGTCGCTGCTGCTCGAACCGCTGCCCGACGTCAGGAAGTACACCCCGCCCGCGACCACGGCCAGTGCGACCACGGCCGCGCCGATGATCAGGCCCGTCTTCTTCTTCGGGGCCGGCTGCTGCGGGGGCATGCCGGGGTATGCCTGCTGTCCGCCGTACGGCGGGGCGGGCGGCTGCTGGCCGTACGGGCCCGGCTGCTGGCCCTGCGGGTAGCCGTAACCCTGCGGGGGCTGCTGCTGCGGCGGGACGCCCTGGGGGGCCTGCTGAGGGTATCCGTAGCCGGGCTGGCCCTGCGGGGGGCCCTGGGGCGGACCCTGCGGCGGCGGACCGCCGTACGGGCCCGGCTGCTGTCCGTACGGTCCGGGCTGGCCCTGCGGCGGCTGCCCGCCGTACGGGCCCGGCTGGTTGTAGCTCATCTGCGGTGTCCCCTGTTCGTGATGCTTATGCGTTCCGAACATCCTGACGGAAGCGCCGCTCACATAGGACATCCGGGAGTACACCGTTACTGAACAAACCGGTTTCAGTGCACGACTGTGACGCCCCTAAACTGTCTGCCGTGACCGAGAACGCATCGCAGCAGCCAGCCAGCACCCCCGAACTGCCGACCCAGTACGCGCCGGCCGAGGTAGAGGGGAAGCTGTACGAGCGCTGGGTAGAGCGCGGTTACTTCGCGGCGGACCCGGAGAGCGAGAAGCCCCCGTACACGATCGTCATCCCCCCGCCCAACGTCACCGGTTCCCTCCACCTGGGCCACGCCTTCCAGCACACGCTCATGGACGCCCTCACCCGCCGTAAGCGCATGCAGGGCTTCGAGGCGCTGTGGCTGCCCGGCATGGACCACGCCGGCATCGCCACCCAGAACAAGGTGGAGCAGCAGCTCGGCGAGGAGGGAAAGTCCCGCCACGACCTGGGGCGCGAGGAGTTCGTCGAGCGCGTCTGGCAGTGGAAGGAAGAGTACGGCGGCAAGATCCTCGGCCAGATGCGCCGCCTCGGCGACGGCGTCGACTGGTCCCGTGAGCGCTTCACCATGGACGAGGGGCTGTCCGCCGCCGTCCAGACCGTCTTCAAGAACATGTACGACGACGGCCTGATCTACCGCGCCGAGCGCATCATCAACTGGTGCCCCCGCTGTCTCACCGCGATCTCCGACATCGAGGTCGACTACCAGGACGACGACGGCGAGCTGGTCTCCATCGAGTACGGCGAGGGCGAGGACACGCTGGTCGTCGCCACCACCCGCGCCGAGACGATGCTGGGTGACACCGCCGTCGCCGTCCACCCGGACGACGCGCGCTACGCGCACCTGATCGGCAGGCGGATCAAGCTGCCGCTCACGGACCGTACGATCCCGGTCGTCGCCGATCACCACGTCGACCCGGAGTTCGGCACCGGTGCGGTCAAGGTGACCCCCGCCCACGACCCGAACGACTTCGCGATCGGCCAGCGGCACGACCTGGAGTCCCTCACCGTCATGGACGAACGGGGCGTCATCACCGTCGCAGGCCCGTTCGAAGGGCTCGACCGTTTCGAGGCCAGGTCGGCCATCGTCGGCGCGCTGCGCGAACAGGGCCGGATCGTCGCGGAGAAGCGTCCGTACGTCCACTCCGTCGGCCACTGCTCCCGCTGCCGCACGACGGTCGAGCCCCGGCTCTCGCTCCAGTGGTGGGTCAAGGTCGAGACCCTCGCGAAGGCCGCCGGTGACGCGGTCCGTGACGGCCGGGTCGCGATCCACCCCAAGGAGATGGAGAAGCGGTACTTCGACTGGGTCGACAACCTCAACGACTGGTGCATCTCGCGCCAGCTCTGGTGGGGTCACCGCATCCCCGTCTGGTATGGCCCCGACGGGGAGGTCGTCTGCGTCGGTCCCGACGAGCAGCCGCCCACGGGTCAGGGCTGGACGCAGGACTCCGACGTCCTGGACACCTGGTTCTCGTCCGGTCTGTGGCCGTTCTCCACGCTCGGCTGGCCCGAGGAGACCGCGGACCTCAAGAAGTTCTATCCGACCGACGTCCTCGTCACCGGCCACGACATCATCTTCTTCTGGGTCGCCCGGATGATGATGTTCGGCCTGTACGTCATGGACGGTGAGGCCCCGTTCAAGACGATCGCGCTCACCGGTCTGGTCCGTGACGAGCGTGGCAAGAAGATGTCGAAGTCCTTCGGCAACGTCGTCGACCCGCTGGACTGGATGGACACGTACGGCTCCGACGCCGTCCGCTTCACCCTCGCCAGGGGCGCCAACCCGGGCACCGACGTCCCGATCGGCGAGGACTGGGTCCAGGCCTCCCGCAACTTCGCCAACAAGATCTGGAACGCGACCCGTTTCGCGATGATGAACGGCGCGACGGTGGAGGGTGAACTCCCGCCCGCCGAGCAGCTGTCGGCCACCGACCGGTGGATCCTGTCCAGGCTGAACAAGACCGTCGCCGATGTCGACGCGTTCTACGAGGACTTCCAGTTCGCCAAGCTCAGCGACGCCCTCTACCACTTCGCGTGGGACGAGGTCTTCGACTGGTACGTCGAGCTCTCCAAGACGACCTTCTTCGCCGGCGGCGAGCAGGCCCGGGTCTCCGGCCGGGTCCTGGGCGAGGTCCTCGACGTCACCCTGCGGCTGCTCCACCCGATCGTCCCGTTCGTCACGGAGACCCTGTGGACCACGCTGACCGGCGGTGAGTCCGTCGTCGTCGCCGACTGGCCCGAGGCTGTGACCGTTCCTGGGGCTGACACCCCGGGCGGCTTCCGCGACGAGGCGGCCGAGAAGGAGATCGAGCTCGTCCAGCAGGTCGTCACCGAGGTCCGTCGCTTCCGCGCCGACCAGGGCCTGCAGCCCGGCCAGAAGGTGCCGGCCGAGCTGACCGTCACCGGGACGGTGCTCGCCCCGCACGAGGCCGCCATCCGCCAGCTGCTGCGTCTCCAGCCCGCCGGTGACGGCTTCCACGCGACGGCCACGCTGCCGGTGGCCGGTGCGAAGGTCGCCCTCGACCTGTCGGGCACCATCGACGTCGAGGCCGAGCGCAAGCGGCTCACCAAGGACCTGGGCGCCGCCGAGAAGGAGAAGGCCCAGGCCACCGGCAAGCTCGGCAACGAGGCCTTCCTGGCCAAGGCCCCGGACAACGTGGTCGACAAGATCCGTGGCCGGCTCGCCAAGGCCGAGGCCGACATCGAGCGGATCACCGCCCAGCTGGCGAACCTGCCGACGGGCTGAGGGCCTGAACGCCTGATGGCGAAGCCCCCGCATCCCCGGTCCGACCGGGAGTGCGGGGGCTTCGCCGTGCCCCGGACGGGACGCGGCAGCGGGCGCTGCGCACGATGTCCGTGGTCATCCGTAGACTGGCCCCGTGAGTGAGCCCCGCCCTTCAGACCGGCACGACGCGTCCGATCCCGACGACACCTTCGCGGAGATCGTCGACGAAGAGACCCAGCGCGACCCCGACCTGGCGGTGATCGAGGCCGGGAGCCGGACGCTGCGTACCCAGTCCGGTCCGCCCCAGGGGGAGGCCGTCCCCGACCGCCCCGCCGATCCCGAGACCGACCGGGCGCTGCGCGAGGTGGAGCAGGAGCTCGCCGGACGCTGGGGTGAGACCAAGCTCGAGCCGTCGGTGACCCGTATCGCGGCCCTGATGGACGTGCTGGGCGAGCCCCAGCGCGCGTACCCCTCGATCCACATCACGGGGACCAACGGCAAGACCAGCACGGCCCGCATGATCGAGGCCCTGCTGGGCGCCTTCGAGCTCCGCACCGGCCGCTACACCTCCCCGCACGTCCAGTCCGTCACCGAGCGGATCAGCCTGGACGGCGCCCCGGTCGACGCCGAGCGCTTCATCGAGACGTACAACGACATCAAGCCGTACGTCGAGATGGTCGACGCCCAGCAGCCCTACCGGCTCTCGTTCTTCGAGGTGCTGACGGGCATGGCGTACGCGGCCTTCGCCGACGCGCCGGTCGACGTCGCGGTCGTCGAGGTCGGCATGGGCGGCACCTGGGACGCGACGAACGTCATCGACGCCTCGGTCGCCGTGGTCACCCCCATCTCGCTGGACCACACCGACCGCCTCGGCTCCACCCCGGCGGAGATCGCGGGGGAGAAGGCCGGCATCGTCAAGCAGGACGCGACGGTGATCCTGGCCCAGCAGCCGGTCGACGCCGCTCAGGTGATGCTGAAGAAGGCCGTCGAGGTGGACGCCACGGTCGCCCGTGAGGGCATGGAGTTCGGCATCGTCTCCCGGGAGATCGCGGTCGGCGGCCAGCTGCTGACCCTGCGGGGTCTCGGCGGCGAGTACGACAACATCTTCCTCCCGCTCTACGGGGCGCACCAGGCGCACAACGCGGTGGTGGCGCTCGCCGCCGTCGAGGCCTTCTTCGGTATCGGCGCCGAGCAGAGCCACAGCCTCGACATCGAATCGGTCCGCAAGGCCTTCCTCTCGGTGCTCTCACCGGGCCGGCTCGAGGTCGTCAGGTCCAGCCCCACCGTCGTCCTCGACGCGGCGCACAACCCGGCCGGCGCACTGGCCGCCTCCGAGGGGATCTCCGAGGCGTTCAGCTTCTCCCGGCTGATCGGGGTCGTCGGCGCGAGTGACGGCAAGGACGTGCGGGGGCTGCTCGAAGCCTTCGAGCCGATCTTCGCCGAGGTCGTCGTCACACAGAACTCCAGCCCGCGCGCCATGGACGCGGACGCCCTGGCCTCGGTCGCGGTAGAGGTCTTCGGCAACGACCGCGTCCAGGTCGAGCCGCGCCTGGACGACGCCCTTGAGGCGGCCATCACCCTCGCCGAGGAAGAGGCCGAATACGCGGGCGCCGGAGTCCTGGTGACCGGATCCGTGATCACGGTCGGCGAGGCCCGGCTGCTCCTGGGAAGGCGCTGACCCTGTGCGTACGCTCTGTGCATCGACGCTGATCGGTGAGTTCTTCGTCATCGGCTTCGCCGGACTCGTGGCGATGAAGTCCGACGACCTGTCCACGGGCACGGTGTGGACGGTCTGCGGCATCGGCATGCTGCTGTCCGTCCTGCTCTGCGGTGTGATCACCCGCCCCGGTGGTCTGCAGCTGGGCTGGGCCTTCCAGATCCTGCTGGTGCTGAGCGGCTTCTTCGTTCCGACGATGTTCATCCTCGGCGTGATCTTCGGTGCCCTGTGGTGGGCCTCGGTGCACTACGGCCGCAGGATCGACGAGGCCAAGGCGCGGTGGGCGGCCCAGGCCGAGGCACAGGAGAGCAGCCAGGCTCCGGCCCAAGGCTGACGCAGAGTAAACCCGGCCGTTGGGCCATTCGTGTACCCCTGTAATCTCGCCCTCACCCGCACCGGAAGTCTGCAAGGAGCCGTACATGACTCAGCGCACCCTCGTCCTTCTCAAGCCCGACGCCGTACGACGCGGGCTGATCGGCGAGATCGTCGGCCGTATCGAGCGCAAGGCCGGCTGGACGATCACCGCGCTGGAGCTGCGCACACTCGACCAGGAGACCCTGGAGCAGCACTACGGCGAGCACAAGGGCCGCCCGTTCTACGAGCCGCTGGTCGAGTTCATGGCCTCCGGCCCGGTCGTCGCTCTGGTGGCCGAAGGCGAGCGGGTCATCGAGGGCATCCGCGCCCTGGCCGGCCCCACCGACCCGATCGCCGCCGCGCCCGGGTCGATCCGTGGTGACCTCGGCACGATCACCCGGGAGAACCTCATCCACGCCTCGGACTCCGAGGAGTCCGCAGAGCGAGAACTCAAGCTGTTCTTTCCCGGACTTTCCTGACTTCGGCTCCGCCAATCAGCGCTCATGACCTGGGGCGACCGAAGTAATTCGGTCGCCCTTCGGCATAGGGTCACGTATCGCGGGAACGCATCCCTCCGACGTAACGTCACCATGGGTGGAACGAGCAGTTGTTCCGCTCGCCATGGCGAAGGACCCTCGCGCTGTGTCCGTGCATACGGCACTACGATGGAAGCTTCCACGCCCGCAGCGCCAACCCTCGCCTACCTCGAACAAGCCATTCTTCGCTTCTTGGGAAGGCCCGACACATCCTCATGGGGAACAAGGGGAACTCAATGTCGTTCATCGGCCGTGACATGGCTATCGACCTCGGGACTGCCAACACGCTGGTGTACGTCAGGGGGCGCGGCATCGTCCTGAACGAGCCGTCCGTCGTGGCCATCAACACCAACACCGGCGGCATCCTGGCGGTCGGTGCCGAGGCAAAGAAGATGATCGGCCGCACACCGGGCAACATCGTGGCCGTGCGGCCCCTGAAGGACGGCGTGATCGCCGACTTCGAGATCACGGAGCGCATGCTCCGCTACTTCATCCTCAAGGTCCACAAGCGCCGCTACCTGGCCCGCCCGCGCGTCGTCGTCTGTGTGCCCTCGGGCATCACCGGGGTCGAGCGCCGCGCCGTCATCGAGGCGTCGACGCAGGCCGGCGCCCGCCAGGTGCACATCATCGAGGAGCCCATGGCCGCGGCCATCGGCTCCGGCCTGCCGGTCCACGAGGCCACCGGGAACATGGTCGTCGACATCGGCGGAGGCACCACCGAGGTCGCGGTGATCTCGCTCGGCGGCATCGTCACCGCCCAGTCCATCAGGACCGCGGGTGACGAGCTGGACAACGCGATCATCCAGCACGTCAAGAAGGAGTACTCCCTCCTCCTCGGTGAGCGCACCGCCGAACAGATCAAGATCACGATCGGCTCGGCCTTCGAGATGGAGAAGGACGAGCACACCGAGATCCGCGGACGCGACCTGGTCTCGGGACTGCCCAAGACCGTGGTCATCTCCGCGACCGAGGTCCGCAAGGCCATCGAGGAACCGGTCAACGCGATCGTCGACGCGGTGAAGACGACGCTCGACAAGTGCCCGCCGGAGCTCTCGGGTGACGTCATGGACCGGGGCATCGTCCTGACCGGCGGCGGCGCGCTCCTGCGCGGTCTCGACGAGCGGCTCCGTCATGAGACGGGCATGCCGATCCACATCGCCGAGGACCCGCTGGACTCGGTGGCTCTCGGATCCGGTAAGTGCGTCGAGGAGTTCGAGGCACTCCAGCAGGTGCTGGACGCCCAGCCCCGACGGTAGGACACGACGTTCCGCCGTACGGGCACTGCCGTCCCGTGCGGCGGAACGTTGGTATACAGGCACGAACATTCCGACGAGGAAGGCACGGCCGCCGCACGTGAGGGACACACGAGAGAGCCGGCTGCTCCTGGTGCTGCTGATCGCCATCGCATTCGCCCTGATCACGGTGGATATCCGCGGTGGCGAGGCATCGCCGGTGGACGGAGCGCGGCAGGCCGCCGCCACGGTCTTCGGACCGGTCGAGAACGGGGTCTCGGCGGCGGTGGACCCGGTGGGCAACGCCATCGGCGCCGTGCGGGACTCCGGTGACCGGCACGACCGGATCGCGGCCCTGGAGCACGAGAACGCCGAGCTGAAGACGAAGCTCGGCAGCGACGACCGCAACGCCAGCAAGGTCCGTCAGCTCGACACCATGCTGAAGAGCGCCGGTGCCGGCCAGTACGGCATCAAGGCCGCCCAGGTCGTCGCCATAGGAGCGGCTCAGGGCTTCTCCTGGACGATCACCATCGACGCCGGGGCCAAGGACGGCCTGGAGCGCGACATGACCGTACTGAACGGCGAAGGGCTCGTCGGCCGGGTGACGACGGTCGGACCGAACACCGCGACCGTCCTGCTGGCCAGCGACCCCGACTTCACCGTCGGCACCCGGATGGAGAAGACCGACGAGCTCGGCTTCGCCACCGGCCAGGGATCCCGGCCGCTTTCGGTCCAGTTCCTCAACGGCAAGGCCGAGGTGAAGAAGGGCGACCGTCTTGTCACCTTCGGCTCCAGCAAGGACAAGCCCTTCGTCCCCGGAGTGCCGGTCGGCGAGGTCGTCAGCGTCGACCCGTCCGGCGGCGACCTGACCCGGACCGTCTCCGTCCGTCCGTACGTCGGCTTCACCAAGCTCGACATCGTGGGCATCGTCGTCCAGGCGCCCCGCGAGGACCCCCGTGACCTGGTCCTGCCCGAGCAGCCCAAGAAGCCGGCGAAGCCCAAGCCCACCCCGACCGTCACGGTCACCGCCCAGCCGAACGGCGACCTCGTCGACGGCAGCGGAAAGGTCGTCGGGAACATCAACGACAGTCCCGACGCGTCCGCGTCCCCCGGTGCGTCCCCGGACGCCGCCGGTGACACCGGCACGGCCGCCGGTGACGCGGCGAACGAGCAGGAATAGAGCTGATCCCCATGCGCTTCAACCGGACGCTGCTCTCCGTCATCCTGGTCGTGGTCGCCCTCGTCATCCAGGTCTCCGTCCTCGCCCGCCTCCAGCTCCCCGGGGCCACCCCCGACCTGCTGCTCCTCGTCGTCCTCGGACTCGCCTTCGTCTACGGGCATGTGAGCGGCGCCTTCATCGGCTTCGGCGCGGGACTCCTCGCCGACCTGGCACCGCCCGCCGACCATGCCGCCGGGCGCTACGCCCTGGTGCTCTGCGTCATCGGCTATTGCGCCGGCCTTGCGCGGCCCTCGATCGGCCAGCTCAAGTCGGCCTTCACCCCGATGGCCTTCGTCGTCGTCGCGGCGCTCGGGTCGACCCTGCTGTACGCCGGGGTCGGCGCCCTCGTCGGCGACACGGCCGCCCGGCATGTGGGCCTGGCCGGCCTGCTGGCCACAGCAGTGGTGTACGACCTGCTCCTCGCGCCGTTCATCGTTCCACTGATCATGGCGCTCGCCAGACGCACCGAGAACGACCCGGTCGCCGAGAGCTCGGGCAGCGGTGACGTCGCCGCCGGCTGGCTGGCCACCGGCACCGGGCTGCGGATCGGCAGCCAGCGGGGCGGGATGCGCCTGAGGGCAGCCCGCGGCCGTGCCGCACGCGCAGGAAGGATCAAGGGGGTCAAGCGACTGTGAGGCTGTTTCCTTCCGGGGGCGACCCCCGTACCCCCGGCCGTCCCACCAGCACCGGGGGTGCCCCGTGAGCAACATTCCCGAGACGGGCCGGACCCCACGGGTCCAGATCCGTCTCGTCGTGATCCAGATCCTCGTCTTCTCCCTGCTCCTGACGCTCGGCGGCCGGCTCTGGTACCTCCAGATCCGCAACGGGCAGGAGTACACGGACGAGGCCAAGAACAACCACGTCCAGCAGGTCGTGCAGCCCGCGGTCCGGGGCTCGATCCTCGACGCGCGCGGCGTGCCGCTCGCCGACAACGAGACGCGCCTCGTCGTGTCCGCGAGCCGCACCGAGCTGATGAAGATGGAGGACGACGGCGTCGGCGTCCTCACCCGGCTGGCCGGTGTCCTGGACATGAAGCCCAAGGACGTCCTGGACAAGGTCAGGCTCTGCGACGACAAGACCCCGCAGCCCTGCTGGAACGGTTCGCCCTACCAGCCGATCCCGGTCACCGACGAGGCCACCACACAGCAGGCCCTCCAGATCCGTGAGCGCGCGGAGGACTTCCCAGGCATCACCGCCGAACCCACCGCCGTACGCCGCTACGCCGCACCCGGCAAGGCCAACACGGCCCAGGTGCTCGGCTACCTCTCGCCCGTCACCGACGAAGAGGTCACCAAGGCCCAGGACAGCGACTCGCCCTACCTCCGCTCCGACCAGGTCGGCCGCTCCGGCCTGGAGCGCACGTACGACAAGGAACTGCGCGGCAAGGCCGGTGTCACCCGGTACGAGGTCGACAACCTGGGCCGCGTCATCGGCGAAGCGCAGAACGACGACGCCGAACCCGGCGCCAACGTCGTCACCTCCATCGACGCCCGGGTCCAGGCCGTCGCCGAGTACGAGCTCAACGAGGCGATGAAGACCGCCCGCAAGGAGATGGACCCCAACACCAACGAGATGTACAAGGCCGACTCCGGCGCCGTCGTCGTCATGGAGGCCAAGACCGGCCGTGTCGTGTCCATGGCCTCGCTGCCCGCGTACGACCCCAACGCCTGGATCGGCGGCATCTCTGCCAAGGACTACGCGAAGCTCACCGGCAAGAAGTCCAACTTCCCGCTGCTGAACCGGGCCATCCAGGGCACCGCCGCACCCGGGTCGATCTTCAAGGTCATCTCCTCGACCGCCGCGGTCAACGCCGGATACGACTTCGACGGCAACTACCCGTGCCCCAGCTCGTACTCCATCGGCGGCCAGACCTTCAAGAACTTCGAGTCCCAGGGCTACGGCAACATCACCATCGGGCGCGCCCTCGAGGTCTCCTGCGACACCGTCTACTACGGCCTGGCGCACAAGGAGTGGCAGAAGGACGGCGGCAACAACCCGAAGAAGAAGCCGGCGGACTGGTTCTACAAGACCGCCCACCAGTTCGGGCTCGGCAAGGAGACCGGCATCGACCTCCCCAACGAGGTCGCGGGCCGGGTTCCCGACCGCCAGTGGAAGCAGGACTTCTACGACGCCAACAAGGCGTCCTGGTGCAAGCAGGGCAAGAAGGACGGCACCTACGTCGAGAAGATCGCGTACGAAGGCTGCATCGAGGGCAACAAGATGCGTGCCGGTGACTCCGTCAACTACTCCATCGGCCAGGGCGACACGCTCGTCACGCCGATCCAGATGGCGACCATCTACTCGGCGATCTCCAACGGCGGCACCCTGTACGACCCGACCGTCGGTAAGGCGATCGTCAGCGGCGACGGCAGGACCGTCCAGGAGATCGCGCCCCAGGCGCACGGCAAGCTGCCGTTCAAGAAGGCGGACACGCGCGACAAAATAGACCAAGCCCTCGCGGGAGTCGCGACCCAGGGCAGCGCCGCCTGGCGATTCGGCGGATGGCCCCAGGACAAGATCCCGATGCACGCCAAGACAGGCACGGCCGAGGTCTACGGCAAGCAGACGACCTCCTGGTTCGCCACGTACACCAAGGACTACTCGATCGTCATGACGATCTCCCAGGGTGGTACGGGCTCCGGCGCGTCAGGCCCCGCGGTGCGCAACATCTACAACGCGATCTACGGGCTCGACGCGAGCGGCAAGCAGGACCTCAAGAAGGCGCTGCTGCCCGCTCCCCAGAAGAACCTTCCCAAGATCAAGTCGGACGGCCAGATCGTGTCGCCCAAGATCAAGCCGTACACCCCCGCACCCGCCGACGACGGCACGGAGACCCTCGCGGGTGCGCTGCCGGTGACCGTGGGGAGGCGTGACTGATGGCGGGCTTCTCCGTCTCGGGCTACGCCCCCGAGGAACGCTCCGCCTGGTCCAAGCTCACCGCCCGCGACTCCGTCGTGCGGCGGCTGGACTGGCCCCTGCTCGGAGCGTCCCTCGCGCTGTCCTTCGTCGGCTCGCTGCTGGTCTGGTCGGCTACCCGTGGCCGTGAGTCCCTGACCCACGGCGACCCGTACTACTTCCTCTTCCGGCACGTGCTCAACAGCGGCATCGGCCTCGCGCTGATGATCGGCACCATCTGGCTGGGACACCGCACCCTGCGGGGAGCGGTGCCCGTCCTCTACGGTCTCTCGGTCGTGCTCGTCCTCGCGGTCCTCACCCCGCTGGGCGCCACGGTCAACGGCGCCCACGCCTGGATCCTCCTCCCCGGCGGCTTCTCCCTCCAGCCCTCCGAGTTCACCAAGATCACGATCATCCTCGGCATGGCGATGCTGCTCGCCGCCCGGGTCGACGCCGGCGACCAGCTGCACCCCGACCACCGGACCGTCGGCAAGGCCATCGGCCTGGCCCTCGTCCCGATGGCCGTCGTCATGCTGATGCCCGACCTCGGCTCCGTCATGGTCATGGCCGTCATCGTGCTCGGCGTGCTCCTCGCGTCCGGCGCGTCCAACCGCTGGATCTTCGGACTCCTCGGCGCGGGCACGGCGGGCGCGGTGGCCGTCTGGCAGCTCGGCGTCCTCGACGACTACCAGATCGCCCGCTTCGCGGCCTTCGCCAACCCGGCACTCGACCCGGCAGGCGTCGGCTACAACACCAACCAGGCCCGCATCGCCATCGGCTCCGGCGGACTCACGGGCACCGGGCTCTTCAACGGCTCCCAGACGACCGGCCAGTTCGTCCCCGAACAGCAGACCGACTTCGTCTTCACCGTCGCGGGCGAGGAACTCGGCTTCCTCGGTGCCGGACTGATCATCGTCCTGCTCGGCGTCATCCTGTGGCGCGCCTGCCGTATCGCCCGGGGAACGACCGAGCTGTACGGGACGATCGTCGCCGCCGGCATCATCGCCTGGTTCGCCTTCCAGTCCTTCGAGAACATCGGGATGACACTCGGGATCATGCCCGTGGCCGGACTTCCGCTGCCGTTCGTGTCATACGGAGGAACATCGATGTTCGCCGTCTGGGTGGCGGTCGGACTGCTCCAGTCGATCAAGGTGCAACGGCCGCTGTCGGCCTGAGTACGCGAGGGGCCGGGTGCACGCCCCTGCATATCCGCCGGTATCGCGGATAGGTTCGTCATATGGCGGACTCGAAGCGCGAGGTAGAGCGGAAGTACGAAGCGACTCCCGACACCCGGCTGCCCGACCTGACCCGAGCGGCCGGGGTCTCGGAGGTCGTCCACCGTGGTCTCAGCGAACTCGACGCCGTCTACTACGACACCGCGGACTTCCGGCTGGCCGCGGACTCCCTCACGCTGCGCCGCAGGACGGGCGGGCACGACGCCGGGTGGCACCTCAAGTTCCCCGTGTCGGCCGACGTGCGTGACGAGATCCAGGCCCCGCTCTCCGACGCCCTGCCGCCCGCCATCGGCGAACTGCTCCGCTCCCGGGTGCGGAACACCCCGGTGGCGCCCGTCGTCCGGATCCTCTCCGCCCGCGACGTCCACCACCTCCTCGGCGCGGACGGCGCCGTGCTCGCCGAGCTGAGTGTCGACGAGGTCCTCGCGGAGCGCCTGACCGAAGAGGGGCACGGGACCACATCGGCGTGGACCGAGCTGGAGGTCGAGCTCGCCGACGACGGCGACCCCGCCCTCCTGGACGCCGTCGAGCGGCGGCTGCGCAAGGCGGGCGTCCGGCCATCGGCCGCGCCCTCCAAGCTGGCCAGGGCGCTGGCCGAGACCGCGCCCGAGGGGCAGCGGCGGACGGCGGAGGAGGAGCACGACCCGCGCACCGCGGGCGACCATGTGCTCGCCTACGTACGCGCCCAGATCGCGGCCGTCGTCGGACTCGACCCGGCGGTGCGCCGCGAGCTGCCCGACAGCGTGCACCGCATGCGGGTCGCCACCCGCCGGCTGCGCAGTGCCTTCAGGACGTACCGCGCGGTACTCGACAGGACCGTCACCGATCCCCTGCGCGACGAGCTGAAGTGGCTCGCCGCCGAGCTCGGGGCCGACCGCGACCAGGAGGTCATCGAGGAACGGCTCCGCTCCGGTCTCGACGAGCTGCCCGGCACCCTGGTCCTCGGCCCGGTGAGCGCCCGGCTGACGCTCACCTCCGTCGCCAGGCGCACCGGTTCACGGCGGCGGGTGGCCACGGTGCTCGACGCGGACCGCTATCTCGCCCTGCTCGACTCCCTGGACGCCCTCCTCGCCGACCCGCCCCTGCGCCCGGCGGCCGGGCGCCCGCCGCAGGACGCCCTGCGCCGCGCCGTACTCAAGGACTACGACCGCCTCGCGGCCCGCGTCGGCCATGCCCTGGGCCTGCACCCGGGCGGGGAACGTGACGTGGCCCTGCACGAGGCGCGCAAGGCCGCCAAACGCGCCCGGTACGCCGCCGAGGCCGCCGCGCCCGCCCTGGGGAAGCCTGCCAGGAAGTTCACCGAACGGATGAAGGCGGTGCAGTCGGTGCTCGGCGACCACCAGGACAGCGTGCTGGCCCGTGACGCCCTGCGCACCCTGGCGGTCCAGGCGCACGGCGCGGGGGAGTCCGCCTTCACCTGGGGCCTTCTGTACGGCCACGAGGAGGCCGCGGCGGCGGCACGGGAGCGTGAGCTGCCCGAGGTCTGGGCCCGGGCATCGCGGCCGGGGCCGCGTACGGCGTTGAAGGGCTGAGCAGTCCGCGCGCGGCGTCGAAAGGCTGAGCACCGGGTTACGCTTGATGGTCACCCCTGCCAGCTACGAAGGTCCCCAGATGTCTGCCGAGTCGGTCTTCCCGCAGCTCGAAGCTCTGCTCCCGCATGTGCAGAAGCCCATCCAGTACGTCGGCGGTGAGCTGAACTCCACCGTCAAACCGTGGGACGAAAGCGACGTCCGCTGGGCACTCATGTATCCCGACGCCTACGAGGTCGGACTCCCCAACCAGGGCGTCATGATCCTCTACGAGGTGCTCAACGAACGTGAGGGCGTCCTCGCCGAGCGCACGTACAGCGTGTGGCCGGACCTGGAGGAGCTGATGCGCGAGCACAAGGTGCCCCAGTTCACCGTGGACAGCCACCGCCCCGTCGGCGCCTTCGACGTGTTCGGCCTCAGCTTCTCCACCGAGCTCGGCTACACCAACATGCTCACCGCCCTGGATCTCGCGGGTATCCCGCTGGAGTCCAAGGACCGCACCGTCGACCACCCGATCGTGCTGGCCGGCGGCCACGCCGCGTTCAACCCCGAGCCGATCGCGGACTTCATCGACTGCGCGGTCATCGGCGACGGTGAGCAGGCCGTCCTGGAGATCACCGAGATCATCCGCGCCTGGAAGGCCGAGGGCAGGCCCGGAGGCCGCGAAGAGGTCCTGTTCCGCCTCGCGAGGACGGGTGGCGTCTACGTCCCCGGCTTCTACGACGTCGAGTACCTCCCCGACGGCCGCATCGGCCGCGTCGTACCCAACAGGTCGGGTGTGCCGTGGCGCGTGTCCAAGCACACCGTCATGGACCTCGACGAATGGCCGTACCCCAAGCAGCCGCTCGTCCCCCTCGCCGAGACCGTCCACGAGCGGATGTCCGTGGAGATCTTCCGCGGCTGCACCCGCGGCTGCCGTTTCTGCCAGGCCGGCATGATCACGCGCCCCGTGCGGGAGCGAAGCATCACCGGCATCGGCGAGATGGTGGAGAAGGGCCTCAAGGCCACCGGCTTCGAGGAGGTCGGCCTCCTCTCGCTCTCCTCCGCCGACCACTCCGAGATCGGTGACATCGCCAAGGGCCTCGCCGACCGGTACACCGAGGACAAGGTCGGCCTCTCGCTGCCCTCCACCCGCGTCGACGCGTTCAACGTGGACCTGGCCAACGAGCTGACCCGTAACGGCCGCAGGTCGGGTCTCACCTTCGCCCCCGAGGGCGGCTCCGAGCGCCTGCGCAAGGTCATCAACAAGATGGTCTCGGAGGAGGACCTGATCCGCACGGTCTCCACCGCGTACGGCAACGGCTGGCGCCAGGTGAAGCTGTACTTCATGTGCGGTCTGCCCACCGAGACCGATGAGGACGTCCTCCAGATCGGCGACATGGCGGTCAACGTCATCGCCAAGGGCCGTGAGGTCTCCGGGCAGAACGACATCCGTTGCACGGTCTCCATCGGCGGGTTCGTGCCCAAGCCGCACACCCCCTTCCAGTGGGCCCCGCAGCTGAGCGCCGAGGACACCGACGCCCGGCTGAAGAAGCTCAGGGACAAGATCCGTGACGACAAGAAGTACGGCCGCTCCATCGGCTTCCGCTACCACGACGGCAAGCCCGGCATCGTCGAGGGCCTGCTCTCCCGGGGCGACCGCCGCGTCGGCTCCGTCATCCGCGAGGTCTACGAGTCCGGCGGCCGCTTCGACGGCTGGCGCGAGCACTTCAGCTACGACCTCTGGATGAAGAGCGCCGAGAAGACGCTGCCCGACTTCGGCGTGGACGTCGACTGGTACACCACCCGTGAGCGGACCTACGAGGAGGTCCTGCCCTGGGACCACCTGGACTCCGGCCTCGACAAGGACTGGCTCTGGGAGGACTGGCAGGACTCGCTCGACGAGACCGAGGTCGAGGACTGCCGCTGGACGCCGTGCTTCGACTGCGGTGTCTGCCCGCAGCTCGACCTGGACATCCAGGTCGGCCCCACCGGCAAGAAGCTCCTGCCGCTGACGGTCGTGAAGTAGCTCCTCCCTTCCGGGCTCCCGTGTGACAGCCCGGTGACGGAAGCCCGGCCCGGGGAAACCCCGGGCCGGGCTTCCGCGTCCGCGAGGCGCGTGGGTGGGAGCGTCCCGGGTCATGGGCGGGCGGGAACGCGAAGGGTGCGCTGCGCGTACCCTGGGTAGGACAACGACTGTCCCCAGCGCGGCGCCCGCGTCCGAGATCTCCCTGCTTGCCTGCACAACGGTCGAGCGGGGGTGAGCCGGAGCGGCACCCCGGGGCACCCCCGTATTTTGTGGGCGGCACGCCACCGCGGCCGCCCCGCACCGAGGAGAAGAACCACTGGGCAAGCGACAGCCCGAAGGCCCGCCGCCCGCACCGGCGGTGCAGCGCATCAGACTGCGCTACACCAAGCGGGGCCGCCTCCGGTTCACCAGTCACAGAGACTTCCAGCGTGCCTTCGAGCGGGCGCTGCGCCGCTCCGAGGTACCCATGGCCTACTCGGCGGGCTTCACCCCGCACCCGAAGGTGTCGTACGCCAACGCCGCCCCCACGGGTACGGGCAGTGAGGCCGAGTTCCTGGAGATCGCGCTCACCGAGGCGCGGGATCCGGCCACCCTGCGCGCCCTGCTCGACGCCTCGATGCCCGAGGGCCTCGACGTCGTCGACGCGGTGGAGGCCCGCACCTCGGGCCTCGCCGACCGGCTGACCGCCTCCGTGTGGGAGATGCGGCTGGAGGGGATCGCCGTACAGGACGCGGAGAGAGCCGTCGCCGCCTTCCTGGGCGCCGAGACCGTCGAGGTCCAGCGCCGGGCGAAGAACGGCATGCGGACCTTCGACGCCCGTGCGGCCGTCGCCGGCCTTGAGGCCCTTGATCCACAGCCTGATAGGTCCGGGGACAGGCCCTGTGCGATACTGCGGCTGGTAGTGCGGCACGTGACACCTGCTGTGCGACCCGACGACGTCCTGTCCGGTCTCCGAGCTGTGGCCGACCTAACGCCGCCAGTCCCCGCAGCGGTGACCAGGCTGGCGCAGGGGCTCTTCGACGAGGAGTCCGGCACGGTGACCGACCCGCTCGCGCCCGACCGCGAGGCAGCCCCGGCCGTTTCCACGGCCGATCCGGCAGCCGCCGCGGCGGCGCCGGAAGGTGCAGGTTCCGCGTAAGGCGGTCGTTGTAGCGCAGCCCTTGGACCGGGAGCCACCTGGGTCGGGCCGCGCACCGCCCCATAAGACTTTCGCCAGGCCGTGCGTCACGCGCACGGAACCGGCGAGCCAGACATCAGCTCCCGTGCGGCGCCCGCGCCCCGGACGGCGGTATCGCGCACATCACGCGAATCGCGCCGGACCGGAATCAGGCGTGGCGCCCGGGAGCGCGACGGGAGAACCGCCCGCATGCACGAGTCGAACGAACCCGGAAACACCGGAACCTCCATGAACGCCGAAGACAGCAACGCCCCCGGGGACAAGCTGCCGCCGCGCCGCAGGCGCCGTGCGGCGTCCCGCCCCGCGGGCCCACCGTCGGGCGCACCGGGTGCGCCCGCCACCGAAGAGACCACACAGGCCGCCCCGGCCGCCGCCGCGGAGCAGTCCGAGCCCGAGGCCGTGGCGGATGCCGCGCCGCCGGTGCGTGGGCGTCGTCGTGCGGTCCGTAAGGCGACCGCTCCGGCGGGTGCGCCGCAGGGTGCCGCCGAGATCGTGGAGCCCGTCACCGAGTCCGCCCCGGCCGAGGACGAGACCGAAGAGGACACCGCAGAGGCACCGGTCGCAGAGGCCCCCGTCGCTGAGCCCGCGCCCCCGGCGCGCTCGCGCCGCCGTGCCTCCCGTAAGGCGACTTCCCCCGCGGGCGCTCCCCAGCAGGCGGAGGCCGTCGCGGAGGAGACCGTCGTGGCCGAGCCGGTGAAGTCCCAGGCCCCCGAGCCCGCCACGGAGCCGTCCGAGCCCGCCGCCGCACCGCGCGGCCGGGCACGCCGCCGGGCGTCAGCCCCGGCCGGTGCGCCGCAGGGCGCGCAGACCGCTGGGAGCCCGGCCGAGGTCGTGGCCGAACCGGCCGCCGAGCCCGCCAGGACCGAGCAGGCAGCAGCCGCAGAGGCCCAGGTCGCTGAGGCCGCGCCCCCGGCGCGCTCGCGCCGCCGCGCCTCCCGTAAGGCGTCCGCACCGGCCGGCTCCCCGCAGCCCGTCGAGGAGGTCGCCGAGGCGGCAGCGGAGAAGGGCGAGGACCTTCCCGCCGCAGTGGCCGAGGAGCTCGCATCCGAGACCGAGCAGGTCGAGGAGGCCGCGCCGCGCGGCCGCCAGCGCCGTCGGGCCACCTCCGCCGCCGGCCGCCCCGAATTCACCGGGAAGACCGAGGAGCCCACCCGTAAGGGCCGTCGTGCGACGCGCCCCGCCGTGGCCGTGTTCCAGGCCCCGGTCTTCGCCGAGCCGATGTTCCAGACCCCGGAGACCGCGGCCGCCGCTGCCGCCGCCGCGGACTCCGCCCCGGCTGTCGACGAGAGCGACGAGGCCGAGGAGCAGAAGTCTGCGGACCGTACGGACCGCGCGCCGCGCAAGGCCGAGGGCAGGCAGGCCGCCGAGGCCACCGCCCCCGCCGAGTCGGCCGAGTCCGCGCCGCAGGGCGGTTCGCGCCGTCGCCGCCGCCGTCGCGGCGAGGCTGTCGAGACCGAGCCGGCCGCGACCCCGGTCACGCTTCAGGCCGAGCAGGCCGAGCAGGCCGAGCAGTCCGCTCCCGCCGCCGCCCCGGCCGCGGAGGAGCACGAGGCCGAGCCGGGGACGGACGCCGAGCACGAGGGCGACGAGACGGACGAGTACGACGACCGTCCCTCGCGCCGTCGCCGTCGCGGTGGCCGTCGCCGCCGTCGCGGTGAGGCCGGCGACACCGACGACACGGAGCAGCAGGACGACGCGTCCGCCGACGGCTCCGACGAGGCGCGGCCCGCCCACCAGGACGAGGAGGACGAGGACGAGCACGAGTCCTCGACCGGATCGAGCAGCAGCCGTCGCCGTCGCCGGCGTCGCCGTCGCAGCGGGGACGCCTCCGGCGATGACACGAGCGCCGGCACGGGCTCGGACGACCCGGAGCGTACGGTCGTCAAGGTTCGTGAGCCGCGTGAACGGCGTGGGAAGGAAGCAGCCGAGCGCGAGCCCGGCACCGGCTTCGACGAGGTCCAGTCCATCAAGGGCTCGACCCGTATGGAGGCCAAGAAGCAGCGCCGCCGTGAGGGCCGTGAGCAGGGCCGCCGCCGCGTCCCGATCATCACCGAGGCCGAGTTCCTGGCCCGCCGTGAGGCCGTCGAGCGCGTCATGGTCGTCCGCCAGAGCGGCGAGCGCACCCAGATCGGTGTCCTCGAGGACAACGTGCTCGTCGAGCACTACGTCAACAAGGAGCAGGCCACCAGCTACGTCGGCAACGTCTACCTGGGCAAGGTGCAGAACGTCCTGCCGTCCATGGAGGCCGCCTTCGTCGACATCGGCAAGGGCCGCAACGCCGTCCTGTACGCGGGCGAGGTCAACTTCGAGGCGCTCGGCATGGCCCACGGGCCGCGCCGTATCGAGACCGCGCTCAAGTCCGGCCAGTCCGTCCTCGTCCAGGTGACGAAGGACCCGATCGGCCACAAGGGCGCCCGCCTGACCAGCCAGGTCTCGCTGCCCGGCCGCTACCTGGTCTATGTGCCCGAGGGCTCCATGACCGGCATCAGCCGCAAGCTGCCCGACACCGAGCGGGCCCGGCTGAAGACCATCCTCAAGAAGATCGTTCCCGAGGACGCGGGCGTCATCGTGCGCACCGCGGCCGAGGGCGCGAGCGAGGACGAGCTGCGCCGTGACGTCGAGCGGTTGCAGGGCCAGTGGGACGAGATCCAGAAGAAGTCGAAGAACACCAGCAGCTCCAACGCGCCGACGCTGCTGTACGGCGAGCCGGACATGACCGTCCGGGTCGTCCGGGACATCTTCAACGAGGACTTCTCGAAGGTGATCGTCAGCGGTGACGAAGCCTGGGAGACCATCTCCGGCTACGTCTCGCACGTGGCGCCGGACCTCAGCGACCGGCTGTCCCGCTGGACCTCCGAGGTCGACGTCTTCGCGACGTACCGCATCGACGAGCAGCTGATGAAGGCGCTGGACCGCAAGGTCTATCTGCCGAGCGGCGGCTCGCTGGTGATCGACAAGACCGAGGCGATGGTCGTCGTCGACGTCAACACCGGCAAGTTCACCGGGCAGGGCGGGAACCTCGAGGAGACCGTCACCAAGAACAACCTGGAGGCGGCCGAGGAGATCGTGCGCCAGCTGCGGCTGCGCGACCTCGGGGGCATCGTCGTCGTCGACTTCATCGACATGGTGCTGGAGTCCAACCGGGACCTGGTGCTGCGGCGCCTCCTGGAGTGCCTGGGCCGTGACCGTACGAAGCACCAGGTCGCCGAGGTCACCTCGCTCGGCCTGGTGCAGATGACCCGTAAGCGGGTGGGCCAGGGTCTGCTGGAGTCCTTCTCCGAGACCTGCGTCCACTGCAACGGGCGCGGTGTGATCGTCCACATGGAGCAGCCCACGGCCACCGGTGGCGGTGGCGGTGGCAAGCGGTCCAAGAAGCGCGGCCGTGGCGGCGCGGGGCACGAGCACGAGCACGCCCAGGACCACGAGCATGCCGAGCAGCCGGCCGAGTCGGAGACCGAGAGCGAGGCCGAGGTGGCCGCCGAGGTCGCCGCCCCGGTGGCGCTGCCCGAGCCGGAGTTCGTCGCCGACGAGGAGCTGTACAGCCACCCGGCCGAGGCCGAGGCGGCAGCGTCGCGCGGCCGTGGCCGTCGCCGCGCGACCCGCAAGGCGACGGCTCCGGCAGGCGCCCCCGCCCCGGCGGCCCCGGCGGCCGAGGAGGAGCCGGCGCCCGCGCCGGTGGCCGAGACCCCGGTGGAGGCTCCCGCCGCCCCCGAGGCCGAGGCCGCGCCTCCGGCGCGCACGCGTCGCAGGGCGACCCGGAAGGCGTCCGCCCCGGCGGGCTCGCCCAAGCACGCCGACGTGACGCCGCCGGTGCACCCGGCCGAACCCGCGGCGGAGCCCGCCGCGGTCGAGGACCCGGTCGTCGAGGCCCCCGCGGCCCAGGCGCCCACTCCCTCGGACGAGGCGACTGCCCCCGACGCCCACGCGGCTGACGAGGAGTCCGCTCCGGCCGCCGCGCCGCGCGCCCGTCGCCGGGCGACCCGTAAGGTCACCGCACCTGCGGGGTCGCCGGCCGGCGCGGAGGAGGCCGAGGCCGTCGTGGTCGCGGACACTGATGCCTCCGCCACGCCCGATGCCTCCGGCACGGAAGCAACGGAATCGGAAGCTCCGGTGAAGAAGGCCGCGGCGCGCAAGACTGCCAAGAAGGCCACGGCGAAGAAGGCGGCCGCCAAGAAGACGGCCACCAAGACGGCAGCGAAGAAGACCGCCGCGAAGAAGACGACGACGAAGAAGGCAGCGGCGAAGAAGACCGTCGCGGCCGAGCAGTCCTCGTCCTCCGTGACGGCTTCGGCCCCGTCCACCGAGTCGGGACCGTCCGCCGACTGACACCGGAACGACTGGCCGCCCGTCACACACGTGTCCCGCCCCGAAGCTTTCGGGGCGGGACACGTGTTTCTGTTTCTCAACCGATGCACAGGGTTGTTAACAAGGCCGAAATCACATGAGAAATCCCTGATAATGTGATGGGGGTCGCTGACTGTGAAGTTCCTGCAAAGGATCTGCGGTCGGTGACCGACCCGGTTCAGGAGTGACCGGGTCCTGTTCCTCGGCAGGGCGTCGGCAATCTGCCGGTGGGGTTTTGCGCGGCCTCGTCAGACGTCCCGCAGGCACCCCGGACCTCTGCTTGTGAAGAGCTCTTGCGGTGTTCAAGGAGGACGTCCATGACGAGCATCAACGGGCAGCCGATTTCCGCTGCCCGCCCGGTTATCGGGGAAGAGGAGATCGAGGCCGCCGTGCGCGTACTGCGCAGCGGTCGCGTGGTTCAGGGCCCGGAGGTCGCGGCGTTCGAGGAGGGCTTCTCCGAACTGGTCGACGGCCGCCACTGCGTCGCCGTCAACTCAGGTACCTCCGCTCTGCACATGCTTCTGCTCGCCCTCGGCATCGGCCCGGGTGACGAGGTGATCGTGCCGTCCTTCTCCTTCGCCGCCTCCGCCAACGCGGTCCGACTGGTCGGCGCAGACGTGGTGTTCGCCGATATCGAGCCCGACAGCTACGGTCTGGACCCGGCGGCCGTCGAAGCAGCCGTCACGCCGCGTACGGCCGCCATCATGCCGGTGCACCTCTACGGTCACCCGGCGGCCATGGACAAGCTGCTGCCCATCGCGCAGAAGCACAAGCTCGCCGTGGTCGAGGACGCGTGCCAGGCGCACGCCGCGGCGCTGAACGGCACTCCCGTCGGGGCATTCGGCGAAGGCGGAGCGTTCAGCTTCTACCCGACGAAGAACATGCACTCCCTCGAGGGCGGCATGGTCACCACGGCGGATGCCGAACTCGCCCGCACGCTGCGCCTCCTGCGTAACCAGGGCATGGAACAGCGGTACGCCAACGAGATCGTCGGTGCCAACATGCGTATGACGGACGTGGCCGCGGCCGTCGGCCGCGTACAGCTCACCAAGGTCGGCGGGTGGACCGAGCAGCGCCGCGCCAACGCCGCGTACCTCGACGCGCACATCACCGCCCCCGGTGTGACGACGCCGACGGTCGCCGAAGGCGCCCGCCACGTCTACCACCAGTACACGATCCGGGTGCGGGGCGACCGTGAGGCCGCGATGGCCGAGCTCACCGGGGCGGGCGTCGGTAACGCCGTCTACTACCCGACCCCGATCCACCGGCTGAAGCCGTACTGGGAGCCGGACCAGAAGGCCGGCCGGAACTGGGATCTGCCCGAGACCGAGCGGGCGGCGGCCGAGGTCGTCTCGCTCCCCGTCCACCCGTCGCTCGGTGAGGGCGACCTCGCGCGCATCGCCGACGCGGTGAACGCCCTGGGGGAGGGGCTGTGACCGCCGCGTTGAGGGCAGGACTCGTCGGACTCGGTTCCATGGGGCGCAACCACGCCCGGGTCCTCGCCGGGCTGGACGGCGTGGAGCTGGTCGGTGTCGTGGACCCGATGGGAGACAGGAACGGCTGGGCACAGGGCGCGCCCGTCCTGTCGGCCGTCGAGGAACTCCTCGCGCTCGGCATCGACTACGCGGTCGTGGCCTGCCCGACCGCCCTGCACGAGGAGGTCGGCCTCCAGCTGGCCGACGCCGGTGTCTGCGCGCTGGTCGAGAAGCCGCTGGCCGACACCGTCGAGGGCGCCCGACGTCTCGTCGAGGCCTTCGAGTCGCGCGGCCTCGTGGCCGGCGTCGGCCACATCGAGCGCTGCAACCCGGCCCTGCGCTCGCTGCGCAGCCGGCTGGAGGGCGGCGAACTCGGTGAAGTCTTCCAGGTCGTCACCCGTCGTCAGGGACCCTTCCCCCACCGCATCGCCGACGTCGGTGTGGTGAAGGACCTGGCCACGCACGACATCGACCTGACGGGCTGGGTGACCGGCCGGACGTACACCTCGATCGCGGCCCACACCGTCTCCAAGTCCGGCCGTCCGCACGAGGACATGGTCTCGGCGGTGGGTCAGCTCTCCGACGGCACCATGGTCAACCACCTGGTCAACTGGCTGAGCCCGTTCAAGGAGCGCTTCACCTCGGTCACGGGCGAGCGGGGCTGCTACATCGCCGACACGCTCACCGCCGACCTGACGTTTCACTCGAACGCGGCGGTGACCACCGAGTGGGAGGCGCTGCGGGCGTTCCGAGGCGTCTCCGAGGGCGACATGATCCGCTACGCGATCCCGAAGCGTGAGCCGCTGCTGGTCGAGCACGAGCTCTTCAGGGACGCCGTGCTGGGTGAGTCGGCCGATATCTGCACATTGCGGCAGGGGCTGCGTACCGTTGAGGTAGCAGCTTCCGTACTGGAATCGGCCCGGGTCGGCCGAACGGTTGTTCTTGAGACAGGAGAGCCCGCTCATCATGGCGGTTGACAATACGGTGGTGGGGGCAGCGAAGCGCAGCTCCCGTGGCAAGATCGTCATGCTGGTCGACAACGGCGTGAACGGTGACTCGCGTGTCCAGAAGGAAGCGCGTTCCGCGGCCGCGGCCGGCTGGGACGTGGTCCTGCTGGGCAAGTCCCCGACGAAGAGGGAGCAGTTCTGGCAGCTGGGCGACGCCCAGGTGCGGCTGCTGCACGTTCCGACTCCCATGCACCGCAGACGGCACGAATACCGCCGCGCCGTGCTGAGGTCTCCTCTCGCCTACAGGCCTGGCCCGCTGGCCGCGTACCGCAAGCAGCGGATGAAGGCCTGGCGGACCGAGCTGAACATCCGGCTCATCCAGGCGGGCCAGCGACGATCGGCCGTCGGCAAGCTCAAGCTGATGCCCCCTCGGATCATGGCGCGGGTGATGAGCAGGTGGGTCGGTCTGCGTGCGAAGCAGACGAGCGCCTTGGAGCGGCGCCGCAAGGACATGGTGTCCCCGCTGGACCGCTTCACCACAGCCTTCTGGCTGCGCACGATGGGCGACCGGGCCTGGCGTCGACTCGACCCGGCCCTGTGGGACATGGAGCTCGCGTACGGCAAGGTCATCGACGCCCTGGAGCCCGACCTGATCCATGCCAACGACTTCCGGATGCTGGGCGTGGGCGCGCGCGCCAAGCTGCGGGCCGGGGCCAGGGGCCGTTCGGTCAAGCTCGTCTGGGACGCCCACGAGTACCTGCCGGGCATCAAGCCGTGGAACCCGCACCCGAGGTGGCACGTCGCGCAGTGCGCATACGAGCGTGAGTTCTCGCAGTACGCCGACGCCGTGACGACGGTCTCCGAGACCCTCGCCGACATGCTGGCCGACCGGCACGGTCTCGAGGCCAAGCCCGAAGTCGTGCTGAACGCACCGGACGCGGAGGTCTCCCCCGAAGAGGCCGCCGAGCCCGTGCCGGACCTGCGCGAGCTGTGCGGGATCGGGGCGGACATCCCGCTGACCGTCTACAGCGGTTCCGCCGCCCCGCAGCGCGGGCTCGACATCATGGTCGAGTCGTTGCCGCAACTGCCGGGGGCGCACGTCGCGTTCGTCGTGCTCAAGCCCACCTCGGACTACATGAACGGGCTCTCGGCGCGGGCCCTGGAGCTCGGTGTGTCGGACCGGGTGCACATCCTTCCGTATGTGCCGCACTACCAGGTCGCCCCGTTCCTGGCCTCGGCCGACGCGGGTGTGATCCCGATCCACCACTGGCCGAACCACGAGATCGCCCTGATCACCAAGTTCTTCGAGTACTCGCATGCCCGACTCCCGTTCGTCGTCAGCGATGTCAAGACGATGGGCGAGATGGTCGCGCAGACCGGGCAGGGCGAAGTATTCAAGGCCGAGGACGTGGCGGACTACGTCCGAGCCGTCAAGGCCGTGCTCGCCGACCCCAAGAAGTACCGCGAGGTCTACGACTCCCAGGGACTGCTCGACGAGTGGACCTGGGAGTCGCAGGCGGAGGTGCTCGACGGCGTCTACACCCGTGTGCTCGGTGGCGGTACCCGCAGCAGGCGTGCCGTGTCAGTCGCGGAGGTGGTGGCATGAGCGGCAGACCCGATGCCACCGTGGTCGTGGCCGTCTACAACACGATGCCCTACCTGACGGAGTGTCTGAACTCTCTCGTCGGCCAGAGCATCGGCCTCGACCGCCTGGAGGTCGTGGCGGTCGACGACGGATCGACGGACGGCAGCAGCGCCGAACTCGACCGGTTCGCCGAGCGTTACCCCGGCACGGTCAAGGTCATTCATCAGGCCAACTCGGGCGGCCCCGCGGCGCCCAGCAACAGGGCCCTGGATCTGGCGACCGGCCGGTTCGTCTACTTCATTGGTTCCGACGACTACCTGGGCGAGGAAGCCCTGGAGCGGATGGTGGCCTACGCGGACGAGCACGGATCCGACGTGGTCATCGGCAAGATGGTCGGCACCAACGGCCGGTACGTGCATCAGAAGCTCTACAAGGAGAACGATCCGGACGTCAGCCTTTTCCGGTCAAGCCTGCCCTTCACGCTGGCGAACACCAAGCTCTTCCGCCGCGATTTGGTCGAGAAGCACGGGCTGCGCTTTCCCGAGGACCTGCCGGTCGGTAGCGATCAGCCGTTCACCATCGAGGCGTGCGTCAGGGCCCGTAAGATCTCGGTCCTCTCGGACTACACCTTCTACTACGCGGTGAAACGCGGCGATGCCAGCAACATCACCTACCGGGCCGATCATCTGTCCCGGCTGCGCTGCACCGCCGCGATCATGAAGCATGCGGCCTCGCTCGTGGAGGCGGGTCCCGACCGGGACGCCCTCTTCGAACGGCACTTCACATGGGAGCTCGCCAAGCTCGTCCAGGTTGACTTTCCCGCTCTCGACCCCGTCACCAGGCGACAGGTGTGCGCGGGGATCGCCGACCTCGCGGACGAGTACCTCACCGAGGAGCTCCGGGATTCCCTGGACGTCAAGCGCCGGGTGCGGATCTGCCTCGCGCAGGCGGGTGCCGTCGACGAGCTGGTCAGGGCGATCACGGAGCAGACGGAGCACGGAGCCCCGCCCTTCCACCTGGAGGCCGGCCGGGCCTTCGCGCTGTACCCCGGCTTCCGGGAGGAGGCACTCGGGCTTCCCGACCGTGTCTACGAACTGGTCGGCGAGGCCGTGCCCGGACGGCTGGCGCAGGGCACGGAGCTCGTCGCCGCGGACTGGGACCAGGACGGCGACGACCTGTCCCTGGTGCTCACGGCCAGGGTCGGCGTCCTCGGTGACACCGGTTCCCTGGTCGTTCGCCCGGCGAAGGGGGCCATGCCCAAGAGCGCGGACAAGCCCGGCGCGCGCGCTCTGCCAACCGCTCATGAACTCCCCGCGCCGGTCGGGGAGTTCACTCGCACCCCGACCGACGACGGCCGGGCGACGACGGTACGCGCCCGGATCCCCGTCCATGCCGTGAAGTCGAAGCTGGGCGTCCGTGTGTATGTGGACGTGGCAGGTTCGACGTACGAGATCCCGCTGAGGACCGGCGAAATGCCGCTGCCCCTGGCCCGTCGCTGGCGGCAGGCCGTCCCGTACAGGGCGTCGGCGAACCAGAACTCCAAGGGCCGGCTGGTCATCACGACGGCGCCCCTGTGGGAGAACGGGCCCGGTGAGGGCAAGGGGCTGCGCCCCATGCTGTCCAAGCTGAAGAGGAAAGTAATCCGATGAACATCTGTGTAGTCGCGCTCGGCAAGATCGGCCTTCCTCTCGCCGTGCAGTTCGCGGCCAAGGGCCACAAGGTCGTGGGCGCGGACGTCGACGAGAGGGTCGTCGAGCTGGTCAACGCGGCCACCGAGCCGTTCCCCGGCGAGCACGACCTGGACGTCAAGCTCAAGGAGACCGTGGGTGCGGGCCTCCTCTCCGCGACCACGGACACCACGGCCGCGGTCGCCGCGTCCGACGCGGTCGTGGTCGTCGTACCGCTCTTCGTGGACGCCGAGGGCACGCCGGACTTCGGCTGGATGGACTCGGCGACGAAGGCGATCGCCGCGGGCCTGAAGCCGGGCACCCTCGTCAGCTACGAGACCACGCTGCCCGTCGGCACCACCCGTACCCGCTGGGCGCCCATGCTCGCCGAGGGCTCCGGCCTGACCCCGGGTGTGGACTTCCACCTCGTCTTCTCCCCGGAGCGGGTACTGACCGGCCGTGTCTTCGCCGACCTGCGCCGCTACCCCAAGCTCGTCGGCGGCATCGACGAGGGCTCCACCCAGCGGGGTCTGGAGTTCTACGCGGCCGTGCTCGACTTCGACGACCGCGAGGACCTGCCGCGTCCGAACGGCGTCTGGGACCTCGGCACCGCGGAGGCCTCCGAGCTGGCCAAGCTCGCCGAGACCACCTACCGCGACGTCAACATCGGTCTGGCCAACCAGTTCGCCCGGTTCGCCGACAAGAACGACATCGACGTCAAGAAGGTCATCGAGGCCTGCAACAGCCAGCCCTACAGCCACATCCACCAGCCGGGCATCGCGGTGGGCGGCCACTGCATCCCGATCTACCCGAGGATGTACCTGTGGAACGACCCCGAGGCCACCGTCGTGCGCTCAGCACGTGAGGCCAACGCCGCGATGCCCGAGTACGCCGTCGACCTGCTGGCCGCCGCCTACGGCGACCTGGACGGCGCCGGGGTCCTGGTGCTGGGCGCCGCCTATCGAGGCGGGGTCAAGGAAACCGCCTTCTCCGGTGTCTACGGAGTGGTCGAGGCGCTGAAGGCGCGCGGCGCGGTGCCGTTCGTCTCGGACCCGATGTACACCTCCGGCGAACTGGCCGCACACGGCTTCGTACCGCACGAGGGCCAGACGGTCACCGCCGCGATCCTCCAGGCCGACCACGCCGAGTACCGCGCACTGGCGGCCGCCGATCTGCCGGACGTCCGCGTGCTGGTCGACGGCCGGCGTACTACGGATCCGGCCAGGTGGGAGGGCGTGCGCCGGGTGGTCATCGGCGGCTGAGCGCGTCAGGGCGGACCGACCCGTCCGCACGGACCGACCCGTCCGCACGGACCGTACGTCTGTGCGGACCGGTGCGTCCGTGCGGACCGGGCTGTCAGGTGGCGCGTTCCGTGAGGACGCCGTCGGTCTCGTCGTGCAGCGCGCCCGTCTGCGGGCACTCCCAGACACCTGGGGCGCCCGCACGCTCGACGAGCTTGACCCCGCTGCGGCCCACCCAGCCGACGCGGCGGGCCGGCACGCCCACGACCAGGCCGAAGTCGGGGACGTCCTTGGTCACCACCGCCCCGGCGGCCACCATGGCCCACCGGCCGATGTGCACCGGGGCGACGCACACGGACCGTGCGCCGAGCGAGGCGCCCTCGGCGACCTTCACGGCCACGGCTTCCCAGTCGGCGCCGCGCTTCTGCTTGCCCTCGGGGTCGACCGAGCGCGGGTTGTGGTCGTTGGTGAGGACCACGGCCGGGCCGACGAAGACGCCGTCGCCGAGCTCGGCCGGCTCGTACACCAACGCGTAGTTCTGCAGCTTGACGTTGTTCCCGATCCGCACACCGGAGCCCACGTACGCACCACGTCCCACCACGCAGCCCTCGCCGAGCGTGGCTCCCTCGCGGATCTGCGCGAGCTCCCAGACGCTGCTTCCGTCGCCGATCTCGGCACGGTCGTCCACCTGGGCAGTGGGCTGGACTCTGTAGGTCACTTGCGACACCTTTCGGGAGCGGATCAGGGAAGAGCATACGATCGATCCCGAGCGGGGCAGGAACCCGGTTTGACCCCCCGCACCCCGCCCCGTAATCTTGACCCTCGGCGTGTTTCTGTGCGCCTACCCCCTGAGCACATCCCTCCCGGTGATCCGTCCCCGGGGGAGGCCGCTCATCCTTCCGGACTGTCGTGGGCCTCGGCCCGCGCGGGCGGCTGGCATCAGGGGATCCGTTCCGAGTGAGAGAGAGATCCGCGTGTACGCCATCGTGCGCAGCGGTGGTCGCCAGCACAAGGTTGCTGTCGGCGACATCGTTGAGGTTGACAAGATTCCCACCGCCCAGGTTGGCGACACGGTCGAGCTCTCGACCCTGCTCGTTGTCGACGGCGACGCCGTGACCAGCGACCCCTGGGTTCTGGACGGCATCAAGGTCCAGGCCGAGATCGTGGACCACCACAAGGGCGCGAAGATCGACATCCTTCGCTACAAGAACAAGACGGGTTACCGCCGTCGCCAGGGTCACCGCCAGCAGTACACGGCGATCAAGGTCACCGGTATTCCCGCGGCTGCGAAGTAAGGGACTGAGGAGACATGGCACACAAGAAGGGCGCATCGTCCACTCGGAACGGGCGCGATTCCAATTCCCAGCGGCTCGGCGTGAAGCGCTTCGGCGGTCAGGCCGTGAACGCCGGTGAGATCCTGGTCCGCCAGCGCGGCACCCACTTCCACCCGGGCACGGGCGTCGGCCGTGGCGGCGACGACACGCTGTTCGCGCTTGCCGCCGGTGCGGTGGAGTTCGGTACGCACCGTGGCCGCAAGGTCGTGAACATCGTTCCCGTCGCCGCCTGATTTTCCTGGCTGCGACGAGCGACACAGCACCTTCCGAGGGCGGATCTCAGCTTTCCCGGTAACCGGGGAAGCGGGTCCGCCCTCGGCGCGTTACGTCAAGAGACATTCCCGTATTTTTCCGCAGTACCTGGAGGAACCACCATGACCACCTTCGTGGACCGCGTCGAGCTGCATGCCGCCGCGGGTAACGGAGGCCACGGCGTGGCCTCCGTGCACCGTGAGAAGTTCAAGCCGCTGGGTGGTCCCGACGGGGGCAACGGCGGGCGTGGCGGCGATGTGATCCTCGTCGTCGAGCAGGCCGTCACCACGCTGCTGGACTATCACCACCACCCTCACCGCAAGGCCACGAACGGCCAGCCCGGTGCCGGTGACAACCGTTCGGGCAAGGACGGCCAGGATCTCGTGCTGCCCGTGCCCGACGGCACCGTCGTCCTCGACAAGGCCGGCAACGTCCTTGCCGACCTGGTCGGTCAGGGCACCACCTTCATCGCGGGCCAGGGCGGCCGCGGCGGCCTGGGCAACGCGGCGCTGGCCTCCGCCCGCCGCAAGGCGCCCGGCTTCGCGCTGCTCGGTGAGCCGGGGGAGAGCCGGGACATCGTCCTGGAGCTCAAGACCGTCGCCGACGTCGCGCTCGTGGGCTATCCGAGCGCCGGTAAGTCCTCGCTGATCTCGGTGCTTTCGGCCGCCAAGCCGAAGATCGCGGACTACCCCTTCACGACCCTCGTCCCCAACCTGGGCGTCGTCACCGCAGGCTCGACCGTCTACACCATCGCGGACGTCCCGGGGCTCATCCCGGGCGCCAGCCAGGGCAAGGGCCTCGGCCTGGAGTTCCTGCGGCACGTCGAGCGCTGCTCCGTCCTGGTGCACGTCCTGGACACCGCGACGCTGGAGTCGGACCGCGACCCGGTCTCCGACCTCGACATGATCGAGGAGGAACTGCGGCTGTACGGCGGCCTCGAGAACCGCCCGCGCATCGTCGCCCTCAACAAGGTCGACATCCCGGACGGCCAGGACCTCGCCGACATGATCCGCCCCGACCTGGAGGAGCGCGGCTACCGCGTCTTCGAGGTCTCCGCCATCGCGCACAAGGGGCTCAACGACCTCTCGTACGCCCTTGCCGGGATCATCGCCGAGGCGCGCGCCAGCAAGCCGAAGGAGGAGTCGACCCGGGTCGTCATCCGTCCCAAGGCCGTCGACGACGCGGGCTTCACCGTGACCGTGGAGGAGGACGGCATCTATCGCGTACGCGGCGAGAAGCCCGAGCGCTGGATCCGCCAGACCGACTTCAACAACGACGAGGCCGTCGGCTATCTCGCGGACCGGCTCAACCGGCTCGGTGTCGAGGACGAGCTGCGCAAGGCGGGTGCCCGGGCCGGCGACGGCGTGGCCATCGGCGCCGAGGACAACGCGGTCGTCTTCGACTGGGAGCCGACCATGGCCGCAGGCGCCGAGATGCTCGGCCGCCGTGGCGAGGACCACCGCCTGGAGGCTCCGCGGCCTGCCGCGCAGCGTCGTCGCGAGCGTGAGTCGGAGAAGGACGACTCGCAGCGCGAGTACGACGAGTTCGACCCCTTCTAGGCCCTCCGGCCCTCGGCTCCGGTCCTTCCGGTCCTTCCTCCGGTCCTCCCGGCCCTCGGAACGGGTGCCTCCGCGCAGCGCGGGGGCACCCGGATTCACGGAGAACGGCCAGGTAGTGGCAGGTTCGGGGCCAGGGATGTGCCGATTGGGTAACGCGTCTGTGGAGTCTGTCACTCCGGTGGGGTGCCCTGGAGGATCAATCTCCCTGGCCAGACGGTGAACTGCGGGTTTCCCTGGGGTGAGCCTCGGTAAACGTCCGTCTTGCGGGACGGTCACGGAGAGTGCGACCATCACACTGTTCCCCTTGTCATCGTAAGGTAGGTCGTCTGTGTCCGTGCCGCATGAAGCCAAGCCCCGCACCACAGCGGTCGTACTCGCCGGTGGGACCGGACAGCGTGTGGGACTGTCGATCCCCAAGCAGTTGCTGAAGATCGCCGGTAAGGCAGTCATCGAGCACACGCTGACACTCTTCGAGAACGCCGAGAGCATCGACGACGTCATCGTGCTGATGGCACCCGGCTTCGTGCCCGACGTCGAGAAGATCGTGGCCAAGGCCGGGATGACCAAGGTCATCAAGGTCATCGAAGGCGGCAACACCCGCAACGAGACCACCGAGCGCGCCATCGCGGCCCTCGGTGAGGGGCTCGCGGAGGGCGAGGACCGCAACGTCCTCTTCCATGACGCGGTCCGTCCGCTTCTGTCACAGCGCGTCATCAAGGACTGTGTCGACGCCCTCGACCGCTACCAGGCCGTCGACGTCGCCATCCCGTCCGCCGACACGATCATCGTGACCCGGACCCATGGTGAGGACGGCGAGTTCATCACCGACGTCCCGGACCGGTCCCGGCTGCGTCGCGGCCAGACCCCGCAGGCGTTCAAGCTGTCCACGATCCGCAAGGCGTACGAGGTCGCGGCCGGCGACCCCAACTTCCAGGCCACCGACGACTGTTCGGTCGTCCTGCGGTACCTCCCCGACGTGCCGATCTATGTGGTCGCGGGCGACGAGTACAACATGAAGGTGACCCAGCCGGTCGACGTCTTCATCACCGACAAGCTCTTCCAGCTGGCCTCCACCGCGGCCCCCCGCCAGGCCGACGAGGCCGCCTACCGCGATCTGCTCTCGGGCAAGACCCTGGTCGTCTTCGGTGGTTCGTACGGCATCGGCGCCGACATCGCCACGATCGCCGAGCAGTACGGCGCCAGCGTGTACGCGCTGGGCCGCTCCACCACCGGCACGCACGTCGAGAACCCGGAGCACGTCGAGGACGCGCTGTCCAAGGCCTACGCCGAGACCGGCCGCATCGACTACGTGATCAACACCGCGGGCGTGCTGCGCATCGGCAAGCTGGCGGAGACGGACACGACGACGATCCAGGAAGCCCTGAACGTCAACTACCTCGCGCCCGTGCAGATCGCCCGCGCCGCGTACAAGTACCTGGCGGAGACCCAGGGGCAGCTGCTGCTCTACACCTCCAGCAGCTACACCCGGGGCCGCGCCGAGTACAGCCTCTACTCCTCCACCAAGGCCGCGATGGTGAACCTCACCCAGGCGCTGGCCGACGAGTGGGCGAGCGAGGGGATCAGGGTCAACTGTGTGAATCCGGAGCGCACAGCGACCCCCATGCGGACCAAGGCGTTCGGCCAGGAGCCCGAGGGCTCGCTGCTCTCCTCCGAGGCCGTGGCGCGCACCTCGCTGGATGTCCTCCTGTCCGCGATGACGGGTCATGTCATCGATGTACGGCAGCAGGACCCGACGCGTGACGTCACCGAAGCCTCGGGATTCGAGCAGGCGCTGGCCTCGATTCTGGACCGTCAAGAAGATGTGTAATAATTCTTGACAAATGAACTTTTACGGGCCTCTGGGTTCACCTTTTGGTGGAACCAGAGGCCCGAGTGCGTGAAGTCGGATCTCCACATTTCCCTCTCATACGTGAAATAATCGGCACCCCCTGGAGCAGGTCCTTCGTGATTTCGACAGCCATTCGCCTGGCCCGTGTGGGCAGCCGGTCAGAATTGTTGGCGGCCATGCTGATGATGCTGGGGTATCCCTGCGTCATGATCGCCGGTCTTCTGCCCGACATCTGGTTCTTCGCGGCGGCCACGGCTGTCACGTATCTCGCGGACTGGTATCTGCACCAGCGCGGCAGCTATCTGATCAACCGGCTCGGCAAGGTGCGGGCGGGGCTGTCCATCCGCTTCCTGCTCCGCCAACTGATGGTGCTGCTTCTGCTGGCCAGGATGGATGCCGCCGAGGAGCCGCTGTTCTACGCGGCGGTGGCCTGCTTCCTCCTCTTCTACGGTCTGCAGGCCCCGCACGGCGCGCTGACGACGCTGATCCGTCTGCGCCGCAGCCTGCCGATCGTCACCCGGAACGTGGACCTGCACGCCGTCCGCATCCCCGACGCCCCGCCGCGCGCACTGCTGCACCGCGCCAGCGAGAAGATGCTCCACCTCGACCTTCCGGCGGTGGCGGGTGTCCTGCTCGCCGTCGGCACGGGTGAGGACATCATCGGGTACATCGGTGCCGGGCTGACGCTGCTCCTGGCCATCGGTTACAACGCCCTGCTCGCGCCGTACCTGCGCCGGAGCCGACGGGCCCCGGCCGCCCCCGCGGTGCTCGGAGCCCTGGACGTCTGGCTGCGCGAGTACCGGCCGACGGTCGTGCTCTACTTCTCCGGCTCCAGCGAGTCCGCCTACCAGGGCAACATGTGGCTCGACACCATGGCCGCCGTCGAGGGACGCCCGCTGATCATCATGCGTGAGCGCAATCTCGTCCCGCAGCTCGCCGACACCTCGGTGCCCGTGATCTGCGTGCCCGGCGGTACCCACCTGATGAACATGGATCTCTCCACCGTCCGCGTGTGCCTGTATCCGGCCAACGTCGGCAAGAACATCCACATGCTGCGCGTCCCGACCGCGAAGCACGTGTTCATCGGCCACGGCGACAGCGACAAGCTGGCCAGCGTCAACCCGTACTCCAAGGTGTACGACGAGGTGTGGACGGCGGGCCGGGCGGGCCGCGACCGCTACGCCCTGGCCGACGTCGGTGTGCGCGACGAGGACATCGTCGAGGTCGGGCGGCCGCAGCTGGCGCCCATCGAGAGCTGGAACGGCACCACGAAGAACCCCGTCCCGACGGTGCTGTACGCCCCGACCTGGGAGGGCTGGGACGACAACCCGGGCAACACCTCGCTGCTGCTGGCAGGCGAGAACATCATCCGCCGGCTGCTGAAGGCGGACAGCCCCGTCCGGGTCATCTACAAGCCGCACCCCTTCACCGGGATCCGCAGCGCCAAGGCCAAGGCCGTGGACGCGCGGATACAGGCCATGATCGTCAAGGCCACGCAGGACCGTGCCACCGACCCGAGCTGGGCGGAGAAGGCCTCCGCCGCGGCAGCGGGGCAGAGCGAGGCCACGGCCGAGCTCGCCCGCGTCGAGGCCCGTCTGGCGGAACTGGCGAAGCCCGGCCGCGCCGGGGGAGACGAGTCGGAGGAGTCCAGGGTCTCGCTCGCCGACCCGGCGCGCCAGGCCGAGATCGCCACCCTGCGGAGCCGGTGGAACGACGCCTACTGGGGTTCCTTCGGCTGGTGGGAGCACAGGACGGTGACCGGATCCGAGCCGAAGCTCTACGACTGCTTCAACCAGTCAGACGCCATGGTCTCGGACATCTCCAGCGTGGTCTCCGACTTCATCGCCAGCGGCAAGCCGTACGCCGTCACCGACTCGGCCGAGCTCGGCGAGGAGGAGTTCAAGCGTCAGAACACCGCCGTACGGGCTGCCGTCATCCTCCCCAACAGCGCGGAGGGCATCGACGAGCTCCTGCGTGCGGTCGCCGATCCGGCGGCCGACCCGCTGGCCGAGGACCGTCACGAGCTGAAGAGCTACCTCCTGGGGCCGGACGAGCCCACCTCCATGGAGCAGTTCAACGCCGCCGTCCGCGCGCTGGCGGCCAAGGCGGAGGCCCGGAACGCGGGCGTCGCACAGCGGGTGGGCGAGCAGGCCCCCGTCCCGCGTCCCGACCCCGAGGCCGCGTCCAGCGGTGCGGGGAGCGGGGTGGCCGAGGTGGTCGCGGAGGCCGAGGCGGCCGCGGATCCGGACGCACCGGATGCGCCGGACGCCGACGCGGAGGTGGGCGCGGGCCCTTCGTCGATCCGCTGACAGGGGCGCCGCCCGGGGTGCTGACGACCGGCTGTCATGCAGCTGTTCGAAATAGGCCCCATTAAGACGCAACCTACGCAACGGTCCGTACATCTCCTCCTCTGTGGAGGGGAACGTACGGGCCGTTCGGCGTGTCCGTGCAGAGAGCGAGGCACATGTCGTCGTTCTATCGTTTCTCCTGATTAATACGTGTATACGTGAACCGGGGAGAGATGAGCAGCACCGCACCAGATGTGACCGTCATCATCGGCGCCTACGAAGCCATGCCGTACCTGATCCGCTGCCTGGACTCCGTCGAGGCACAGACGCTTCCGGCCGGGCGCATGGAGATCGTGGCCGTCGACGACGGGTCGACCGACGGCACCGGGGAGTACCTGGAGGAGTTCGCCGCCAGGACCGCCATCGACATGCGCGTGGTTCACCAGGAGAACTCCGGTGGCCCGAGCGGGCCGCGCAATGTCGGGCTCGGTCTCGCCCGCGGCCGGTATGTCTTCTTCCTCGACGCGGACGACTACTTCGGCGACGAGGCCCTGGAGCGGATGGTCGCGATGGGCGACCGGGCCGGCACGGACGTGGTGCTGGGGAAGGTCGTCGGCGTCAACCGCGGGGCGGCCAAGTCGATGTGGAAGGAGACCGTCGAGCGCGCCGACGTCTTCTCCTCCAACATCAAATTCACCCTGAGCGCCCAGAAGCTGTTCCGGCGGGATCTCCTGGTGCGGCTGGGCATGAAGTTCGACGAGGACCTCAAGACGGGTGAGGACGCGCTCTTCACCATGGAGGCGTATCTGCGGGGCAGTGGCGTCTCCGTCGTGGCCGACTACACCTGCTACTACCTCGTGGGCAGGGAGGACGGCAAACACCTGACGAAGAGCGGCACCTACCGGCTGCGCTTCGATTCGGCCAGGGCGCTCATGGGGCTGATCGCCGCGCACGTCCCACCCGGGCCGAAGCGGGACGTCCTGATGGTCCGGCCGTTCGTCATCACGCTGCTCCCGCAGTTCGGGCCGTCCCTGCTGCGACAGTCCGCCGCGGTGCGGAAGAAGAAGATGGAGCTGGCGGCGCCCCTGATGAAGGCCTACTGGTCACCCGGTGTGGCCCGTCGCCTCAAGGTCCACGAGCGGCTCCGGCTGGTCTGCATCTCGCAGGGCAGACTCGACCTGCTCCTGGACGTCGTGCAGTTCATCAAGGACAAGAAGAAGCCGCGGGTGGTGCGCAAGGGGATCCGGGGCCGGGTGTACCTGGCCTACCCCCACTTCGGGGACAGCACGGAGCTGCCTCTGGCGGCGTACGAGCTGACCGTGACCGAGTGGATCGGCCGGAAGCGGATCGACGTGCCAGGGCATCAGTCCACTGCCGCCGTCCTGCGGCGACTGGCAGGCAGGGCACGCAGATCGGCCCGGGCCGCCGGACTGCATGTGCCGCGCCGCGCCCACAAGGTCTGAGGCGACGGGCGTGGGGCGGCAGTGGACAGGACCCCTACTGGTCAGGGCGCAGCAGCCTGCGGACCGGACGTCCCACCACGCGCCGGGCGCGACGGTAGGCCGAAGGCAACGCGGCCGTCGCCTCTCCGTCTGCCTGCAGCTTGATGCTGACAGGACCGGCCTTCTTCGCGAGCTGGCTGCGCAGCCGGGCGTTCTGCGCGGACAACTCCTCCATCTGGCTCTGCATCCAGCTGAAGCGGCTGCTCAGCGAGTCGGGGTCGGTGTCGGTCCACGGGCGCACGGCCGGCGGAAGGGTGAGCTTGGCCATCGTGGCGTCGAACGACTTGCCGCTGTCGCCGTGGTGGAAGGTGTTCTCCAGGCCGTTCCTCTCCATGAAGCCGGTGAAACGGAGAAAACGTTCCTTGTGGCCGTTCACCAGTTCGCTGAAGTCCGCCGATTCGTAGAGCTCCGCGGGGTCGATGTTCTTGGGCGTCTCGGAGATCTTGCGGTGCGGAATGCCGAAGTAGCGGCAGAGCTCCAGGGTCCGGGAGTCGCTGCAGAGCACGGTGCTGGGGACGCCGGCCAGCAGCGCCGCGATGTTCCCGTGGATGCGTGAGCCGAACGAGAAGTCGAACGCGCGTAGCTCGTCGATCCAGGTGGCCGGGTCGACGTAGAGGCGGACCTTGCCCTCGCGGTACATCGGGTGGGACGGATGGGTCGGCATCGAGGTCTGGGCGCCGATCCGGTTCGACGTCTCCCTCCAGTGGAGCAGCTGCGCCTCCAGGAGGTTCTGCCCGACGAACCGCAGATTCGGATAGCGCTCGTGTGCCTGCCGGATGATGGCGTCGAGACCGTGCGAACGAACGGCACTGTGTGAGCCGTTCACCGAGATGCGGGACTCGGCGGTGAGCGACTCGGCCTTCTTCTCGACCGTGAACGTCTCGCCGTCCATGAACATGGAGGGGCAGCCGATGACCTCGACGTCCCGGAAGCCCATGCTCTTCAGGTACTGCTCGGTGAACTCACCCCGCACGCCGATGGAGGCGCTGCGGTTGAGCACCTCGGTGACGAACTCCCTGACGGTCGGCTCCATCGCCTTCAGCCGGGACGCGTCGTACTTGAGGTCGGCCTGCGCACCGACACCCAGGACGACGACGGGGATGCGCAGCTTCTTGATCAGCTGTGTCATCCGCTTCAGAGGACGTTCGAACGTCGGCCGGAAGGCATTCGCCAGCGGCACGACGAATACGTCGAACTCCTCGTTTATGCGGGCGGCCGCCGACGGATCCGTCCGGATGCCGTTGGAGAAGACCTCCGCACGCGGAGTCGTGAGAATCTTGTGTGCCGCATCGCTGAAGATCAGGTTGCCCGCGTTGGTCGCGAAGACATCTCTGTCGAGGGACTGTTCGAGCGAAGCCACATCGAAGGGGCTTTTGCCCGATCTGAGGAGAATGCGCCTCTGGCGGGTCAGTTCATCTGTCACGCGATAGAGGGTAGCCCCCATGAACGGCGGGTGGAGATTGAGTAAATGGTCTATTCCGGGGCATGTCGAAGCATGACCGGAAGCCATCGGTCCGCGTAGTGGCGTCCACATGCGGACAGCAGCTGAGACGGCACGGTGCGAGCCCCGCCCCCTCGCGTAGATTGAGGAAAACCGAGCAGGACGACGTGATGGGGACGGGCGTACGTGTCAGGGGCAAGGGAATCCGAAGGCGCGGCGACTGAACGCGGGGACGCGCCCGGCACAACCGTGGGGGCCGGGCTCAGCGCGTCCGCCGGGCTCAGCGCGTCCGCCGTGGGCGGCGCGGGGCACAGGCCGGGTGTGACCGATGCCCGCCGCATCGTGGTCAAGGTCGGCTCCTCCTCGCTCACCACCGCGGCGGGGGGCCTCGACGCCGACCGGGTCGACGCGCTCGTCGATGTACTGGCCAAGGTCAGGAGCGGCGGAGAGCGCGAGATCGTCCTCGTCTCCAGCGGCGCCATCGCGGCCGGCCTCGCACCCCTCGGGCTCGTGCGCAGGCCCAAGGACCTGGCCAGGCAGCAGGCCGCAGCCAGCGTCGGCCAGGGGCTGCTCGTCGCCCGCTACACCGCGTCCTTCGCCCGTTACGCCGTACGGGTCGGGCAGGTGCTGCTGACGTCCGACGACACCAGCCGGCGCGCCCACTACCGCAACGCCTACAGCACGCTCGACCAGCTCCTGGAGATGGGAGCGTTCCCCGTCGTCAACGAGAACGACACGGTGGCCACGGACGAGATCCGGTTCGGGGACAACGACCGGCTCGCCGCGCTCGTCGCCCATCTGGTCCACGCCGACCTTCTCGTGCTCCTGTCCGACGTGGACGGCCTCTACGACGGGGATCCGAGCAGGCCGGGCACCTCCCGCATCGCCGAGGTGACCGGGCCGGCCGACCTGGAGGGCGTCGCCATCGGCAGCGCGGGGAAGGCGGGGGTCGGCACCGGCGGCATGGTGACCAAGGTCGAGGCGGCCCGGATCGCCACCGCCGCCGGCATCCCGGTCGTCCTCACCTCGGCGAGCCACGTCGCCGACGCCCTCGCGGGGCGCGACACCGGTACGTACTTCCACCGCACCGGGCGCCGCTCGGCCGACCGGCTGCTCTGGCTGGCCCACGCCTCGACCCCGCGGGGCGCCCTCACGCTCGACGACGGAGCGGTGCGCGCGGTCGTCGAACGCCGTACCTCCTTGCTGCCCGCGGGGATCTCCGCGGTCGAGGGCGAGTTCTCCGCGGGGGACCCGGTCGAGCTGCGCGACCCCGCCGGCCGGGCCGTCGCCCGGGGTCTCGTGAATTTCGACGCGAAGGAGATCCCCCAGCTGCTCGGCCGGTCCACCCGCGACCTCGCGCGCGAGCTGGGCCCCGCCTACGAGCGGGAAGTCGTACACAGGGACGATCTCGTCGTCCTCACGCCCCGCCCGGCCCCCTGAAACGGCTGAAAGTCCGGCCTCCGGGCGGAGACCTTCACGAAAACCGCCCCACACCCGCCCCCGGACTGGTCAACTTTGTCGTGGGGGTATCTGGGGTATCCGAGCGAAAGACCCTTGGGTCAGCACAGCTACACATTCACAGGAGGCCGCCGGTGAGACGAGCGCGCCCGGGGGCGCCGCCCCGCGGAACGGGCAGCCGTGCCCTGACCAGCGTCGGGGCGGGAGCCGATTTCGTCGGCACGCCCACCGACCAGACCACCGAGCAGCAACCGGTGGTCACGGACGAGGAACTGACCCGCTCCAAGCTGTGGCACATCACCCTCAGTGTCTCCGGCAGCGAGACGCCGCTGAAGGAGGTCAGGCGCGGACTCGAGCAGCTGGCGCACGACCACCCGTTCCTGCTGACCAGCCGCTATGCCAACGACCACGCGGAGGTCCGCTACTGGGAAGAGGCCAGGGACCTGCACGACGCCGCGGCCGTGGCGCTGCGGCTGTGGGGCGAACACCGGTCCAGCGCGAAACTCCCGCCCTGGGAGATCGTCGGCCTAGAGGTCATCGACCGGGAGACCTACCACCTGCGTATCGCTGAGGGCTACGGGCCGCCCCCGGCAGCCCCCGTCGGTGTGCACCCCTACTGACCTCCTGCTGACCGGCGGGGCGCACCGCACCGGTACGACCCGTCTCGCATCACGGGATACGTGACGGATGCCCGCAGTGTGCGCACTACCCTGCGGGCATGACCACGCTTTCGCCGTACGACAACATGTCCCCGGTCGCCCAGGCCGCCTACCGGGCACGCGCCGCCGCCGACGACATCGCGCCACTCCCGCGCGCGGCGAAGGACGATGCCCTGCTGGCGATCGCGGACGCGCTGGAGGTGCGCACCGGCGAGATCGTCGAGGCCAACGCCGTGGACGTCGCGAAGGCCAGGGAGGCAGGGACGAGCGAGTCGGTCGTCGACCGGCTCACGCTCACACCGGAACGCATCCGCGCGATCGCGGCGGACGCGCGTGACGTGGCAGCGCTGCCGGACCCGGTCGGCGAGGTGGTCCGGGGCTCCACCCTCCCCAACGGCATCGATCTGCGTCAGGTGCGGGTGCCGCTCGGAGTGGTCGGCATCATCTACGAGGCCAGGCCCAATGTGACGGTCGACGCCGCAGCGCTCTGCCTGAAGTCCGGCAACGCGGTGCTGCTGCGCGGATCCTCGTCGGCGCACGCCTCGAACACCGCCCTGGTGCGGGTGCTCCGTGACGCGGTGGGCGGGTCCGGCCTCCCGGCGGACGCGGTGCAGCTCGTCCCGGGCGAGAACCGCGACTCGGTGCGCGAGCTGATGCGGGCACGCGGCCTCGTCGACGTACTGATCCCGCGCGGCGGCGCCTCCCTGATCCGCACGGTCGTGGAGGAGTCGACGGTCCCTGTCATCGAGACGGGCACCGGCAACTGCCATGTGTACGTCGACGCGCAGACCGACCTCGCCATGGCTGTGGAGATCCTCGTCAACTCCAAGGCGCAGCGGCCGAGTGTCTGCAACGCCGCCGAGACCCTTCTGGTCCACAAGGACATCGCCGCCGACTTCCTGCCCCTGGCCCTGGACGCGCTGGCGCGCGCGGGGGTGACGGTGCACGGCGACGAGCGGGTGCTGGCGTACGCCGAGGAGTCCAAGGCCACCGTCGTGCCGGCGACGCCGGAGGACTGGGAGACCGAGTACCTCTCGTACGACATCGCGGCCGCCGTCGTGGAGTCGCTGGAGTCCGCCGTGGCGCACATCAGGCTCTGGTCCTCCGGCCACACCGAGGCGATCGTCACCACTTCGCAGGCGGCGGCCCGCCGGTTCACCCAGTTGGTGGACTCCACGACGGTCGCCGTGAACGCGTCGACGCGCTTCACCGACGGCGGGCAGTTCGGATTCGGCGCCGAGATCGGCATCTCCACGCAGAAGCTGCACGCCCGTGGGCCTATGGGGCTGCCCGAGCTGACGTCGACGAAGTACATCGTCACCGGGGACGGCCACATCCGTTAGTCCCGGCGGCCCCTGGGCCCGGGCTCGCCCTGGGCCCGGGCCGGGCGGGCGACTTCGCGGGCTCCCTGCCCAAATCGCCCTGCCGGGGCTAGGCTGAAGCCGTGCCGGACGACGTGGGGGGCAGGCCGTTCCCGGACGGCTGGGAGCCCGACGACGACCGCGGGGGCGCGGACGAGGACTTCGCCTCCGTGGTGTTCGACGAGGACTTCATCCGGTCCGCCGAGATCCATGAACCCACCGCGGTGGAGCGCCTGCTGGCCGCCGCGCAGGACCGCGCCGAGGCCGAGGCCGGCCGGGCTCGGCGGGGCGGCGGAGCCCCGGACGACGACCTCTGCGACGACTACGGCCCCGGCGGCCTGTACGGCCACGAGAGCGCCTTCGGCGACTCCTGGGACCCCGATGGCCCCGACGGCGTACGCGAGGACGAGAGCGGCCCTTACGGGCGTCACGGCGGCTCCCTGCGCCCTTACCGTGGCGCCACTCGCTGGCACCGGCCCATCGCCTGGGTGCTCGCCCTGCTGATGGGGATCGGGATGGTGGCCCTGGCCTTCAACGCGGTGTACCGCGGCGCGGCGGCAGGCCGGGAGGACCAGGTGCCGTCTCCGGTGACCAGCGGCGTCGACAAGCCGCCTGGCGCGGTCCCCTCCGCATCGGCCGACTACTCCCGCCCGGCGGTTTCCGCCGTTCCCCGCACCCCCTGAGTCGGGCCTCCCGCCTGTTCTTCCTCCTCTTGGCCCGCCTGTTCTCCCGTTTGCCCCTCCGTCGCACTCCGTCGCCCTCCCGGCGGCGCTCCACCTGCGCTCCCACCTGCGGCGCGTTTACCTTGATGAGGATCGATCCAATCTGAAGGTATGACCTTGTGACCCCTTCTCTCGTCCCCGTCCCCGGGAAGAGGGCCAGCCACGTGTCCATGTGTCGAACCCGTGACGGACAGGTCCGCCCGATGCCGAGCGGCTGACGCGGATCCAGCGCCAGCCCCCGCCGGTGGCGCGGAGATCGGGAGAAGTCATGACAGGTCGCGGAGAACCGCCGGAAGGACCGCTCGACAACCCCTCGGGCGGGGAGGACGAGTACCGCTCACTCGTCTTCGATGAATCGTTCGTCCGCGCTGCCCGGCTGCAGGAGTTCTCCGCGCAGGAGCGCATGGGCGACCACGCGCGCGCCGTACGCTCCCTGCCCGGCCGCGCCACCCGGAGGCACCGCCCCAGGGCGGGTATCGCTCTCGTCGTGCTGATCGCGCTGGCCTTCGCCAGCGCCGTCTACATCGGCTTCCGCAACCCCTACCCGCCCACCGTCGGCAGACGTGCCGAACCCCTGCGCACCACGGTGGTCCCGCTCGCCCCGAAAGGCGCTGTGCCCGGAGGAACCGCCGAGTCGCTCCTCGCCGACGGCCCGGCCGCGGAGCACAGCACGGGCGCCTCGGGCATCACCCTCCCGCCGGTCCGGCGGACGGAGAACTTCTCGGACAGCCAGGTGACCATCGCCCTGACCACGGTCAAGGACTACCTGGTGGGCTCCTCTCTCGACCCCGACGTACTGACCGCCGGGGTCGTCCGGCCGGTCGGACGGCTGCTCGACCCGGACCAGACGGCGCAGTTCGACCGGAGCGTGGACTCACCGGCCGACGACGGCGAGCACAGCGCTGCCGGCTGGCTGGTGCGCTTCGACCCGGCCGAGGTCGAACTGGCCGATACCGACGTCCGTGTGCACGGCAGCCTCTCCTACGCGGAGGCGGGGTCGGACATCCTGGAGGTGGTGTCCGACCACACCTTCACCTATGCGCTGCGCCCCGCCGTGTCCGGCCCCCACCGGGCCGACGGAGCCTCGCTGTTCACCGTGCGCCGCATGCTGCATTTCCTGCTCGACCGGGAAGACATCCGGCTGCACCGGCTGGAGGTCCGCAGCGCCTACGTCCAGGCCGGTCCGCAGTCGTGCTCGGCCGATACGGCGAGTGTCCTGCATCCGCTGTTCGCGGGCGGACGGGCCGACACCCGGGGCCCCACAGGCACCGACCCGTACGCCACGGGGGTGCCCACGGCGGCGCTCTGCGGCACGCTGTCCGTCAGCTCCCCGAGCCCGGGCCCTCCTCCTCCGGGTCCTCAGGATCCGGACGCCGCCAGGTCCCCTCGGAGCCGTCCGTAGAGTCCGAGGGCGGAGTTCCCTTGGCCGCGCCGCCACCAGCGCCGTCGCCGCCACCGGCGCCACCGCCGGCCGCGCCGGTGAACCGGTCCCGGAGCTTGCCTCCCAGGTCGCCGGCGCCGCCCGCGATGTCACCGACGAGCTTCATCAGCGGGTCCTTGCTGGTGCGCACCGTGTCGGCGTAGTGCGAGGCGGACTGACGGAAGGAGTCCGTCACCGAGGCGTCCTTGTCCTCGTCGCGCTTGGCGTAGTGGCCGTCCATGATGCGCTGGAAGTCCCGGGTCTCCGACCACTTCTTCAGCTCGGCCGCCCGGATCGTGGTGAACGGATGCGTCCGGGGCAGCACATTGAGGATCTTGAGCACTGAGTCGCGGAGGTCGCCGCCCTTCTCGTACTCGTCCGCCTGGGCGAGGAAGGCGTCCACATTCATCTCGTGGAGATGGTTGCCACCGGCGATCTTCATCAGCCCGCGCATGGAGGCACGCAGGTCCTGCCCCACCAGCAGCCCTGCGCGGTCGGCGGACAGCTCCGACTTGCGGAACCACTCGCGCAGCGCGGTCACGATCGCCATGATCGCGACATTGCCGAGCGGGATCCACGCCACCTTGAGCGCGAGATTGGTGAGGAAGAGCAATATCGTGCGGTACACCGCGTGGCCGGAGAGCGCATGGCCCACCTCGTGGCCGACCACGGCCCGCATCTCCTCCTCGTCGAGCAGCTCCACGAGCCCGGTCGTCACCACGATGATCGGCTCGTCGAGGCCGATACACATGGCGTTGGGCTGCGGGTCCTGATTCACGTACATCGGCGGGACCCGCTCGAGATCCAGGATGTAGCACGCGTCCCGCAGCATGTCGTTGAGATGCGTGAACTGGGCGTCGCTCACCCGGACGGAGTCCGACAGGAAGAGCAGCCGCAGGCTGCGCTCGGGCAGCAGCCCGCTCAGCGCCTTGAACACCGTGTCGAAACCGCTCAGCTTGCGCAGGGCCACCAGGGCCGAACGGTCCGCCGGATGCTCGTAGGCCCGTGATGAGATGTCCGGGAATCGCCTCCGGTGCCTGCTCGGCACGCTCTCGTGACTGGCGTCGGTCATGGATGCCCCCTGTTCGTACGAGACGTTGCTCGTCCCCCTGACACAAGCCAGCGTATGCGCTGGCGCTACGGTGTGCGGGGGGCTGTGGATAACTTTGAGGAGCGCCCGGAATGCCGCACAACGCCGTCATGCTCGCCGCCGTGTCCGAGGGCCAGGGGCCGGGCAACCTGCTTCGCATCGTGCTGCTGGCCTCGCTCGTCGGAGCCGCCCTGCTCGCCTGGTTCCTGCTGCGCGGATACCGCAACGACGACAAGAACGACTGAGTCGGCGTGAGCGTGCCCGGAGCACCCGCATACGATGTGCGCGACGTCTCCCTCCTGATTCCCGATGGATAGGTCCTGCAGAAGATGAGCTTCCCGAGCACCGCGCACCAGCTGGTCACCCTCGCTGCCGAAGGCGAGCAGGGTGGTAACCACGAAAGCCTCAGCCCGTACGTCACCGGTGGCGGCGCGTTCCTCGTGCTGCTGCTCCTGCTGTGGATCACCACCCGCTTCAACCGCGACCGCTGAGGCACAGGGCGAACAGCTGTGCCAGTAGGGTCTGCACGCATGGGAGAGCAGGAAGTGCCTACCGGCCCCGACAAGCGCCGCATCGGAGTGATGGGCGGGACGTTCGACCCGATCCATCACGGACACCTGGTGGCGGCCAGTGAAGTGGCCGCCCACTTCCACCTCGACGAGGTCGTGTTCGTCCCGACCGGGCAGCCCTGGCAGAAGAGCCACAAGCAGGTGTCACCGGCCGAGGACCGCTATCTGATGACGGTCATCGCGACGGCGTCCAACCCGCAGTTCTCGGTGAGCCGCAGTGACATCGACCGCGGCGGGCCGACGTACACGATCGATACGCTGCGGGATCTGCGTACGGTCCACGGCGACGCGGACCTCTTCTTCATCACCGGCGCCGACGCCCTGTCCCAGATCCTGACCTGGCGGGACGCCGAGGAGCTTTTCTCGCTCTCCCACTTCATCGGCGTGACCCGGCCGGGCCATCTGCTGACGGACGACGGGCTGCCCAAGGGCGGGGTCTCGCTGGTGGAGGTGCCCGCGCTGGCGATCTCGTCCACGGACTGCCGTGACAGGGTCGCGCAGGGGGACCCGGTCTGGTATCTGGTGCCGGACGGTGTCGTCCGTTACATCGACAAGCGCCAGCTGTACCGCGGCGAATGAGCCACGGAGAGGGGCACCTGTGAACGACCGACACGACCCGTACGACCCGTACCAGCAGCCGCAGATCATCGGCTACGACGCGTACGGGCAGCCGGTCTACCAGCAGCAGGAGCAACAGCCACCGCAAGGGCAGGGGCAGCAGCAGTACGACCAGTACGACCCGTACGCCCAGCAACAACCCCAGCAGCAACAACCCCAGCAGGGATACGGCTACGACCCGTACGCCGCCGCGCAGCAGCAGCAGTACGACCCGTACGCCCCCCAGCACCCGGCGCAGCCGACACAGCAGGGGTACGGCTACGACGACGGCAGCTACGCGGCGTACGGCTACGACACGGGGCAACAGCCCGCCGTGGACGACTCCACCCAGCAGTGGAACGTCCACCAGGCACCTGCCGCACCGGCGGCCGCTCCCGCGCCTCCGCTCCCGGAACAGCGCCGTGATCCCGAACCGGCGCCGGAGGCCGCCGTCCCCGGGCAGCGCCGCGCCGACCGCGACTACCGCACCGAGCAGTTCTCCTTCATCGAGGAGCCCGACGAGGACTCCGAAGATGTCATCGACTGGCTGAAATTCACCGAGAGCCGCAGCGAGCGACGCGAGGAGGCCCGCCGGCGCGGGCACAACCGCATGGTCGCGCTGATAGTCGTCGTGGCTCTCGTGGTCGTCGGCGGAGCGGGCTATCTCTGGTTCGCCGGCAAGATCCCGGGAGTCTCCGGCAAGGACGCGCAGAACGCCACCGCGACCGGTCCGCAGAAGCGGGACGTCATCGTCGTCCATCTGCACAACACCAAGAAGGGCGGCACCTCGACGGCGCTGCTCGTCGACAACTCCACCACCGGCCAGGGCACCACGGTCCTGCTCCCCAACTCGCTGGCCGTGGCCGCCGAGGACGGGTCCACCACCACGCTCCGCAAGTCCGTCGACGACGACGGATCCACCGGCACCCGTGAGGCGATCGACACCCTGCTCGGCACCAGCATCAGTGGCACCTGGCGCCTGGACACCCCGTACCTGGAGAACCTCGTCGAGCTCGTGGGCAACATCGAGGTCGACACCGACACGGCCGTGCCCGACTCCAAGAAGGGCGCGGACCCCCTTGTGAACAAGGGGAAGGCGCAGACGCTGAGCGGCCCGATGGCCGTCGCGTACGCCACCTACCAGGGTTCGGGCGAGCCGGAGTCCAAGCAGCTGGCGCGCTTCGGCGAGGTCATGCGAAGCGTGCTGCGCAAGCTGTCGGAGGATCCCAAGGCCGCGACCCTCACCATCGAGACCCTCGCGCAGATCCTCGACCCGTCCCTGCCGGAGCAGGACCTGGGCGCCTCGCTGGCGAAGCTGGCCGGGCACGCCAAGGTGGGCGACTACAGGACGGAACTGCTCCCGGTCCAGGGCGACGGCACCCTGACCGAGAAGGCGACCGAGGACGTCGTCAAGGACGTCCTGGGCGGCAAGGTGAAGGCCCCGGACCAGGGGGCGGCCGTACGCGTCGGCATCAAGAACGCCACGGGGAACACGAAGAGCACGGAGTACGCCAGGGTCCAGCTCGTCAACGGCGGCTACGCCTTCGTGGACAGCGGCAAGGCGGACACCGCGACCTCGTCCGAGGTGGTCTACGGAGCGGCGGAGGACAAGGCGAAGGCGGTCGAGGTCGGCAAGACGCTGGGCCTGCCGGACAGCGCCGTGAAGAAGGGGAAGCCCGCGGCGAACGCCGATGTGTCGGTCACCCTCGGACAGAACTACAAGATCGACGACAAGACGTCGTGACGGGACGGCCTCGCGCGGGCGAGGGCGTCAGGGCTGTCGGCGGTCCGTGAGACCCTAGAGGTTGATCTGACCGCCGACGAAAGCCTGCATGTGACCGCCACGGACCGCTCCATCGAGCTCATCAACGCCGCTGCCCAGGCGGCGGCCGACCGGCTCGCGCACGACATCATCGCCTACGACGTCAGCGACGTGCTGTCGATCACCGACGCCTTCCTGCTGGCCTCGGCTCCCAACGACCGCCAGGTCAAGTCGATCGTCGACGAGATCGAGGAGCGGCTGCTGAAGGAGCTCGGCGCCAAGCCGGTGCGCCGCGAGGGCGACCGGGACGCCCGCTGGATCCTCCTCGACTACGTCGACATCGTGATCCACGTCCAGCACAGCGAGGAGCGTGTGTTCTACGCGCTCGAGCGGCTGTGGAAGGACTGCCCCGAGATCGGCCTCCCCGAGGACGCTCTCAAGACCCGGGGCAAGGCCGAGGAGCACGCCCAGCTCAACGGCGGCACGGAAGGTGACCAGAGCTGAACGGCAGCACGAGCGGCAGGGGCCGCAAGATCGTCCTCTGGCGGCACGGCCAGACGGCGTGGAATCTGGAGCGCCGTTTCCAGGGTTCCACCGACATCGAGCTGACCGGGACCGGCGTCGGTCAGGCACGCCGCGCCGCCCGGCTGCTCGCTTCGCTGGAGCCGGACGCGATCGTGGCGTCCGACCTGCGACGGGCGGCGGCGACGGCTGCCGAGCTCGCCTCGGTCACCGGTCTCGATGTCGCCCACGACGCGGGGCTGCGCGAGACGTACGCGGGTGCCTGGCAGGGCCTCACGCACGAGGAGATCGTCGGGCAGTACGGCGGGGAGTACGCCGCGTGGAAGCGCGGTGAGCCGGTCCGCAGGGGCGGTGGCGAGCTGGAGACCGAGGTCGCCGACCGGGCCGCCCCGGTGGTGCTGGAACACGCCGGCAAGCTGCCCGACGCGGGCACGCTCGTCGTCGTGAGTCACGGCGGCACGATCCGGACGACCATCGGCCGTCTGCTCGGTCTCGAGGCCCACCACTGGGAGGGGCTCGGAGGGCTGTCCAACTGCTGTTGGTCCGTCCTGGGCGAGGGCGCGCGCGGCTGGCGCCTGCTCGAACACAACGCCGGGACACTCCCGGAACCCGTGCTCGGGGACGACGACTAGGACGGCCTGCCGAGGCCCCTCGGGGCGGCGGGGGCCGGATTTCACTTTCCGGCTCGTCGCAGGCTAAAGTTCTTCTTGTTCGCGGCGCGGAAACGCAGGGAAACACAGCGAACAGCGGGGCTATAGCTCAGTTGGTAGAGCGCCTGCATGGCATGCAGGAGGTCAGGAGTTCAATTCTCCTTAGCTCCACAGACAAGATCCCGTCCCCGGCAGGGGGCGGGATTTTTTTTACCGGTTGTGGGGGACCGGAGCGGTGACACGAGCCGGTCCTGCCACAACTGCCCTGGCCCGCCTGGGGCAAGGGCCGACAGGGTGCTCCCGCGTCTTCTTCGCGGGTACGCCGGACGATCCGGCGCCCTTCCTGCGGGGCGAAGGCGCGCGGTCGGGACGCTCGTCGGGCTGACCCTCTTGCGAGGCCATGGCAGAATCGGAGCGCCGGAGGGGGCGACGGACCGATCGGGAGGGAGCGCGATGCCTGCGAGCCGCGTACGGGCCCCGGGCCCGCCCCTTACCCCCACGGCGACCCACCGCTCCACCCTCCGCCTCTTCGCCACGTGCACGGCCTGCGGCCGCCCCCGGAGCTGACCGGATGGGTGCACACAGGCGGAAGTGCGACTGGTGCGGCAGCGGTACGCCCATCGTCCGGGACATGGACCCTGTCAACGCGGCGTTCCAGTACTGGTGCGAGGAATGCGCGCGGGCGCTGATCATAAAAGGGGACCCCATCGAGACGTACCGCGAGCTCGAGGGGGAGCCCATCTATGGTCGGCTCCTCGAGGAGCACTGCACACTCAAGCGCTTCTACTCCTTCGCCACCGCCTGACCCGGTGCCTCAGGAGCAGGCTGCTCCAGCTGCTCCCACGGAGCAACCGCTGGTCAGGGCGTTCCGCACCGGTCATATGTGGACAGAGTGGAAACGATTTTTGATGGGCCGCCGGGACCGTGTAATGTTCTCGATGTCGCCAGGGAAACCCGGCGGCGCACTTCACGGCACGGGGCTATAGCTCAGTTGGTAGAGCGCCTGCATGGCATGCAGGAGGTCAGGAGTTCAATTCTCCTTAGCTCCACAGTGAAGAAGCGGGTCATCCGAATCGGGTGGCCCGCTTCTTGTCGTCTTCGTCCGTCTCCGTCCGTCTCCGTCTCCGTCCTCGCCGGGCCGGGCCGGGCGACGGGCCCGTGCGGTACCCTGACGCCATGCGTGCCGTACGCCTTCTGCTTAGCGAGCCGCGCTGATCATTTCCGACCGGTGAGAACGCCTGGTCGGATTCGGCGCGGCGTCCCCTCCTGTGCGAGGGGATTTTTCGTTTCCGTAGACGTGTGTCCGTAGACGTGGGCGCCGGCAGATGACGATCGATGGAGCTTTGAGGATCATGAGCGAGACGAATACCGCGGCCGAGGTGGCCGCGCCGCACCGCTACACGGCAGCGATGGCCGCCGACATCGAGGCACGCTGGCAGGACTTCTGGGACGCCGAGGGGACGTACGAGGCGCCCAACCCGACCGGTGACCTGGCGGGCGATCCGGAGCTGTCCGCCAAGCCGAAGAAGTTCATCATGGACATGTTCCCGTACCCCTCGGGGTCCGGACTGCATGTCGGCCACCCGCTGGGCTACATCGCCACCGACGTCTACGCCCGCCACCAGCGGATGACCGGGCACAACGTCCTGCACACCCTGGGTTTCGACGCCTTCGGCCTGCCGGCCGAGCAGTACGCCGTGCAGACGGGCACGCATCCGCGGGCCTCCACCGAGGCCAACATGGAGAACATGAAGACCCAGCTGCGCCGGCTGGGCCTGGGTCACGACAAGCGCCGTTCCTTCGCGACGATCGACGCTGAGTACTACAGGTGGACCCAGTGGATCTTCCTGCAGATCTTCAACTCCTGGTACGACACCGAGGCCGACCGGGCCCGCCCGATCGCCGAACTGGTCGCGCAGTTCGAGAGCGGTGAGCGCCCGGTACCCGGCGGTGGCCGGTGGGACGAGCTGAGCACCGCCGACCGCGCCGACATCCTGGGGCACTACCGCCTGGCGTACGCCTCGGACGCCCCCGTCAACTGGGCGCCCGGCCTCGGCACCGTGCTGGCCAACGAGGAGGTGACGGCCGACGGCCGCTCCGAGCGCGGCAATTTCCCGGTCTTCAAGTCCAAGCTGCGCCAGTGGAACATGCGCATCACCGCCTACGCCGACCGGCTGCTGGACGATCTGGACGGGCTGGACTGGCCCGAGGCGATCAAGCTGCAGCAGCGCAACTGGATCGGCCGCTCCGAGGGCGCGCGAGTCGGCTTCCCCGTCGACGGGGCGGGGGACATCACCGTCTTCACGACCCGTCAGGACACCCTGTTCGGCGCGACCTACATGGTGCTGGCCCCCGAGCACGAGCTGGTCGAGCGGATCATCCCCGCCGCCTGGCCCGAGGGGACCCACCCGGTGTGGACCGGCGGCCACGCCAACCCGGCCGAGGCCGTCACCGCCTACCGCAAGCAGGCCGCGGCCAAGTCCGATGTGGAGCGCCAGGCGGAGGCCAAGGACAAGACCGGTGTCTTCACCGGGGCCTACGCGACCAACCCGGTCAGCGGCGAGAAGGTCCCCGTCTTCATCGCCGACTACGTCCTGATGGGCTACGGAACCGGCGCGATCATGGCCGTACCGGCGCACGACGCGCGCGACTTCGCCTTCGCGCGCGCCTTCGAGCTGCCGATGCGCTGCGTCGTCGAGCCCTCGGACGACCGGGGCCTGGACCCCTCGACATGGGAGAACGCGTTCTCCTCGTACGAGGCCAAGCTGGTCAACTCCGCCAACGAGGAGATCTCGCTGGACGGCCTGGGCGTCGTCGACGCCAAGGCGAAGATCACCGAGTGGCTGCAGGCGCAGGGTGTCGGCGAGGGCACCGTCAACTTCCGGCTGCGTGACTGGCTGTTCAGCCGTCAGCGCTACTGGGGCGAGCCCTTCCCCATCGTGTACGACGAGGAGGGCATCGCCCACGCGCTGCCGGAGTCGATGCTGCCGCTGGAACTGCCCGAGGTCGAGGACTACTCGCCGCGCACCTTCGACCCGGAGGACGCCGACACCCGGCCCGAGACCCCGCTGTCCCGGAACGCCGACTGGGTGAACGTCACCCTGGACCTGGGCGACGGTGCCGGTCTGCGGAGTTACCGCCGCGAGACCAACACCATGCCCAACTGGGCCGGTTCCTGCTGGTACGAGCTGCGCTACCTGGACCCGCACAACGACCAGCGGCTGGTCGACCCGGCGGTCGAGCAGTACTGGATGGGGCCGCGCGAGGGACAGCCGACCGGCGGCGTCGACCTGTACGTCGGCGGTGCCGAGCACGCCGTGCTGCACCTGCTGTACGCCCGCTTCTGGTCGAAGGTGCTGCACGACCTGGGGCACATCTCGTCCGTCGAGCCGTTCCACAAGCTGTACAACCAGGGCATGATCCAGGCCTTCGTCTACCGGGACAGCCGCGGTATCGCCGTCCCGGCCGCCGAGGTCGAGGAGCGCGACGGGGCGTACTACTACGCCGGCGAGAAGGTCAGCCGCGTCCTGGGCAAGATGGGCAAGTCCCTGAAGAACGCCGTGACGCCCGACGAGATCTTCGGCGAGTACGGGGCGGACACCCTGCGGCTGTACGAAATGGCCATGGGCCCGCTGGACGTCTCGCGTCCCTGGGACACCAGGGCCGTCGTCGGCCAGTTCCGGCTGCTGCAGCGTCTGTGGCGCAATGTCGTCGACGAGGAGACCGGCGAGGTCACCGTCGTGGACACGGAGCCCGGCGAGGACACGCTGAGGGCGCTGCACAAGGCCATCGACGGTGTCGGCCAGGACATGGCGGGGATGCGCTTCAACACGGCCATCGCCAAGGTCACGGAGCTGAACAACCACCTGACGAAGGCGGGCGGTCCGCTGGCGCGGTCGGTCGCGGAGCGGCTGGTACTGCTGGTCGCGCCGTTGGCGCCGCATGTGGCGGAGGAGCTGTGGCGCCGGCTGGGCCACACCGGGTCCGTCGTGCACCAGGACTTCCCGGTCGCGGACCCGGCGTACGTCGTGGACGAGACCGTCACCTGTGTGGTGCAGGTCAAGGGCAAGGTCAAGGCGCGCCTGGAGATCTCCCCGTCGATCTCGGACGCGGAGCTGGAGGCGCTGGCCCTGGCCGACGGGAACGTCGTCGCCGCGCTGGGAGGGGCCGGGATCCGCAAGGTGATCGTGCGGGCGCCGAAGCTGGTCAACATCGTTCCCGCTTAACGGCACCGGGGCGGTCCTGGCGGGAGGCCCCGGCAGGCGTGCCAGGGCTTTCCCCTACGGGCAGGTTGGGGGTTCCGGTGGAACCCCCAACCTGCCTGTTCCGTTTACGGTGGAAGGGGTGACCGCACACCGGCGGCCCGCCCGACGACCCGAGGGGCGTTCATGGAAGCCGTGATCCTGATCCTGGCGCTGCTGTTCGTGGCCTTCGTGGCGCTCGGGGTGTATGCCGGTGTGAAGACGGTGCGCGCGGCCAAGCGCGGTGTGGACCGGACGGTGACGCAGGCGCGCCGCTCGGTCGAGAACACCGCCCTGTGGGCCAAGAGCTACGGCCAGCCGGGCGTGCAGGGGGAGCTCGCACAGCTGAGGCTCACACTGCGTACATCCATGCGGGCCACCCAGGACACGCTGAACGCCGGGGTGGCGCAGGACGGCTCCCTCTCGGAGTCGCTGGAGCTCTTCCGGCGCCTGAGCGTGCACGGACACGAGCTCGACGACGAGCTCAAGCGCTTGGAGCGCGAGCCGGACCGGGCGACGGTGGCCTCGCTGCTGCCGGGCCTGAAGGAGCGCACCGAGCACATCACGCACTCGGCCGAGTCGCTGCGCTGGGCGGCGCGTGACAGGGCCAAGCGGTTCGCCGACGACGATCTGTCCGCGCTGAACGCACAGATCGACCTGGAGGCCGGGGCGCTGCGCCACTGGACGACCGAGGAGCCCGCGGCACCGGACGGGACGACCGGACGAAGCTGGAGCGGGCCCGCCGATGAGGCCTCTTCCACCACACCCTCTTCCGCGACGTCCTCCTCGGCCACGACGCCCCCTCCGCCCACGTCCCCGCCTCCGTCGCTCACGGCTCCGGACGCGAGGCTGCGCACGGGGTATCCGTGGCAGAAGTCCGCCAGGCCGGAAACCACGAACTGACTCGCGCCGACGGCGGGTCCTGACGTCTTCCGAAGAACCGAGGCGGGCCAGGGATGGATGCCGGGCGGACCGGAAATGATCAGCAGGTCGGTCCCGGGCTGCCGAGCTCCCGCCCTGGAAGGTAATCTCCGGCTCATGTCCCGCCATGTCGCGATCGTCACCGATTCAACGGCCTACCTGCCGCCTCAGACGATGGAACGGCACGGCATCACCGCGGTGCCGCTGACCGTCGTCCTGGGTGATCAGGCACTGGAGGAAGGCACGGAGATCTCGGCCAGATCGCTGGCCCTGGCACTGCAGAAGCGCCGCTCCGTGACCACGTCACGGCCCAGCCCTGACGTCTTCGCCGCCGCCTACCGCGCAGCGGCCGATGCGGGGGCCTCCGGCATCGTCTCGCTCCATCTGTCGGCCGAGTTCTCCGGTACGTACGACGCCGCCGTGGTCGCCGCGAAGGACGCACCCGTGCCGGTGCGTGTGGTCGACACCGGCATGGTGGCCATGGCCCTGGGCTTCAGCGCGCTCACCGCGGCCGAGGTCGCCGAGGCGGACGGCGGCCTGGACGAGGCGGTCGCGGCAGCCGAGAAGCGGGCGGCGGGGACATCGGCGTTCTTCTACGTCGACACGCTGGACTACCTGCGCAGGGGCGGGCGCATCGGCGCGGCCCAGGCGCTGCTGGGGTCGGCCCTGGCGGTCAAGCCTCTCCTTCAACTCGACGGCGGACGCATCGAGATGCTGGAGAAGGTGCGGACGGCGTCCAAGGCGGTCGCGCGGCTGGAGGAAATCGTCGCCGCGCGGGCCGGCACGGGTGCCGTGGACATCGCCGTCCATCATCTGGCCGCTCCTGAAGGGGCGGAGCGGCTGGCGGAGCGGCTGCGGGGGAGGGTTCCGGGCCTTGTCGACCTGCATGTGAGCGAGGTGGGCGCGGTGATCGGGGCGCACACCGGTCCTGGGCTGCTGGGAGCAGTGGTCGCGCCGCGCTGAATTCCACCCCGGCGGGTGACGAAGTTATTCACAACTGGTGAGTTATCCACTGTATTTGGGGCAGCTCGGCAGATTTCCTCGGAAGTGTCTAGCGTCCTGAGGCATGACCTTCCGATCGCTTCTCGTCACGGGTCGTGCCATCGACGAGCTGAGCCTCACAGCCGCCGCGCCAGCGCCTCCCGCACGCCGGTCCGCGGATCTGCCCGCGGATCTGCCCGCGCACGCGGCCATGGATCCACCCACGGGGCCGCCCACGCGCCCGCTCACACATCGGGCCACGGACCGTGCCGCGCTGCCTGTGTCCCATGGGGCCGGTGCGGCGGCGGGACGTGCCAGGAGGGGGCCCGGTGTCCGCCCCGGCGGGGCGGCCGGCACCTCGCCCGGCCGTGCGGCCATCCACACGTCCGGCGCACGGGGTGGGCGCCGACGGCGCGCCGAGCGCGGAGCGGGCGCCGAGATCGCGGCCGCCTCCCGGCTCCGCGCGGACGCACTCATGGCCGCCGACCGGGTCGCGGCCAGGTCCGCGAACCTGGCCACCTCCGGTCCGGCGTCCTCCGGTCCGGCGCCCTCCGTGCCGGTGCCGGTGTCGGAGCCCGCGCCGTCCGGTGGGGCCGGGCGGGGGCGCCCGACACCTTCCTGGGCGGCCCGTCCGCCGCGCCCGACGCCCGATGCCGGGTCCCCGACGGACCCGCCCGCCCAGCCGTCGGTCCCGCTGCTTGGTGGAGCCGGCGGGGGCTCCACCACGCGGACACCGTGGTGGCGAGAGGCCGGCCCCGCTCTGCGTGACCGGTTACCCCTGTGGGTGCAGCTGCGGTGCGGTCTGGAGCCACGCGCGCTCGCCGCGCTGGCCGTCGTCCTGGTCGGGGCCGCGGTGTTCGCGGCGGTGCACTTCTGGTCGGCCCGCCCCGAGGCCGTACACGCTCCCGACCGGGTCACGGAGGCCGCCGCTGTCCAGGCGGGAGGGGCGGAGTCCCCGAGCGCCCAGCAGCTGCCGGGCGCCTCGCCCGGTCCGGACGCGGGGCCGCGGACCGGCGCCTCGCCCGGCGGGCAGATCGTCGTCGATGTCAGCGGCAAGGTGCGCCGCCCTGGGATCCAGCACCTGCCGGCCGGCTCCCGCGTCGTGGATGCCCTGCGTGCCGCGGGAGGTGTCCGTGAGGGCGCCGATGTCACCGCGCTCAACCAGGCACGTGTCCTGACGGACGGCGAGCAGGTGGCGGTGGGCCTGCCCGGCGCACCGCCACCTCCAGGCCCGGGCGGCCCGGGAGCGGGCGGCTCCACGGCGGGAGGGGTCGGGCCAGGGGGGCAGGTGAGCCTCGGCACGGCCACGGCCGAGCAGCTCGAAACCCTGCCCGGTGTCGGGCCGGTGCTGGCCCAGCACATCGTCGACTACGGCGCCGAGCACGGGGGTTACCGCTCCGTCGATGAGCTCCGTGAGGTCAACGGCATCGGCGAACGCCGGTTCGCGGAGCTCCAGCCGCTGGTCAGGCCATGAGCACTCCGGACGTCCACACGGACTCGGGCCGACGGCTGGGCGCTGCGGACCCGCGCCAGGAGGCTCCCGCCGATCTGCGGCTGGTCCCTCCCGCGCTGGCGGCCTGGGCGGCGTCCGTGCTGGCCCTGGGGGCGCCGGGCCGGTGGGTGGCGGCCGGTGCGATTCTCCTCGGGTGCGTGGGGCTGGGCCTCGTCGCCGTACCCCGGATCGTGGCGCGAGCCGGGTCCCGAGGCGGGGTGGGTCCCCCGGGGCGGGTGGCCCGGGCCGTGCGGGTCGGCCCGGCGCTCGGATCCACCGGGCCGGCTGCGCCGCTCCCGCGTGCGGGGACGCGCCCCACGGCTGTGGCCGGGGTGCTGCTCTGCGCGGCGGCCGGTGCTGCGGCGGCCGGACTCCACGGCGCGGATTCCCGCAGCGGTCCCGTCCCCGCGCTGGCGCAGTCGTATGCGCGGGTCGTGGCGGAGGTCACCGTCACCTCCGATCCCCGGCGTACCCGGCCGCGGGTGCTGGGCGACCACAGCACGCCCGAATCCCTGCTCCTGGACGCCGAGATCGACCGGCTGACCGCCCCCGACGGCACGGTCACCAAGCTCCGCACCCCGGTGCTGCTCATGGTCTCCCCGGGTGGCACGGCGGAGCGGTGGCAGCGGCTGCTGCCCTCGACGGGGCTCCGCATCAGCGGGCGGCTCGCTCCACCGCGTCACGAGGGGGAGCGGATCGCAGCCGTGCTCGCCATCGACGCGGACGGCCCACCGGCGGTCATCACGGAGCCCGGCCTTCTGCAACGCGTGGCGGGGCGGCTGCGGGCAGGGCTGCGGGAGGCCAGCGAGGGGCTGGACGCCGATGCGCGGGCCCTCCTGCCGGGGTTGGTCGTCGGCGACATCTCGCGGGTTCCGCCCGACATGCACGATGCCTTCAAGGCCACCGACCTCACCCACCTGCTCGCCGTGTCGGGTTCCAACCTGTCAATTCTGCTCTTCCTGCTCATCGGCCCGCCGGGAAGCGCATCGCGCAGTGAGCGCCGCGGCCTGGCACCCCGGCTGGGCATCTCCCTGCGCATGACCGCCTTGACCGGTGGCGGCATCGCGCTCGCCTTCGTGCTCGTGTGCCGCCCGGAGCCGAGCGTCCTGCGCGCGGCCGCCTGCGGCCTGATCACCCTGCTCGCCATCGGGACGGGTAGGCGCAGATCGCTGATTCCCGCACTGGCCACGGCCGTTCTGCTGCTGGTGCTGTACGACCCGTGGCTGGCCCGGAGTTACGGCTTCCTGTTGTCCGTCCTCGCCACCGGTGCACTCCTCACCCTTGCGCCGAGGTGGAGCGACGCCCTTCAGCGGCACGGGGTTCCCACGCGGCTTGCCGAGGTGCTGGCCGCAGCGGGCGCCGCCCAGGCGGTCTGCGGGCCCGTGGTGGTGGTCCTCGCGTCGCGGGTCAGCCTGGTGGCGATTCCGTGCAATCTGCTGGCCGAGTTCGCGGTGGCACCGGCGACGGTCCTGGGTTTCGCCGCGCTCGCCGTGGCTCCCGTGGCGATGCCGGCGGCCGAAGTGCTGGCCAGGATCGCCGGATGGCCGGTCGGGTGGATCGCGTCCGTGGCCCGCACCGGGGCCGCGCTTCCTGGGGCGGAGGCCGACTGGCCGGGCGGCTGGCGCGGTGCGGCCCTCCTGGCGTTCCTCACGGCCCTGTTGGTGCTGTCGGCCCGCCGCCTGGCCCGCCACCCCTGGGTCTGCTCCGCGGCTGCGCTCCTGCTGGTGCTCGCGGTGCTGAGACCGGTGCCGCTCACCCGGTTCATGACGGGATGGCCGCCACCGGGCTGGTCCTTCGCGCTCTGTGACGTGGGGCAGGGGGACGCCATGGTGCTCGCCGCCGGGGACGGCGCGGGAGTGGTCGTGGACACCGGCCCTGAGCCCCGCCTCGTGGACGGGTGCCTGCGCGACCTGGGTATCACCCGTGTGCCTCTGCTGCTGTTGACCCACTTCCATGCCGACCATGTGCGCGGCCTGCCCGGTGCGTTGGGCGGCCGGGAGGTCGGCATGATCCAGACGACGAGCCTCGATGAACCGAAGGAGCAGGCGGCCTTCGTCAAGAGGACGGCAGCGGCGGCGCACGTCCCGGTGGTCAGGGCCGTACCGGGGGAGCGGCGTCGGACGGGACCTCTCGACTGGCAGGTGCTCTGGCCCGAGGCCGGGGCACCGGGCACGGGGCCGTCCTATCCGACCGAGGAGCCCAACGATTCCAGCGTCACCCTCCTCGTCCGCTCGGGCGGCCTGAGCCTGTTGCTCCTCGGCGATCTCGAACCTCCGGCGCAGCAGGGGGTGTTGCGCGGCCACCCGGCACTGCCCCGGGTGGACGTGCTGAAGGTCGCGCACCATGGCTCCGCCCACCAGGACCCCGCGCTCCTGCGTAGCGCACACCCGAGAATCGCGCTGATCAGCTGCGGCGCGGACAATCCGTACGGTCACCCGGCTGCCCGTACGCTCGAAGCGCTCGAAGCGGCGGGGGCGAAGGTGCTGCGCACCGACGTCCACGGTGCGATCGCGGTGACGGGTTCGGGCGCGGAGCTGCGTGCGGCAGGCAGGTCATGAACCCCGGGTGCGAGCAGGACATGAACCTCGGGTACGACCGGAGCGGCGTCCGGCAGCCGCTGTCAGACCAGCCAGGTGCCGTCGCGCATCAGCTCGCGTCCGGCCAGTTCGTTCACCTCGCGCCACGCCTTGACGGCGTGCGGAGTGAGGCGCAGATACACCCAGGCGGGGCGTCCGCGCAGGTCCCAGTGCAGCTTTTCGGCGAAGGCGCCCCCCGACCCGGCGGGCAGGTCCGCCCCTTCCACGACCTCCGCCGTCCCCTCGATCAGCACCACATCGCGGGTGTGCCCGAGTGTGACCCTGGCCTGCCCGGACGGAGTCAGGTTCACCGCCGTCGGATTGGTGCGCCGTGTGGCCATCAGCAGCGTGCCCCGGTCCCACACGAACGACAGCGGCACCAGACACGGCACACCGTCGGCGGAGGACGTCGCCACCCATACGTCTTCGTCCTTCTCCAGGCGATCGAGTGTGTCCTGCTTGCGCTCTTCCGGGCCGCGTGCCGCTTCTCGCTCCGTCATGGCCGACACGCTAGCCACGGGCATCCCCCGCCACATCGGCCCGCGGTCCTAGGTCGGTGGACTCATGGCGCCGCCCGACGCGGCGCGACAGACTTCCCGTATGGCCCGTACGAACGAGGAACCACGGCAGCAGGCGCCTGCCCCCGCCACTGCCCTCGCCACTGCCCCCGTCACTGGCCCCGCCACTGCCTCTGCCCCCGTCACTGCCCCCGGCTCCGGAGCCGCCTGGGTGGACGCCTATCTGGAACGCGTCGGTGCGGTACGGCCCTCCCGCGCCGATACCGGGGCGCTGCGCGAGCTACAGCTCCGCCACCTGATGACCGTGCCGTTCGAGAACCTCTCGATCCACCTCGGCCAGGACATCGTCCTGGAGACGGAGAGGCTCGTCGCCAAGGTCGTCGAGGACCGCCGGGGCGGCTTCTGCTACGAGCTCAACGGCGCCTTCGCCGCACTGCTGCGCGAGCTGGGCTTCCGCGTCACCCTGCTCCAGGCGCGGGTGTTCGGCGACGGTGGACGCCTCGGCATCCCGTACGACCACATGGCACTGCGCGTGGAGACCGACGACGGTACGGGGCCTTGGCTGGCCGACGTCGGGTTCGGCGACCACGCCCTGCACCCGCTGGATCTGGAGGTGCGCACCGAACAGGACGATCCGTGCGGCAGGTTCCGCTTCCGGGAGGCGCCCGGGGGAGACCTCGATCTGCTGTGCGACGGCTCGCGGGAGTTCCGGCTGGATCCACGGCCGCGGGTGCTCGCCGACTTCCGGGCGGGTTCCTGGTACCACCGCACCTCGCCGGAGTCCCGCTTCACCCGGTCCCTCATCTGCTCCCGGCGCACCGAGGACGGCCGGGTGACGCTTCGGGGACGCACCCTGATCACCACCGCGCGGGGCGAGCGGCAGGAGACGGAGCTGAACGACGACGCCGAGGTGCTGGCCGCCTATCGCGACCACTTCGGTCTGACGCTCGCCCACCCGCCCGCGGTGAGGCGGCAGTGTGGGTGAGCGGACACCGGTTGTTGAGTCCGGATAGCCGAATTCGGATAGCCGATTCCGGATATCGGTCAATACGGATCTTCGGTAGTACCTGCGGACAGTGACGCACAGCAGCCCACAACCCACTCTGAGCTGCAGCGTTTGCCTCGAACGTCGCAACAGTGGTCGAATGCGTATTCGTCGGCGGGCCGCTGCTCCGACAACGACGTCCGGCTGTCATGGGTCCGAGTTGATAACCGCCCCTGGGAGTACGTGCGCATGTTCGGTCGTTGGCTAGGCAGCAGAGCGAAGTCCGGCACCGCACAGAGCAACGGCCTCGCCGGACTCCAGGTGCCGCAGAACGCCGGAGTGCTGAGCTGCCGGGTGCTGGACCCCGTGTCCGAGCCCGTGCGACAGGCCGAATTCGTCGTCACCGACAGCGCGGGCCGCAAGGTCGTCGGCGGAGAGACGGACCCCTTCGGGAACGTCGTCGCCACCGTCCCTTCTGGCGACTACCGTCTGGGCGTCACGGCCGAGGGCTTCACGCCCTTCCACGGCTCGGCCGCCGTGGCCGAGTCCGGTCACGCGAGCCTCGGCGACGTCACCCTGCAGGTCGCCCAGCCCCCGCAGCTGCCCGACCCGGGTGAGTGGGAGATCGAGCCCTCGCACACCCAGATCGCCTTCACGGCACGGCACATCGGCATGGCCCGCATCCACGGCAGGTTCAACACCTTCGCCGGTGCCGTGCGGATCGCCGACCGCATGGAGGACTCCGCCATGCACGTCATCATCGACGCCTCGTCGATCGACACGAACGTCCAGATGCGCGACGACCACCTGCGGTCCGCTGACTTCCTCGACGTCGCGCGCTACCCGACCCTCGAGTTCTACAGCGATCGCTTCGTCCACCGGGGCGGCACCCGCTGGGGCGTCACCGGGGCGCTCACCCTGCACGGCGTGAGCCGCACCGTCACGCTGGACACCCAGTACCTCGGTGTGGGCAACGGCCTGGAGGGCGAGACCCGCGCCGCCTGCCGGGCGACCACCGAGCTGCACCGCGAGGACTTCACGCTCACATGGCAGACGATGCTGGCGCGCGGCATCGCCGTGGTCGGCCCGAGCATCACGATCGAGATGGACATCCAGATCGTCCCCAAGGGCTGACACCGGCCCGCCGCACCAGCACCGGACCGGGCCCGCAGCACCGGCACCTCACCGGCCCGCCGTATCCGGTACCCCCGCACCGGCACCTCACCGGCCCGCCGTATCCGGCACCCCCGCACCGGGGCCCACCGCACCACCGCACCGCCGCACCAGCACCGCACCGGCGTCCGGCCGGGCCTCTACGGCGCCTCCAGCCAGCCTTCGTACTCCGCGGCGAACGCGTCGAGCGCTGCGGAGTCCAGCCGGGCGGCCGGGTCCTCCACCACCACCAGCCACTGGGCGTCCTCGGCGTCGTCCTCGCCGGCCAGTGCGTCCCGCACGAGCTGTGGCTCCTCAGTGACGCCGAACCGGTCGGACAGCTCCCCGGCGACCTCCTCGGCCGCGTCGCGGTCGGGCAGTACCAGCACATGTCTCACATCGCTCACCCGGACATTCTCCGGTACGCCGGTCCGGGCGGTGCGCCAGGGAGGCCTCCCCGGTTCCGTGCGCCCGGGGAGGCTGTCCTGCGGCCCTGTCACAGGGGCGTGGGATGCTGGACCGCGATGGCCACCAGACGTAGTTCCACCGACGACCCGCTCGCCCCCGTCACGCTCGCCGTGGGCCAGGAAGACCTGCTCCTGGACCGTGCCGTGCAGCATGTGGTGGCCGCGGCCCGCGCTTCCGACGCCGACACGGACGTCCGCGACCTCACATCGGACCAGCTGCAGCCCGGCACGCTCGCTGAGCTCACCAGCCCTTCGCTCTTCGCCGAGCGCAAGGTGGTGATCGTGCGCAACGCGCATGACCTCTCCGCAGACACCGTCAAGGACGTCAAGGCGTACCTGGGCGCCCCCGCCGAGGAGATCACCCTCGTGCTCCTGCACGCCGGCGGCGCCAAGGGCAAGGGCCTGCTGGACGCGGTGCGGAAGGCGGGGGCGCGCGAGGTGGCGTGCCCCAAGACCACCAAGCCGGCCGAGCGGCTGTCCTTCGTACGGTCGGAGTTCCGGGCGCTCGGACGCTCGGCGTCCCCCGAGGCGTGCCAGGCGCTGGTGGACTCCATCGGGAGCGACCTGCGGGAGCTGGCGAGCGCCGTCTCACAGCTGGTATCGGACGTCGAAGGCACGATCGACGAGGCCGTCGTGGGTCGTTACTACACGGGCCGGGCGGAGGCATCCTCATTCACGGTCGCCGACCGTGCGGTCGAGGGGCGGGCGGCGGACGCGCTGGAGGCGCTGCGGTGGTCGCTGTCCACCGGAGTCGCCCCCGTCCTGATCACCAGCGCACTCGCGCAGGGCGTCCGGGCGATCGGCAAGCTCTCCTCGGCCCGGGGCGGCCGGCCTGCCGACCTGGCCCGCGAGCTCGGTATGCCGCCCTGGAAGATCGACCGGGTCCGCCAGCAGATGCGCGGATGGACACCCGACGGAGTGGCGGCGGCCCTGGTCGCGGTCGCGGCGGCCGATGCCGGGGTGAAGGGCGGCGGGGACGACCCGGAGTACGCCCTGGAGAAGGCCGTGGTCGCCGTCGCCCGCGCGGCACGCTCCGGCGGCCGCTGACCAGACCAGACCAGACCTGACCTGACCGCACAGGGCAACAAGCCCTCGCCGGGCGAACGCTCCCACCGTGCGCACGCGCTCGCAGAGCACGCGTACGCCTCGCAGGGCGGCACGCCCGCCCACACATGCGAAAGCCCCGGCCGTCGTCCTGGGGAGGACGTGGCCGGGGCCTTCGGTTCACGCTTGGTGTGCCGCACCCGCGTGGCGAACGCAGGTTCGGTGTGCGGCACGGGTGCCGGTCAGGAGCGGGAGAGAGGGCCCGCTGAGTCCGTTCCGGCGATCACATCAGTAGCTCAGCCCTGGAGGGCGGCAACCTTGAGCGACAGCGCCGACTTCTTGTTGGCGGCTGCGTTCTTGTGGATGACACCCTTCGAGACAGCCTTGTCGAGCTGACGGGAGGCGTCGCGGACGGCCAGAGTGGCCTTCTCGACGTCACCGGCAGCGGCTGCCTCACGGGCCTTGCGGATCGAGGTCTTGAGCGAGGACTTGACGGCCTTGTTGCGCAGGCGCGCCTTCTCGTTCGTCTTGTTCCGCTTGATCTGGGACTTGATGTTCGCCACGAAAGAGCCTTTTCAGGTTCGTTGGATCTTCTATGTGCGCCACGCCGCTTCTGAGGGCCACGAGGCACAGCTGCCCACGGTAGCAGTCACCCTCGGACCGGCCCAAACCGGTCCCGGCCCCGCAGGCGTGGGAGCATGGAGGCTACGTATCGATCCGTCCGACCCGACATCGACCCGAGACACGGCGTCCGACGTCTCAAGAATCAGGACCCTGCGTGCCCGCGACTCCTACCAACGTGCCCGAGCCGAGCCGTACCGACCCGGCGCTGATCCGCAACTTCTGCATCATCGCGCACATCGACCACGGCAAGTCGACGCTTGCCGACCGGATGCTCCAGCTGACGGGAGTGGTCGACCAGCGGCAGATGCGCGCTCAGTATCTCGACCGGATGGACATCGAGCGCGAGCGCGGCATCACCATCAAGTCCCAGGCGGTACGTCTGCCGTGGGCGCCCACCGAGGACAAGGGCTCGACCCACATCCTCAACATGATCGACACCCCGGGCCACGTGGACTTCACCTACGAGGTCTCCCGTTCGCTGGCCGCGTGCGAGGGCACCATCCTGCTGGTCGACGCGGCTCAGGGCATCGAGGCCCAGACGCTGGCCAACCTGTACCTGGCGATGGAGAACGACCTCACCATCGTCCCGGTGCTCAACAAGATCGACCTGCCCGCCGCGCAGCCCGAGAAGTTCTCCGAGGAGCTGGCCAACCTCATCGGCTGCCAGCCCGAGGACGTGCTCAAGGTCTCCGCGAAGACCGGCGTCGGCGTGGACGCGCTGCTCGACCGGGTCGTCAGGGACGTCCCGCCCCCGGTCGGCCAGGCGGACGCCCCCGCCCGCGCGATGATCTTCGACTCGGTCTACGACGCCTACCGCGGTGTCGTCACCTACGTGAGGGTCGTCGACGGCCAGCTCAACAAGCGCGAGCGCATCAGGATGATGTCGACGGGCGCCACCCACGAGCTGCTGGAGATCGGTGTCTCCGCTCCGGAGATGACCCCGGCCGACGGCATCGGGGTGGGCGAGGTCGGCTACATCATCACCGGTGTGAAGGACGTCCGGCAGTCCAAGGTCGGTGACACCATCACCTCCCTGAACAAGGGGGCGACCGAGGCGCTCGGCGGCTACAAGGACCCGAAGCCGATGGTGTTCTCGGGGCTCTACCCGCTGGACGGCTCCGATTACCCGGACCTGCGTGAGGCCCTGGACAAGCTCCAGCTCAACGACGCCGCCCTGGTGTACGAGCCGGAGACCTCGGCCGCGCTCGGCTTCGGCTTCCGCGTCGGCTTCCTCGGCCTGCTGCACCTCGACGTGATCCGCGAGCGCCTGGAGCGCGAGTTCGGTCTCGAACTCATCGCCACCGCTCCCAACGTGGTCTACCGCGTCGACATGGAGGACGGCACCGAGCACACCGTCACCAACCCGAGCGAGTTCCCCGAGGGCAAGATCGACAAGGTGCACGAGCCGGTCGTCAGGGCCACGGTCCTGGCGCCCAGCGAGTTCATCGGCGCGATCATGGAGCTCTGCCAGAACCGGCGCGGCACCCTGCTCGGCATGGACTACCTCTCCGAGGACCGGGTGGAGATCCGCTACACCCTGCCGCTCGCCGAGATCGTCTTCGACTTCTTCGACCAGCTGAAGTCCAAGACCCGCGGTTACGCCTCGCTCGACTACGAGCCCACCGGCGAGCAGTCCGCCCAGCTCGTCAAGGTCGACATCCTGCTGCACGGCGACAAGGTCGACGCCTTCTCGGCGGTCACGCACAAGGACAAGGCGTACGCGTACGGCGTCCGGCTCGTCGCCAAGCTGCAGAAGCTCATTCCCCGGCAGAACTTCGAGGTGCCGATCCAGGCGGCCATCGGCTCCCGGGTCATCGCCCGTGAGACCGTCCGCGCCATCCGCAAGGACGTCCTCGCCAAGTGCTACGGCGGTGACATCTCCCGTAAGCGGAAGCTGCTGGAGAAGCAGAAGGAAGGCAAGAAGCGGATGAAGATGGTCGGCAACGTGGAGGTGCCGCAGGACGCGTTCATCTCCGTCCTGTCGACCGACGAGTCGGCCGGCGAGGGCAAGGGCAAGAAGTAGGGTCGATCCCGGTTCGTACCCGTGAGTAGCCTGTTGGGCCCCTGTGCCGCGGACGTCCGCGGCACAGGGGCCCGGTTCGTTATCAAGCGGCGGCCCGTTGCCTCTTACGTGACGGTCCCGCTCGCTCTAGTCTGATCACCACCCGTTAGTTACTCGCCAGTTAGTTACTGGCTGGTTCACCAAGCAGGCAGAGCGGGAACGAGAAGCAGGACTTACAAGCAGCAGCACCCATGAGCCGGTCGTAGCAATGCCGCAGGCCCGGAGGACGTCGTGAGCGACACACAGACCTTGATCGATAGCCGACCGCCCTCCGTGGCGAATCTCTTCATCGAACGCGTGGCGGCAACCCCGGACGGGGAGGCGTACCGCTATCCGGTGCCGGCCGCCTCGGGCCAGGGCCCGGACGACTGGAAGTCGCTCACCTGGGCGCAGGCCGCCGAGCGTGTCCACGCTATCGCGGCCGGTCTGATCGCCCTGGGTGTCCAGCCGGAGGAGCGGGTCGCGCTCGCCTCGTCGACCCGCGTCGAGTGGATCCTCGCCGACCTCGGTGTGATGTGCGCGGGCGCGGCGACCACGACGATCTACCCCTCGACGAACACCGAGGAGTCCGCCTTCATCCTGGCCGACTCCGACAGTCGCGTCCTGATCGCCGAGGACGCCGCCCAGCTGGCGAAGGCCCGGGAGAACAGGGCCGGGCTGCCCGAGCTGGCGCATGTCGTCGTCATCGACCCGGCCGGGGCCGAGTCCGTGGAGGGCGACCCCGAGGGCTGGGTGCTCACCCTGGCCGAGCTGGAGGCCAGGGGCGCCGAACACCTGGCGAAGAACCCGGACGCGATCACCGACCGGGTCGCGGCGATCACCCCCGACCAGCTGGCGACACTGATCTACACCTCGGGCACCACAGGCCGCCCCAAGGGCGTACGCCTGCCGCACGACAACTGGTCGTACATGGCCAAGGCGACCGTGGCGACCGGCCTGATCACCGCGGACGACGTCCAGTACCTCTGGCTGCCGCTCGCGCACGTCTTCGGCAAGGTGCTCACGTCCGGCCAGATCGAGGTCGGTCACGTCACGGCCGTCGACGGGCGCGTCGACAAGATCATCGAGAACCTCCCGGTGGTCCGGCCGACCTATATGGCGGCCGTACCCCGCATCTTCGAGAAGGTCTACAACGGGGTCGCGGCCAAGGCCCGGGCCGGTGGCGGCGCCAAGTACAAGATCTTCCAGTGGGCGGCCGGGGTCGCCCGCGAGTACGCCACGGTGTCGCAGGACAACTTCCGGCGCACCGGCAGGGCCTCCGTGCCGTTCGCGCTCGGCGCCAGGCACAAGGTCGCCGACACCCTCGTCTTCGCCAAGATCCGTGAGGCGTTCGGCGGGCAGCTCCGCGCCTGTGTCTCCGGCTCGGCCGCCCTGGCGCCCGACATCGGCCTCTTCTTCTCCGGGGCGGGCATCCACATCCTGGAGGGCTACGGACTCACCGAGTCCAGCGCCGCCTCCTTCGTCAACCCCGGCGAGGCCTACCGCACCGGGACCGTCGGCAAGCCGCTCCCCGGCACCGAGGTCCGGATCGCGGACGACGGCGAGATCCTGCTGCGCGGCCCCGGCCTGATGGAGGGCTACCACCGGCTGCCCGAGAAGACCACGGAGGTGCTGGAGTCCGACGGCTGGTTCCACACCGGCGACATCGGCGAACTCTCCCAGGACGGCTATCTGCGGATCACCGACCGCAAGAAGGACCTGATCAAGACGTCCGGCGGCAAGTACATCGCCCCGGCGGAGGTCGAGGGACAGTTCAAGGCGGTGTGCCCGTTCGTCTCCAACATCCTGGTGCACGGCGCGGACCGTAACTTCTGCACCGCCCTCATCGCGCTCGACGAGCCGACACTCGTCGGCTGGGCCAAGGAGAACGGGCTCGGCGACAGGTCGTACGCCGACGTGGTGGCGTCACCGCAGACCGTGGAGCTGATCGAGGGCTATGTGCGGCGCCTCAACGAGGGCCTGCAGCGCTGGCAGACCATCAAGAAGTTCCGGCTCCTGCCGCGCGACCTCGACATCGAGCACGGTGAGCTGACGCCCAGCCTCAAGCTGAAGAGGCCGGTCGTCGAGCGCGAGTACAAGGACCTCATCGACGACATGTACGCGGGCTCCCGCGAGGCGTAGGCACGGATCACGAGGCGTAGGCGCCGGTCGCGAGGCGCAAGCGCCGATCGCGCGGCGCAGCTGCGAGCGGGGCCGGTGGGTGCGGGGCCGGTGCGAGCGGGGCCGGTGGGTGCAGGCGCGCCCACCGGCCCCGTCCGTTCCTGGTGCGGCTCCGGCCACTTCCGTCACTCGGCGTCTATGGGCGCGCCCGGTCTGTCACCCTGTCGGGATACGTCAGCGGTGTTTCGCGAGACCCTCAGGAGCCGCACCGTGGGGCCCATATCCTTGCAACGGGGCATCGTCCAGCGTCCCGGCACCGCCGTCGCCGGCCGGGGCGACGATCCGCGCCGCGTCGCGCGCACCAGCCTGCCGGGCATCCCGCAGGCCTCGGCCGCGGCCCGCCGGTTCGTCCGGGCGGCGCTCGGCGACTGGACCGCGCTCGGCCTGCCCACAGCGGGAGAGTTCGGCGAACGGCTCACCGACGACGCGCTGACGGTGGCCAGCGAGCTGGTCACCAACGCGGTCGTGCACGCCGGTACGGCGGTCGAGCTGCTCATCGGCCTCGAGGACTCGGCCGGTCCCGAACCCGCCGCGCTGGTGCTGGAGATCACCGATCACCATCCCGCCAGGTCGGTGCGCGACGAGCGTGCCGAGCGGCCCGACCCCGCCGAGTACGGCCGGGGGCTGCAGCTCGTCGCGACCCTCGCCGAATCCTGGGGCATCACCTACCGCACCGGCCTCAAGACCGTCTGGGCCCGCCTCCCCGGCGACGACCGCTACGGACTCCCGGACGCCCCGGCGGCCGACCGCACCGCCCCTGGGCGCGGTGCGCGCGACGACGGGGTCCTCGCGTCCCCGGCCGGGCACCCCGCCCGCGACGACGCGGGCTGGGCCGGCGGCACAGGGCTCTCCTTCCTCGCCGAGGCCTCCGGCCTCCTCACGGGCCAGCTCGACGAGGACCTGGTGGCGTCCACGGCGGGCCGGCTCCTGGTGCCCAGGATCGCCGACTGGTGCGCGATATGGCTGGAGTGCGAGGGAGGCGGCCCGGGGGCCGCCCCCAGGCTCGCCGGGGTCTGGCACCGGGACGAGACCCGGACCGGGCTGCTGCGCCCCGCACTGGAGAAGGAGCCGCTCCGGCTGCCCGGGAGCGTCGGCACGGGCCCCGTACCCATGCCCTGGCCGCCGGGTGCCACCGCGGGGTCCGAGGACGGCACAGGCGCCGCCCTCGCCCACCGCATCATCTCGGGCGGGCGCACGCTCGGCGCCGTCCTGGTGGGCCGCGAGGGGGCCGACCGGATCCCTGAGGACGCCGCCGCGCTGCTCGCGGACTTCGTACGACGGGTCGGCCTCGCCGTGGGCGCCGCCCGTGCCTACACCCGGCAGGCCACCATCAGCCGCATCCTCCAGCGGGGCCTGCTGCCGAGCAAGGTGGCCGAGATCCCCGGAGTCACCAGTGCGCTGGTGTACGAGCCCGGGGACGACGGCGTGGTCGGCGGCGACTTCTACGACCTCTTCCCGTGCCCCGGCGGCCGCTGGTGCTTCGTGCTCGGGGACGTCCAGGGCAGTGGCCCCGAGGCCGCCGTCGTCACCGGTCTCGCCCGGCCCTGGCTGCGACTGCTGTCCCGGGAGGGGTTCCGCGTCGGCGAGGTGCTCGACCGGCTCAACCGGCTCCTCCTGGACGACGCGATGGAAGCGGCCGAGGCCGCCGCCCTCATGGTCGCGGCGGCGGGCGGGCGGCGGATCGAGGAAGGCCGGACCGAGGAAGGGCGGATCCAGGAGGGCCGGACCCAGGAAGGCCGGCGGATCCAGGACGGCCGGATCCAGGACGGCCGGATCCACGAGAGCCACGAGATCCGGGAGATCCACGAGATCCAGGACGGCTCCCGGTCCCGCTTCCTCTCCCTGCTGTACGGCGACCTCGTCCCCCTCCCGGACGGCAGGGTGCGCTGCACCGTGGCGAGCGCCGGCCATCCGCTCCCGCTGCTGCTGAGCCCCGACGGCTCCGTACGCCCGGCCGCCGAGCCTCAGGTGCTGCTCGGGATCGTCGATGACGTGGCGTACGAGAGCCAGTGCTTCGACCTCCTGCCAGGCGACAGCCTGCTCTGTGTCACCGACGGGGTCACGGGGCGGCGCTCGGGGCGGCTGATGTTCGACGACGGTGACGGCCTCGCACGCGTCCTGGCGGGCTGCGCGGGGCTCCCGGCCGCCGGGATAGCCGACCGGATCAAACGGGCCGTCCACACGTTCGCCGAGCGCCCGCCCGACGACGACCTGGCCCTGCTCGTCCTCCAGATCGACAAGGAACGGCACACGGCCGTACGGGTGAGTCCTCCCGCCGAGTGACAATGGACGGTATGCCTTCCGTACTGCCCGATGGTGAGCCCATGCCCGACGACGGGGCGCTGCCCCGCCATGCCCTGCAAGGCGCCGCCGAACGGCCGCTCGGCTTCTATCTGCACGTGCCCTACTGCGCCACCCGCTGCGGCTACTGCGACTTCAACACGTACACCGCGACCGAGCTGCGCGGCTCCGGCGGCGCCCTGGCGTCCAGGGACAACTACGCGGCCCATCTGACCGAGGAGGTCCGCCAGGCCCGCAAGGTGCTCGGCGACGACCCCCGCCCGGTGCGCACGGTCTTCGTCGGCGGCGGTACGCCGACGCTGCTGCCCGCCGCCGACCTGGTCCGGATGCTCGCGGCGATCCGTGAGGAGTTCGGTCTTGCCGATGACGCCGAGATCACCACGGAGGCCAACCCGGAATCCGTCGATCCGGCGTATCTCGCGGCGCTGCGGGAAGGCGGCTTCAACCGTGTCTCGTTCGGCATGCAGAGCGCACGGCAGCACGTCCTGAAGGTCCTGGACCGCACCCATACGCCAGGCAGGCCCGAGGCCTGCGTCGCGGAGGCCCGCGCGGCCGGCTTCGAACACGTCAACCTCGACCTGATCTACGGAACCCCCGGCGAGTCCGACGACGACTGGCGGGCCACCCTCGACGCGGCGATCGGAGCGGGCCCCGACCATGTGTCGGCGTATGCGCTGATCGTCGAGGAGGGCACCCAGCTCGCCCGGCGCATCCGCCGGGGCGACGTCCCGATGACGGACGACGACGTCCACGCCGACCGTTATCTGATCGCCGACGACGCGATGGCCGCGGCGGGCTTCTCCTGGTACGAGGTGTCGAACTGGTCCCGCACCCCCGAGGGCCGCTGCCTGCACAACGAGCTGTACTGGCGCGGGGCCGACTGGTGGGGCGCGGGACCGGGAGCCCACAGCCACGTCGGCGGGGTCCGCTGGTGGAACGTCAAGCACCCCGGGGCCTACGCGCAGGCACTGGCCGAGGGCCGCTCGCCCGGCGCCGGCCGTGAGGTGCTCGGCGACGAGGACCGCCGGGTCGAGCGCATCCTGCTGGAGCTGCGGCTCGTCGACGGCTGCCCGCTGTCGCTGCTCGCCCCCGCCGGGCTCGCGGCGGCCGGCCGCGCGGTGACGGACGGGCTGCTGGAGCCCGGACCGTACGGCGAGGGCCGCGCGGTCCTCACGCTGCGGGGGCGGCTGCTGGCCGACGCCGTGGTGCGGGACCTGGTGGACTGATCACCCCGCCCCACCCCATCCCGCCCCGCACCCGCGAGGCCTCAGGCGGGCAGGGTGACGAAGTCGATCAGCTCCTCGACCCGGCCCAGCAGCTGCGGCTCCAGATCCTTGTAGGAGCCGACCCTGGAAAGAATGTGCTGCCAGGCCGCGCCGGTGTTCTCCGGCCAGCCCAGCGCACGGCACACGCCCGTCTTCCAGTCCTGCCCGCGCGGGACCACCGGCCACCCGGGGATGCCCACGGACGAGGGCTTCACGGCCTCCCAGACGTCGATGTACGGATGCCCCACCACCAGGACGTGCGCGTCGGTGACCTGGGCGGCAATCCGGGACTCCTTGGAGCCGGGCACCAGATGGTCCACCAGGACACCGAGCCTGGCGTCAGGGCCCGGCGCGAACTCCCGCACGATCGCCGGGAGGTCGTCGACGCCCTCCAGGTACTCCACCACCACGCCCTCGATGCGCAGGTCGTCGCCCCAGACGCGCTCGACGAGCTCGGCGTCGTGCCGCCCCTCCACGTAGATGCGGCCGGCCCGCGCCACCCTGGCCCGTGCGCCCGGCACCGCCACCGAACCCGACGCGGTGCGCGTGGGCCGGGCGGGGCCGCCGGCCGAGGGGCGTACCAGGGTGACGACCCTGCCCTCCAGTAGGAAGCCGCGCGGCTCCATCGGGAAGACCCGGTGCTTGCCGAAGCGGTCCTCCAGCGTGACCGTCGGCCCCTGGGCCGTCTTCTCGCACCGGATCACCGCCCCGCAGAAGCCGCTGACGGCCTCCTCGACGACCAGATCGGGCTCGGCGGGGACCTCGGGGGCGGGAGCGGACTTCTTCCACGGCGGAGTCAGGTCCGGCTGGTAGCTGCGCATGGCACGACGATAAACGGACGCCCGTTCACGACACGCCGTTCCTGGCACGCCGTTCACGACACGCCGAAGCGGGCCGCCAGCTGATCGCGCTGCGCCCGTACGAACGCCGCGTCCACCACCGCCCCGTGCCCCGGCACGTACACCGCGTCCTCGCCGCCCAGCTCCAGCAGCCGGTCGAGCGCGGCAGGCCAGTGCGAGGGGACCGCGTCGCGTCCCGCCTGCGGCTCGCCGGACTCCTCGACCAGGTCGCCGCAGAGCATCACGACGGGGGAGCCCGGCACCAGGACCGCCAGGTCGTGGCCGCTGTGGCCCGGCCCCACATTGGCCAGCAGCACCTGGAAGCCGCCGCCGAGATCGAGTGTCCACTCGCCGCTCACCTGATGCCTCGGGGCCACCAGGACGTCCGTGGCCGCCGTGGCGTCCGCCTCGCTCATGCCGTGCCGTACGGCGTCCGCGCGCAGCTCCTCGGCGCCCCGCCCCAGCAGCTCCGCCGTGCCGACCGCCCCGTAGACCTCCGCCCCGGAGAAGGCGGCGGTGCCCAGCACATGGTCGAAGTGCGGATGGCTCAGTGCGATATGCGTCACCCTGCGGCCCAGCAGTGCCTCGGCCTGGGTGCGCAGTCCGGCTCCCTCCCGGAGCGTCGCCCCGGTGTCGTAGAGCAGCACACCGTCCGTCCCCGCGACCAGTGCGGCGGTCGCGTCCCAGCCGGGGAGGCGTCTGCGTCCCGTACCGTTGCCCAACCGCTCCCAGCCGAACTCTTCCCAAGAGGCGTCCATACGGCGACGCTATCGGCAACGACCTGCGTGGTCCCGTGACGGGCGTGGCCGGTCGCCCTTGCCCCGGGCCCACCTCGCCCCCGTACACTGACCGGGGGATCGCTGGCACTCGAACGCACAGAGTGCCAGGCAGACGCCGGAGGACCACAGCTGGAGGTGTGCGCGGTGCTCAGTGAACGCAGACTCGAAGTGCTGCGCGCCATCGTCCAGGACTATGTCGGCACGGAGGAGCCCGTCGGCTCCAAGGCGCTCACGGAGCGGCACAGCCTCGGGGTCTCCCCGGCGACTGTCCGCAACGACATGGCGTTGCTGGAGGACGAGGGCTTCATCGCCCAGCCGCACACGAGTGCGGGGCGTATTCCGACGGACAAGGGCTACCGGCTCTTCGTCGACAGGCTCGCGGGTGTGAAACCCCTCTCGTCGCCTGAGCGCCGGGCCATTCAGAATTTCCTCGACGGCGCGGTCGACCTCGACGACGTCGTGGGCCGCACGGTCCGGCTGCTCGCGCAGCTGACCAGGCAGGTCGCCGTCGTGCAGTACCCCTCGCTGACCCGCTCGACGGTCCGGCACGTGGAGCTTCTTCTCCTGGCCCCGGCCCGGCTGATGCTCGTCCTGATCACGGACACGGGCCGGGTCGAACAGCGTATGATCGACTGCCCTGCACCGTTCGGTGACACCTCGCTGGCCGATCTGCGGGCCCGGCTCAACAGCCGGGTCGTCGGACGGCGCTTCGCGGACGTCCCACGGCTGGTGCAGGATCTGCCGGAGTCCTTCGAGGCCGAGGACAGGGGGACCGTGTCGACGGTGCTCTCCGTCCTTCTCGAGACTCTGGTCGAAGAGACGGAGGAGCGGCTGATCATCGGCGGCACCTCCAATCTCACCCGCTTCGGGCATGACTTCCCTGTGATGATCCGGCCGGTGCTGGAGGCATTGGAGGAGCAGGTCGTGCTGCTGAAGCTGCTCGGTGAGGCAACGGATTCAGGCATGACCGTACGGATCGGGCACGAGAACGCCCACGAGGGGCTCAACTCCACGTCCGTCGTCGCGGTCGGCTACGGTTCGGGCGACGAGGCAGTCGCCAAACTCGGCGTGGTCGGACCGACCCGCATGGACTACCCCGGAACGATGGGAGCGGTACGCGCAGTGGCACGTTACGTCGGACAGATCCTGGCGGATTCGTAAGTGGCCACGGACTACTACGCCGTACTAGGCGTGCGCCGCGACGCATCTCAGGACGAGATCAAGAAGGCATTCCGTAGGCTCGCCCGCGAGCTCCACCCGGATGTCAACCCGGATCCGAAGACCCAGGAGCGGTTCAAGGAGATCAACGCCGCTTACGAGGTGCTGTCGGACCCGCAGAAGAAGCAGGTCTACGACCTCGGCGGTGACCCGCTGTCCGGCTCGGGCGGCGGCGGTGGCGCAGGAGGGTTCGGAGCCGGCAACTTCGGCAATTTCAGCGACATCATGGACGCGTTCTTCGGCAACGCCGCGCAGCGCGGGCCGCGTTCGCGCACCCGGCGCGGCCAGGACGCGATGATCCGGCTGGAGATCGACCTCAACGAGGCGGCTTTCGGCACGACCAAGGACATCCAGGTCGACACGGCGGTCGTCTGTACGACCTGCAGTGGCGAGGGCGCCGCACCCGGCACCTCCGCGCAGACCTGCGACATGTGCCGCGGCCGTGGCGAGGTCTCCCAGGTCACCAGGTCCTTCCTCGGTCAGGTCATGACCTCACGGCCCTGCCCCCAGTGCCAGGGCTTCGGCACGGTCGTGCCGACCCCGTGCCCCGAGTGCGCCGGTGACGGCCGCATCCGCTCGCGGCGCACCCTCACCGTGAAGATTCCCGCAGGTGTCGACAACGGCACCCGGATCCAGCTCGCGGGCGAGGGCGAGGTCGGCCCCGGCGGCGGCCCCGCGGGGGATCTGTACGTCGAGATCCACGAGGTCGCGCACGCCGTGTTCCAGCGGCGCGGCGACGATCTGCACTGCACGGTGACCATCCCGATGACGGCTGCGGCGCTCGGCACCCAGGTGCCGCTGGAGACGCTCGACGGGATGGAGGAGATCGACATCAGGCCGGGCACCCAGTCCGGGCAGTCGGTCCCGCTGCACGGGCGCGGCATCACGCACCTGCGTGGCGGCGGGCGCGGCGACCTGATCGTGCACGTCGAGGTCATGACCCCGACGAAGATGGACCCCGAGCAGGAGCGCCTCCTGCGGGAGCTGTCCAAGCTGCGCGGCGAGGAGCGGCCCACGGGTCAGTTCCAGCCCGGACAGCAGGGGCTCTTCTCCCGTCTGAAGGACGCCTTCAACGGCCGCTGAACCCTGTCACCGCACCGCCCGCCGGTCTCCGTACCGGCGGGCGGTGCGGTGCGTGCGGGCCGGTACGGCACCGCCCCGCACGGTACGGAGGGCTGATTCGGCACGATTCGCGGGACGTGGCACGATGCCGTCATGTCCTTGGCGCTCACGGATCTCTGCCGCTACCCCATCGTGCAGGCCCCGATGGCGGGCGGTGCCTCGCGGCCGGAGCTGGCCGCCGCCGTCGCCGATGCAGGGGGGATCGGATTCCTCGCCGCCGGATACAAGACGGCGGACGGGATGTACGAAGAGACCGAGCAGCTCCGGAGGATGACCAGCGGTCCCTTCGGCGTCAACCTCTTCATGCCGCAGCCGCCGGCCGCCGACACCGGCGCCGTCGAGGTATATCGCCACCAACTGGCCGGTGAGGCCGCCTGGTACGAGACCCCGCTCGGCGAGCCCGACGCGGCAGGCGACGACGGCTACGAGGCCAAGGTCGCGATCCTGCTGGGGAATCCGGTGCCGGTGGTCTCCTTCACCTTCGGCTGCCCCACCCGCGAGACCCTCGACGCGTTCGCCGCCGTCGGCACGCTCACCGTCGTCACGGTCACCTCGGTCCAGGAGGCGCGGGACGCCGAGTGGGCGGGCGCGGGCGCGGTCTGTGTCCAGGGCACCGAGGCGGGCGGCCATCAGTCCACGCACCGCGACGACCCGGAGGGCGGCCTCACCGGCACCGGGCTGCTCGCGCTGCTCGCCGAGGTCCGCGAGGCCGTGCGTCTGCCGGTCGTCGCGGCCGGCGGCCTGATGCGCGGCTCCCAGATCACGGCCGTCCTCGCGGCCGGGGCCGACGCCGCCCAGCTCGGTACGGCGTTCCTGCCCTGCCCCGAGTCGGGGGCGCACCCGCTGCACAAGCAGGCCCTGACCGACCCGCTGTTCACGACCACCGCCCTGACCCGGGCCTTCTCCGGCCGCCCCGCGCGGAGCCTGGTCAACCGGTTCGTACGGGAGCACGGGGCGTACGCCCCCGCCGCCTACCCGCAGGTGCACCAGGTGACCAGCGGGCTGCGCAGAGCCGCCGCCAGGGCAGGGGACGCCCAGGGCATGGCGCTGTGGGCGGGCCAGGGCCACCGGATGGCGCGTGAGCTGCCCGCCGGGGAGCTGGTGGGCCTGCTCGCCGCAGAGATGGATGCCGCGCGTGCGGCCATGAACGTGAGGAGTGACCGGTGACGGCACCGGTGTTCGTCGTCGAACAGCTGCCCGGCGGAACGGAGTTCGTGCTGGACGGCCCCGAGGGGCGGCACGCCGTGTCCGTGAAGCGGCTGAACCCGGGGGAGGACGTCGTCCTCACCGACGGGCGCGGCCGCTGGGCCGAAGGCGTCGTACGGGCGGCCGAGGGCAAGGACCGGCTCGTGGTGGCCGGCCTCACGAGCGTCCACGAGGAGGACGAGCCCGCGCCCCGCATCACCGTCGTCCAGGCGCTGCCCAAGGGCGACCGCGGCGAGCTCGCCGTGGAGACGATGACCGAGACGGGCGTCGACGCGATCGTGCCCTGGCAGGCCTCGCGCTGCATCACCCAGTGGAAGGGCGATCGCGGGCTCAAGTCCCTCGCCAAGTGGCGCGCCACCGCGCGCGAGGCGGGCAAGCAGTCGCGCCGGGTGCGTTTTCCCGAGGTGGCGGACGCCATGACGACCAAGCAGGTCGCGGCCCTGCTGGCCGGCGCTGACTTCGCGGGCGTCCTGCACGAGGACCGGGACAGCGGCAGCGAGCCGCTGGCCACCGCCGAACTCCCCGCGGGCGGCACGATCGTGCTGGTCGTGGGCCCGGAGGGCGGGGTGGCGCCCCAGGAGCTGGCGGCCTTCACCGAGGCGGGGGCGCCCGCCTACCGGCTCGGCCCGAGCGTCCTGCGCACCTCGACCGCGGGGACCGCCGCGGCGGCCCTGCTGATGGGACGCACCGGGCGCTGGTCGTAGCCGAGGGCGCCGGGCGGGCCCGACGCGCCCGCGCCGCGCGGCGGTGGCCGCCGGGGTCACCGAGAACCTCCGCGGAATGAGAGTGCGCGGGCCACCGGCTCTACGGCTGACTCCGGCCAACTCCGGTACCCGGACCGGTGCCGCGGCCTAGGGTGATCCGTGTGACGCAGCCTTCCTACCTCCGGTATCCCCATGTCCAGGGCGACTTGATCGCCTTCACGGCCGAGGACGACGTCTGGCTCGCGCCGCTCGACGGCGGCCGGGCCTGGCGTGTGAGCGCCGACAACCGCCCTGTCAGCCAGCCGCGGATCTCTCCCGACGGCACCCTGGTCGCCTGGACGTCCACCCGTGACGGGGCCCCCGAGGTGCATCTCGCGCCGGCCGACGGCGGTCCCTCCAGACGGCTGACCCACTGGGGCGACGCGCGCACGTCCGTACGCGGCTGGACCCCCGACGGCGACGTGCTGGCGATCAGCACCCAGGGCCAGGTCTCCCTGCGGCGCAGCTGGGCCCGTGCCGTCCCCGTCGACGGCGGCCCCGCCCGAACCCTGCCGTACGGGCCGGTCGGCTCGCTCGCGTACGGACCCGGAGGGCGGCCCCTGCTGCTCTCGGCCACGATGGGACGCGAGGCCGCCGCCTGGAAGCGCTACCGGGGCGGGACGGCCGGCAAGCTCTGGATCGCCGCGGCCGACCGGCCCGCGGACGGCACCCCCGAGGAGTTCACCCGCGTCCATGCGGACCTCGACGGCAACCTCGAATGCCCGATGTGGGTCGGTGAGCGCATCGCCTTCCTCAGCGACCACGAGGGCGTCGGCGCGCTGTACTCCTCCCTGCCCGACGGCACGGACCTGCGCCGCCACAGCGGCGTCGACGGCTTCTACGCCCGGCACGCCACCACCGACGGCACCCGGATCAGCTACGCCGGCGCCGGTGAACTCTGGCTCCTTGACGGTCTGGAGAGCGACGGCCCCCGCCGTCTCGACATCCGGCTCGGCGGACAGCGCACCGACCTGCAGCCGCACCCCGTGGACGTCGGCAGCCATCCGTACAGCGCGTCCCCGGACCGCACCGGCCGCGGCAGCGCGGTCGGGTCCCGCGGCGCCGTCCACTGGGTCACCCACCGGGAGGGCCCGGCCCGCGTCCTTGCCGCCGAACCCGGGGTACGGGCCAGGCTCCCGCACACCTTCCAGGCCGACGGCGGCCAGCACGTCGTCTGGGTCACCGACGCCGAGGGCGATGACGCCCTGGAGTGTGCGCCGGCCACCGGCACCGCGCCCGGCACCGCGCCGCGCCGCCTCGCGGCCGGCCGGATCGGCCGGGTCCTGGATCTGGCCCCCGCCCCCGACGGCAGCCGCTTCGCCGTCGCCGCCCACGACGGACGGGTCCTGATCGTCGAACGGGAGAGCGGCGAGGTGCACGAGGTGGACCGCAGCGAGGACGGGGACGCGTCCGGACTCGTCTTCTCGCCCGACTCCGCCTGGCTCGCCTGGTCGCACCCCGGCCCCGAGCCGCTCAGCCAGCTCAGACTGGCCCACCTCGCGGACCTGTCGGTCACCGAGGCCACCCCGCTGCGGTTCCGGGACTACGCCCCCGCCTTCACGACCGACGGGAAGCACCTGGCCTTCCTCTCCGAGCGCGTCTTCGACCCGATCTACGACGCGCACGTCTTCGACCTGGCGTTCGGCGGATCCTGCCGGCCGCACCTGCTGACACTCGCCGCCACCACGCCCTCCCCGTTCGGGCCGCAGCTCCACGGCCGTCCGGCCGAGAAGGAGAAGGGCGGTGACGGCGAGGACAACCCCACAGCGCTCCCCATCACCCGCGTCGACCTCGACGGTCTCGCCGACCGGATCGTGCCGTTCCCCGTCGAGGCCGCCGGCTACTCCTCGCTCCGGGCCGCCAGGGACGGGCTGCTGTGGCTGCGCCACCCGGTGAAGGGAGTGCTCGGTGCCGGCGCCGCCACGCCCGGCGCCCGCAGCCCCGAACCAACCCTGGAGCGGTACGACCTGGAGAAACTGCGCTGCGAGGAAGTCGCCTCCGGCATCAGCCGGTTCGCGGTCAGCGGCGACGGCAGGCGGCTGGTCCTGCACAGCCACGGCACTCTGCGGGTCGTCCCCTCCGACAGCCGGGTGTCAGGGGAGTCCGACGACGACGGCGACACCCACGTCACTGTCGATCTCTCCCGTGTCCGCCGCACCCTCGACCCGGCCGCCGAATGGCGCCAGATGTACGACGAGGCCGGCCGCGTCATGAGGGACAACTTCTGGCGCCCCGACATGGGCGGCGTCGACTGGGACGGCGTCCTGGACCGCTACCGGCCGCTGCTGGACCGGGTCTCCACCCACGACGACCTGATGGACCTGCTCTGGGAGGTGCAGGGCGAACTCGGCACCTCCCACGCCTACGTGAGGCCGTCCGGTGGCCACGGCGACGACTCCGCCCGGCAGGGACTGCTCGGCGCCGACCTCTCCCGCGCCGACGACGGGCGCTGGCGCGTCGACCGGATCCTGCCCTCGGAGACCTCGGACCCGGCGGCCTGGTCCCCGCTCGCCGCTCCCGGCGTCGCGGTGCGCGCCGGCGACGTGATCCTGGCGGTCGACGGGCACCCCGTCGACACCCTCACCGGCCCCGCCCCCCTGCTCGCGGGCACGGCCGGCAAGCCCGTCGAGCTGACCGTCTCACCGGTCGACGGCGGCGAGCCCCGCCATGTGGTCGTCGTCCCCGTCGCCGACGAGGAGGCGCTGCGCTACCACGCGTGGGTCGCCGGCCGGCGTGCGTACGTGCACGAGCGGTCGGCCGGCCGCCTCGGCTACCTCCACGTCCCCGACATGGTCGGCTCGGGATGGGCGCAGATCCACCGGGACCTACGCACCGAGGTCGCCCGCGAAGGGCTGGTGGTGGACGTACGGGAGAACAGGGGCGGCCACACCTCGCAGCTGGTCGTCGAGAAGCTGGCCCGCCGCATCGTCGGCTGGGACCTGCCGCGTGGCATGCGGCCCTCCAGCTACCCCGGTGACGCGCCGCGCGGACCGGTCGTGGCCGTGGCGAACGAGTTCTCCGGCTCGGACGGCGACATCGTGAACGCGGCCATCAAGGCGCTCGGCATCGGCCCGGTGGTGGGCACGCGCACCTGGGGCGGCGTCGTGGGCATCGACAGCCGCTACCGCCTGGTCGACGGCACGCTGGTCACCCAGCCGAAGTACGCCTTCTGGCTGGAGGGGTACGGCTGGGGCGTCGAGAACCACGGCGTCGACCCGGACGTCGAGGTCGTGACGGCCCCGCAGGACCACGCGGCGGGGCGGGACCCGCAGCTGGACGAAGCGATCCGGATCGCGCTGGAGTCGCTGACGCGGACGCCGGCGAAGACGGCTCCGCGACTGCCGTCGGCGGACGGGGCGCAGTAACGACCTGGTGCGCACGGCGGGGGCGATGGCGGGGGCGGACCCGCGCCACCGCCCCTGATCGCCCTGGGCCCCGAGTCGGCCGTCTTCCGCCGCGCGGCGCCCGCTAGGCTGCCCGTGACCGATCACCACGACCCAGGAGCACCCCATGGCGGGAGAGCCGCAGGCCGACTGTCTGTTCTGCAAGATCGTCACGGGTGACATCCCGGCGACCATCGTCCGCGAGAGCGCGACGACCGTCGCCTTCCGCGACATAAACCCCCAGGCCCCGACGCACGTCCTGGTCATCCCCAAGGCGCACTACCCGGACGCCGCCTCGCTCGCCGCGGCCGAGCCGGACATCGCGGCTGACGTGCTGCGTGAGGCCGGTCTTGTCGCCGCCGACGAGAAGATCACCGACAGCGGCTACCGCATCGTCCTCAACACCGGCGCCGGCGCCGGCCAGACCGTGTTCCACGCGCACGCCCACGTCCTGGGCGGTCGCGGGATGCAGTGGCCCCCCGGTTAGGGCCGCTCGTGTCCGTACGGGAACTGGTGATCCTCGGCACCGCGAGCCAGGTGCCGACCCGGCACCGCAACCACAACGGCTATCTGCTGCGCTGGGACGGCGAGGGCATCCTCTTCGACCCGGGCGAGGGGACCCAGCGCCAGATGCTGCGCGCGGGCGTCGCCGCGCACGACATCGACCGCATCTGCGTCACGCACTTCCACGGTGACCACTCGCTCGGCCTGGCAGGCGTGATCCAGCGGATCAACCTCGACCAGGTCCCGCACCCCGTCACCGCCCACTTCCCGGCGAGCGGACAGCGCTTCTTCGACCGGCTGCGGTACGCGACCGCCTACCGCGAGTCCGTCGAGCTGACCGAGGCCCCGGTCGCCGCCGACGGCGTACTCGCCACCACCGACGCGTACACCATCGACAGCCACCGGCTGTCTCACCCGGTCGAGTCCTACGGCTACCGCCTCACCGAGCCCGACCGGCTGCGCATGCTGCCCGAGAAGCTCGCCGAGCACGGCATCGGCGGGCCGGACGTCGGACGGATCCAGCGGGACGGCGTCCTGCGGGGCGTCCCGCTGGAGGAGGTGTCCACGACCCGCCGCGGGCAGCGCTTCGCGTTCGTCATGGACACCCGGCTCTGCGACGGCGTGTCCGCGCTCGCCGACGGATGCGACATGCTGGTCATCGAGTCGACGTTCCTCGACGAGGACAGCCGGCTCGCCGCCGACCACGGCCACCTCACGGCCGGCCAGGCGGCACGGGTGGCGAAGGAGTCCGGCGTACGGCACCTCGTGCTGACGCACTTCTCCCAGCGCTACACCGACTCAGACGTCTTCGAGCACCAGGCCAGGGCAGCCGGCTTCGAAGGTGAACTGACCATTGCCCAGGACCTGATCAGGGTCCCGGTACCCACCCGCCACACGTAACGAGAACTCCGTGCACCTCCCCAAAGCCGAACTCCACCTCCACATCGAAGGGACGCTCGAACCCGAGCTGGCCTTCGCGCTCGCCGCACGCAACGGCGTGGACCTGCCCCACGCGGACACCGAAGCGCTGCGCACCGCCTACCTCTTCGACGACCTGCAGAGCTTCCTCCACCTCTACTACGCCCTCATGGCGGTCCTGCGCACCGAGGACGACTTCGCCGAACTGGCCGACGCCTACCTCGCCCGCGCCGCCGCCCAGGGCGTCCGGCACGCCGAGATCTTCTTCGACCCGCAGGCCCACACCGACCGCGGCGTCCCGATCGGCACCGTGATCGAGGGGCTCGGCAGGGCGCTGGACCGCAGCGAGGAGAAGCACGGCATCTCCACCCAGCTGATCATGTGCTTCCTGCGTGACAAGTCCGCCGAATCGGCGCTGGAGACCCTGGAGGCCGCGAAGCCGTATCTGCACCGCGTCAGCGCCGTCGGCCTCGACTCGGCGGAGGTCGGACACCCGCCGGCGAAGTTCCGCGAGGTGTACGACGCGGCCACGGCGCTCGGCCTGCGCAAGGTCGCCCACGCGGGCGAGGAGGGTCCGCCGGAGTACATCCGGGAGGCCCTCGACGTCCTCGGTGTCGAACGGATCGACCACGGCCTGCGCTGCATGGAGGATTCCGAGCTGGTGGACCGGCTGGTCTCCGAGCGGATCCCGCTGACACTCTGCCCGCTGTCCAACGTGCGGCTGCGGGCCATCGACGTCCTGGAGCAGCACCCGCTGCGGTCCATGATGGACGCGGGTCTGCTCTGCACGGTGAACTCCGACGACCCCGCCTACTTCGGCGGATACGTGGGGGACACCTTCCAGGCCGTGCACGAGGCGCTCGGCCTTGACCGGGAGCAGCTGCGCACCCTGGCCCGCAACTCCTTCGAAGCGGCCTTCCTCGACCACGACGAGGAGCGCAGGGCGCGCTACCTCGCCGAGGTCGAGGCCTACGTGTTCGACTGACCGCCCCCGCCCGTCGTACGGAACGCGCTGCGCACCAGCCGTCTGCGCCACGGGGCGGGCACGCTGATCTCCGCGACCGCCTGCTCCGGCGCGCCCAGCTCGGGCACCGCGCCGGACAGGCCGTCGCTCCTGGCGGCGAGCAGCGCGGCCGGGGCCCCGCCCCTGCGCCGTACGGAACCCGGCACCAGCGGCCGGCCCCCGGTGTGCAGGGCGACCGCGGTGACGGGGACCGCGACCAGAAGTGTGGCGGCCCCCAGGATCAGCCCCATCGCCGTGTAGCCGGCCTGCTCGGAGAGCACACTGCCGAGCAGGGGGCCGCAGGCCGTACCGGCGGACGCCGCCGAGCCCGCGAGGACCGCCCAGCGGCCGCGTGCGTCCAGCGAGGCCGCCAGCCCGATCAGATACGTCAGGACCACCGGGTAGAAGGTGTTCCACGCGATCTCGCCGGCCGCGAACGACCTGAGACCGTCGGCGGACGAGCTGAGCACGATGCTCCCCGCGATGATCACCGTCCCGAGGGCGATCGGCAGCGCACGCCCGAGCCTGGCTCCCAGCAACCCCGCGGCCATCAGCCCGAGGAGCCCCGCTCCCAGAGCGGCGGCGAACACCGCGCCGACGGCCACCTCGGAGAGGCCCACCTGCTCGGCCCCGATGCGGCCGCTCACGCCCCACAGGGCGTTCTGCGCCATGGACCAGACGGCCATCCCGCCCGCCAGTACGAGACCCGACCGCCGGTGCGGCAGCCGCCCCCGCACCGGAGAGGTCCCGCAGGCGGGAGAGGAGCCGCCCAGCCGGGAGGTCGCGGGCCACACGAGCAGCGCGACGACCGCGATGCAGGCGAACGGCAGCCGGTGGCCGCCGCCCAGATGGGGGATCGTCAGATAGAGCGCTCCCGCGGTCGCCGAGACGCTGAGCAGCCCCAGCGACGAGGTCCGGTGCGGGTCGCGCCGTGCCGCGATGCCGGCGGCGGCGACGGCGGTGGCGGCACCGGAGCCGAAGCCTCCGGCCACCACCCCCGCGATCACCAGAGGCATCGAGGTGGTCAGCGCGGCGCAGCCGTAGCCGAGCGCGGCGAGCAGCAGCCCCGCGCGCGCCGGGCCGCGCGCCCCGAAGCTCTCGGCGCGTCCCGCCAGCGCGAAGCCGGCCGATGCGGAGCTGAGCAGAAGGGCGCTGCCGACCAGGCCGGCCTGGGCCGGGGTCAGGTCCAGGCAGGCGCTGAGGCGGCCGACGAGGGTGGGGAGCAGATAGGCGGCGAGGTAGCCGGCGGTGAACACGGCGACCAGGGGCCACGCGGCGCGAGGGCGCGAGGACATGGGGGTTCCTGAGGACATGCCGGAGTAGGCAGTAGTGAGGCAGGGGAGGGCAGGGGGAAAGCGCAGAAAAGCGGGAGAAGTGGCACTCGTCCTGTCCTGGACGGTGCTCGCGGGGCAATTTGTATCAAGAGGGACAAGATGACGGAAATCCGACTCGTTGTGATCTGGGTCACAGTGCGGTTTTGCGGGCGTTCCCGGCGGGTAGCCAGTTCGGTTTACGCGGGTGGGGGCACGGGCGGGAGCGCCGGTCGGAGTCAGCTCGTCCGAGCGGCGCGGACCCTCCGGACGAGGCATCGGATCCGGCACACTTGGCCTCAACTCGCACACGCAAGATCCGCCTCGGCCGGGGGAACGCACGGTGACTACAGCTGATCCAGGCATCGACCCGCTGCTCGGGCTGCGCGCCCCGCAGGACCCGGACTGCGATGTCTTCCTGACCGGCACGGTCTTTCTCGACATCGTCTTCACCGGGCTCGACAGCGCACCCGTCCGGGGGACGGAGTCCTGGGCCCGGGGGATGGGATCCAGCCCCGGCGGCGTCGCCAACATGGCCACCGCCCTCGCCCGGCTCGGCCTGCACACCTCGCTGGCCGCCGCGTTCGGCGACGACCACTACGGCGAGTACTGCTGGGACGCGCTCGAACACGGCGAGGGCATCGACCTGTCCATGTCGCGCACGGTCCCCGGCTGGCACTCGCCCGTCACCGTCTCCATGGCGTACGAGGGCGAGCGCACCATGGTCTCGCACGGTCACGAGGCCCCCGCGGCATCCGTGGCGCCCGGCCGCACCTTCCCGAAGTGCCCGCCGCGCGCCCGCGCCGCCGTCGCCTCGCTCACCCCCGGCCGCAGCGAGCCCTGGGTCGCGGGGGCCGCCAGGGACGGCGCGATGATCTTCGCCGACGTCGGCTGGGACGAGACCGGCCGCTGGGATCTGGACGCCCTGCCCGACCTCGGGCACTGCCTCGCCTTCCTGCCCAACGCCGAGGAGGCCATGCGCTACACCCGCACCGACTGCCCGCGCGCCGCCGCCCACGCCCTGGCCGAGCGGGTCCCCCTCGCCGTGGTCACCCTGGGAGCGGACGGGGCCTACGCGGTGGACCGGGCGACCGGGACGGCCGCGGAAGTGCCCGCCATCGCGGTGGAGGCGCTCGACCCCACGGGGGCCGGCGACGTCTTCGTCGCCGGGTTCGTCACCGGGACGCTCGCCGACTGGCCGCTCGCCGACCGCCTCGCCTTCGCCGGACTGACGGCCGCCCTGTCCGTGCAGGAATTCGGCGGGTCACTGTCCGCACCCGGATGGGCGGAGATCGCAGCCTGGTGGCAACAGGTACGCACCTACGCCGACCAGGACCCGGCGGCACTGGAGCGCTACGCCTTCCTGGAGGAGCTGCTCCCCGCCACCAGCAGGGCATGGCCGCTGCGCCGCGCCGTCCCGACCATCGGCTTCCGGCAGTGAAGGGCTGATGATCACCGGGTAAAACCTCTCGGTGTTGTCGGTGCGGAGTCGTACGCTGGTACTCCAGAGGCGGTCGAGCAGCGACTGCCCTGCAACGGGAGGTATGCGCAGGCCCGAGGGCCGGCCCATGACTCAGTCACCCACACAGCCGCAGGCGCGCGCCAAGATCGACATCCCGGCCGCTCACCCCATGGTGATGCTCCTGGGGTCGGGCGACTCCCTGCTGCGCGTGATCGAAACGGCGTTCCCGGCCGTCGACATCCATGTCCGGGGCAACGAGATAAGCGCGGCTGGCAGCGCGGCGGACGTCGCCCTGATCCAGCGCCTTTTCGACGAGATGGTGCTGGTGCTCCGCACCGGGCAGCCGATGACGGAGGACGCTGTGGAACGCTCGATCGCCATGCTCAGGGCGAGCGGGAACGGCACCGGGGACGGGGAGGAGACACCCGCGGAGGTGCTCACCCAGAACATCCTCTCCAGCCGTGGCCGCACCATCCGCCCCAAGACGCTGAACCAGAAGCGGTACGTCGACGCGATCGACAAGCACACCATCGTCTTCGGTATCGGCCCCGCGGGCACCGGCAAGACCTATCTCGCCATGGCCAAGGCGGTCCAGGCCCTGCAGTCCAAGCAGGTCAGCCGGATCATCCTGACCAGGCCCGCCGTCGAGGCGGGGGAGCGGCTCGGCTTCCTGCCCGGCACGCTCTTCGACAAGATCGACCCGTATCTGCGCCCGCTCTACGACGCCCTGCACGACATGCTCGACCCCGACTCGATCCCCCGGCTGATGGCCGCGGGCACCATCGAGGTCGCACCGCTCGCCTACATGCGCGGTCGGACCTTGAATGATGCCTTCATCATCCTGGACGAGGCGCAGAACACCAGCGCCGAGCAGATGAAGATGTTCCTCACCCGGCTCGGCTTCGACTCGAAGATCGTCGTCACCGGTGACGTCACCCAGGTGGACCTGCCGACCGGCACCAGGAGCGGTCTGCGTCAGGTCCAGGACATCCTGGAGGACGTCGAGGACGTGCACTTCTCCCGGCTCACCTCCCAGGATGTCGTCCGGCACAAGCTCGTCGGCCGTATCGTCGACGCGTACGAGAAGTACGACAACGCAGAGGGCCGTGACGGCCGCAACGGGAAGTAGTCGCAGCGCACCATGTCGATCGACGTCAACAACGAGTCCGGAACCGAGGTCGACGAGCAGGCGATCCTCGACATCGCCCGCTACGCGCTCGCCAGGATGCGGATCCACCCGCTGTCCGAACTCTCGGTGATCGTGGTGGACACCGCCGCCATGGAGCAGCTCCACATCCAGTGGATGGACCTTCCGGGCCCGACGGACGTCATGTCCTTCCCGATGGACGAGCTCCGTCCCCCGGCCAAGGACGACGAGGAGCCCCCGCAGGGGCTCCTCGGTGACATCGTGCTCTGCCCCGAGGTCGCCAAGAAGCAGGGCGAGGACGCCGAGACGCAGCACTCGATGGACGAGGAACTCCAGCTCCTCACCGTCCACGGCGTGCTGCACCTCCTCGGTTACGACCACGAGGAGCCCGACGAGAAGGCCGAGATGTTCGGCCTCCAGGCGGCGATCGTCGACGGCTGGCGCGGTGAGCGCGGGCTGACCGGGCCCTCACCCGCCCCCACCGTTTCGTGAGCCTCCCTCTCGTCTTCGGCGCGGTCCTGCTGGTCGTCGTCGGCTGGCTCGCCGCCTGCGCCGAGACCGGCATCGCGCGCATGTCCAGCTTCCGTGCGGCGGAAGCCGTCCGGGCGGGGCGGCGCGGCAGCGCCAAGCTGGAACAGGTCGCGGCCGACCCCACCCGCTATCTCAACGTCGCCCTGCTCGTGCGGGTCGCCTGCGAGATGTCGGCGGGCGCGCTCGTCACGTACGCCTGCCTCAAGGCGTTCCCCGAGACCTGGGAGGCGCTGGCGGTCGCCATGGGCGTGATGGTCCTCGTCAGCTATGTCGCCATCGGGGTATCGCCGCGCACCATCGGCCGCCAGCACCCGCTGAACACGGCCACGGCCGCCGCGTACGTCCTGCTGCCGCTGGCCAGGATCATGGGCCCGATCCCACAGCTGCTGATCCTCATCGGCAACGCGCTGACCCCGGGCAAGGGATTCCGTAAGGGCCCCTTCGCCAGTGAGGCCGAGCTGCGCGCGATGGTCGACCTCGCCGAGCAGGAGTCGCTCATCGAGGACGAGGAGCGCCGCATGGTGCACTCGGTCTTCGAGCTCGGCGACACCCTCGTGCGCGAGGTCATGGTGCCCCGCACCGACCTGGTCTGCATAGAGCGGTACAAGACGGTCCGTCAGGCACTGACCCTCGCCCTGCGCTCCGGCTTCTCGCGGATCCCGGTCACCGGGGAGAACGAGGACGACATCGTCGGGATCGTCTATCTCAAGGACCTGGTCCGCAAGACACACATCAACAGGGAAGCGGAGGCGGACCTCGTCTCCACGGCGATGCGCCCCGCGGCGTTCGTCCCCGACACGAAGAACGCCGGTGACCTGCTGCGCGAGATGCAGCAGGACCGCAGCCACGTCGCCGTCGTCATCGACGAGTACGGCGGCACGGCCGGCATCGTCACCATCGAGGACATCCTGGAGGAGATCGTCGGCGAGATCACCGACGAGTACGACCGCGAACTCCCGCCGGTCCAGGAGCTGGAGAACGGCTGCTTCCGGGTGACCGCCCGGCTCGACATCGGCGACCTCGGGGAGCTGTTCGGCCTCGACGCCTACGACGACGAGGACGTGGAGACGGTCGGCGGTCTGCTGGCGAAGGCGCTCGGGCGGGTCCCGATCTCCGGAGCCTCATCGGTCGTCGACCTCCCCGACGGCCGCAAGCTCCGTCTCACCGCGGAGTCCCCGGCCGGCCGCAGGAACAAGATCGTCACCGTGCTGGTGGAACCGGAGGAGGCAGGGACGCCATGACGCCCCAGGAGCTGCGCACGTTCTGCCTGGAGTTCAACGCGGGCGTGGAGGAGTTTCCCTTCGGGCCCGAAGCCTCGGTCTTCAAGGTCCTGGGCAAGATGTTCGCGCTCAGTGTGCTCGACGCCCGGCCACTCAAGGTCAGCCTCAAGTGTGATCCGGACGACGCGCTGCGGCTCCGGAAGGACCACCCCGCCATCGTCCCCGGCTGGCACCTGAACAAGCGGCACTGGAACACCGTGACGGTCTCCGAGCTCCCGGGCCGGATGGTCCGGGAGCTCGTGGAGGACAGCTACGACCTGGTGGTGGCCGGGCTCCCCAAGGCGGAACGGCTGCGCCTGGACCGGCCGTAGGGCGTCAGGTCCGCCGCAGGCCGGCCGGTGATCGTGCCGCACACACCGCTGCCCGACACGGGCACGGAGGCCGAGCTCCGGTGGCTGGGCTCGCCCGCGGGCAGGCGCGCGCCTCGATGTACCCGGTCCCGGGGTGAACCGACCCCGTCGCGGGGAGTCCGCCCGCCCCCTTCGTATGCTCAGCACATGACCGACAGCACTGACCTCGGCCCCGAGGACCGCAAGATCGTCACCCTGGCGCGCAGTGTCCGCGCCCGCAACGGAGTGCCGGAGGGCGCAGCGGTGCGGGACGAGACGGGACGTACGTACGCCGCCGGGACCGTGGCCCTGGAGTCGCTGAAGCTCAGCGCACTCCAGACCGCCGTCGCGATGGCGGTGGCCAGTGGCGCCACTTCCCTGGAGGCGGCGGCCGTCGTTTCCGGGTCCGCCACCGCCTCGGACGCGGACCTGGCCGCCGTGCGTGACCTGGGCGGGGCCGGCACTCCCGTGCTGCTCGCGGCGCCCGACGGCACGCTCAGGTCGACGGTGACCGCGGGCTGATTCGGGGCGGCGGCGCCCTCCTGTGCAACTCGGCCGTCCGGATCGGGGAGAATGGGCGCCATGAGCGCTCGACCGAACACCGAAGCTGCTGCGCAGCAGGCTGAGAACACCGCCCCCCACCGGGCCGGCTTCGCCTGCTTCGTGGGCCGCCCCAACGCGGGCAAGTCCACCCTCACGAACGCTCTGGTCGGGAGCAAGGTGGCGATCACCTCCAACCGGCCCCAGACCACCCGGCACACGGTGCGGGGCATCGTGCACCGCGACGACGCCCAGCTGATCCTGGTGGACACACCCGGTCTCCACAAGCCGCGCACGCTGCTCGGGGAGCGGCTGAACGACATCGTGCGGACCACCTGGGCCGAGGTCGACGTCATCGGCTTCTGCCTGCCCGCCGACCAGAAGCTCGGACCCGGCGACAAGTTCATCGTCAAGGAACTCGCCGGGATCAAGAAGACCCCGAAGATCGCGATCATCACCAAGACCGACCTGGTCGAGTCCAAGGTGCTCGCCGAGCAGCTGCTGGCCGTCTCCGCGCTGGCCGACGAGCTCGGCTTCGAGTGGGCGGAGATCATCCCGGTCTCGGCGGTCAAGGAGGAGCAGGAGGGGGGACGCAGTCCCTCGAACAAGGGTGGTGGCGGCCGAGGGGCAGGCCAGGTGGGCCTGCTCGCCGATCTGATCGCCCCGCTGCTCCCCGAGAGCCCCCCGCTCTACCCGGAGGGCGACCTCACCGACGAGCCCGAGATGGTGATGGTCGCCGAGCTCATCAGGGAGGCCGCGCTGGAGGGCGTGCGGGACGAGCTGCCGCACTCCATCGCCGTCGTCGTCGAGGAGATGCTGCCCCGCGAGGACCGGCCTGCGGACAAGCCGCTGCTGGACATCCACGCGAACGTCTACATCGAGCGGCCCAGCCAGAAGGGCATCATCATCGGCCCGAAGGGGAAGCGGCTCAAGGACGTCGGCATCAAGTCCCGCAAGCACATCGAGGCGCTGCTGGGCACGCCGGTCTTCCTGGACCTGCATGTGAAGGTCGCCAAGGACTGGCAGCGCGACCCCAAGCAGCTGCGCAAGCTGGGATTCTGAGGCGGGCCGGAGTCCGGAGGCCGACGCGGCCGTGCGAAGCCGCTGAGGCCCCTGGGCCGAGGGGTGCGAGTGCGGCGTGGAGAGTGGCTCCCCAAGCAGCTGCGCGAGCTGGGATTCTGAGCCCGTCTCCCGGGCCTGATCCGGACGGAAGACCCTATGCGCCTTCCTTGAGGACCCGGGAGATCAGAGTCCGCTGGGCCTCGGTCAGCCGTGGGTCCGCGCAGTCCGCCGTCCGGCCGTCCACGGTGATCCGGTAGCGGAAGCCGTCCGGCACTCCGGCGGGCGGGCCGCCCCGGCCGTCGGCGAGCGCCGACTCGGCCAGGGCTTCCCAGTCGGCGGCGTCGAGCCGTCCGGAGGTCTCGATCTCACCGTGGCGTGCGATGCCGGCGAACCCACCGGTCCGGCTCACCTGAATGCGCATGCGTACCGGCTCCTGCCTGACACCTGACACCGACCTCGGCCCGGACAGGCCCTGGCCCCGCGTGTATCTACCCGGTCAGCGGGTCGGCACGCCCACCTCCGACCATGCCTTGAGCACTGCTTCGGCCTCGTCGCCCTCCCCGAACCTGTGCTGCGCCGCCGTGACGGTGAGCTTGGCGAAGTCCTTGAAGGAAGCGTCCTGGGCCAGCTCACCGCCGGTCAGCACGTCGAACCAGATGCGGCCCGCCCGCTCCCATGAGTTACCGCCGAGTGCGGTGGCCAGGAGGTGGAAGGCGCGGTTGGGGATGCCGGAGTTGAGGTGGACCCCGCCGTTGTCCTCGTCCGTTTCGACGTAGTCGTCCATCGACCCGGGCTGCGGGTCCTTGCCGAGCACATCGTCGTCGTACGCCGTGCCCGGAGCCTTCATCGAGCGCAGCGCGACACCGCTGACCCGGGGGGCGAGCAGCCCCGCGCCGATCAGCCAGTCGGCCTGGTCCGCGCTCTGGCCCAGCGAGTGCTGCTTGACCAGGGAGCCGAAGACGTCGGACACGGACTCGTTGAGCGCGCCCGACTGGCCCTCGTAGGCGAGGTTGGCCGTGTACTGGGTGAGTCCGTGGGTCAGCTCGTGGGCGATCACGTCGATGGCGACGGTGAAGTCCAGGAAGATCTCTCCGTCGCCGTCCCCGAAGACCATCTGCTCGCCGTCGAAGAACGCGTTGTTGTACTTCTCGTCGTAGTGCACGGAGCCGATGAGCGGGAGGCCCTTGCCGTCGATCGAGCTGCGGCCGAACTCCGTGAGGAGCAGCTCGAAGGTGGCGCCCAGTCCGGCGTACGCGCGGTTGACGCTGGCGTCCTGGGTCGCCTCGTCGCCCTCGTCACGGACCTTGACGCCGGGCAGGTCGGTGCCGTGCCGGCAGTCGTACAGGGTGCGGTGCGGCTTGGTGGGGACCGGCGCCGAGGTACGGGCGGCCTGGACGGTCCGGGCTAGCGCGGTCACCCGCCGGTGGTGGCGCCTGGCTCCGTCGGCCTCCAGGGTGCGGCGTGCGGGATCGGCCAGTTGTGGGTCGTCCGACCGGGAGATCTTGTCGAGGACGTGGGGCGGCACGATGGTGCAGAAGACGGGCTGGAACCCGTTGTTCGGTCGAAGCTGCATGCAAATGACTGTGGCACTCCGTCACCGTCCTGTCACTGGTTGCGATCGCGATTGACGAAATAGAGTGATGTATCACTGTTCCGCCTCCACGACCGGTGGATCCCGCATACTGATACGGGCCGACAGGCCGGACGCCCCTCGGTTAGTGTTGCCGCATCATGCGTTTCGGGCTGCTCCTCCTTAGCTGCCGCGGCGAGGGCCTGTAGTCGTAGGCCGGCTCCCTCCCCGCGGAGTTCGCTGTTGCAGCGACACAGTCGGCCGCCCCTGCTGGACCTCAGAGGAGCCGTACGCCATGACCGCAGTGAATCCCCCCGCGCGCACCGATGCCGTCACCACCACCCCCGTCGGTGGCCCCACCCCGGTGACCAACGCAGGTCAGCTGCAGAAGCCTTCCGGAATGCCGGTCCACAAGTACCGCGGCTACGAGGCCGTGGACATCGCCGACCGCACCTGGCCGGACAACCGCATCACCGTGGCCCCCCGCTGGCTGTCCACCGATCTGCGCGACGGCAACCAGGCCCTGATCGACCCCATGTCGCCGGCCCGTAAGCGCGAGATGTTCGACCTGCTCGTACGCATGGGCTACAAGGAGATCGAGGTCGGCTTCCCGTCGTCCGGTGAGACCGACTTCGCGTTCGTACGCTCCATCATCGAAGAGGGCGCGATCCCCGAGGACGTGACGATCTCCGTCCTGACGCAGGCCCGCGAGGAGCTGATCGAGCGCACCGTCGAGTCACTGGTCGGAGCGCGGCGCGCCACCGTCCACCTGTACAACGCCACCGCACCCACCTTCCGCCGTGTGGTCTTCCGCGGCACGAAGGAAGAGGTCAAGCAGATCGCCGTGGACGGCACCCGGCTGGTCATGGAGTACGCGGACAAGATCCTGGGCGACGAGACGATCTTCGGATACCAGTACAGCCCGGAGATCTTCACCGACACCGAGCTGGACTTCGCCCTGGAGGTCTGCGAGGCGGTCTGTGACGTCTGGCAGCCCGAGGAGGGCCGCGAGATCATCCTCAACCTGCCCGCCACCGTGGAGCGCTCGACGCCGTCCACCCACGCGGACCGCTTCGAGTGGATGTCGCGCAACCTGACCCGCCGTGAGCACGTCTGCCTGTCGGTCCACCCGCACAACGACCGGGGCACCGCCGTCGCAGCCGCCGAGCTGGCGATCATGGCGGGTGCCGACCGCATCGAGGGCTGCCTGTTCGGCCAGGGCGAGCGCACCGGCAACGTCGACCTGGTCACGCTGGGCATGAACCTCTTCTCGCAGGGCGTCGACCCGCAGATCGACTTCTCGCAGATCGACGAGATCCGGCGCACCAGCGAGTACTGCAACCAGATGGAGGTCCACCCGCGCCACCCCTACGCGGGCGACCTGGTCTACACCGCCTTCTCCGGCTCCCACCAGGACGCCATCAAGAAGGGCTTCGACGCCATGGAGGCCGACGCGGCCGCCCGGAGCATGACGGTCGACGACATCGAGTGGGCGGTGCCCTACCTGCCGATCGACCCGAAGGACGTCGGCCGTTCCTACGAGGCGGTCATCCGGGTCAACTCGCAGTCCGGCAAGGGCGGAATCGCCTATGTCCTGAAGAACGACCACAAGCTGGACCTGCCGCGCCGCATGCAGATCGAGTTCTCCCGGATCATTCAGGCCAAGACCGATGCCGACGGCGGCGAGGTCACGCCGGCCGCGATCTGGTCGACCTTCCGGGACGAGTACCTGCCCAGCCCGGAGAACGCCTGGGGGCGCGTGCAGATCCGCTCCGGCCAGAGCACCACCGGCACCGACGGCCAGGACTCCATCACCGTCGAGGCCACCGTCGACGGCGCGGACACGCTGCTGACCGGCACGGGCAACGGCCCGATCTCCGCGTTCTTCGAAGCGCTGCAGGCCGTCGGGGTCGACGCCCGTCTGCTGGACTACACCGAGCACACGATGAGCGAGGGCGCGAGCGCGCAGGCGGCCTCCTACATCGAGTGCGCGATCGACGGCAAGGTGCTGTGGGGCATCGGCATCGACGCCAACACCACGCGTGCCTCGCTGAAGGCGGTCGTCTCCGCGGTCAACCGAGCGACCCGCTGACACCACCCTGCGGCATTCGGTACATACATCCGATACGCCGCTGAACCGCCTGGCCCGAGAACCCCGTTCACCCGCCGAGGGTGGGCGGGGTTCGGCCATATCCCGGTCTTGTGACGTCCAGGATACTGACGCGACATCATGCATGTGGCTAACATCACGTCCAACGTGGCAATGGTGCCTCGGTGGAGTTGCGGAGGTGTGCGACGTGCGGACAGCCAAAGAACAACACACCCTAAGACTGCGCATCTACGGCATCCGTACCGTCTGGGACACCGTCGGTGACGGCGAGTTCTTCTGCCCGTGCTGCGGGGGCGACCGTAACTACCGTCGCCTCACGGGACGTCGGCGCCTCACCGTCCTCGGGCTGCCGCTGCTCGCCCGGGGCAGCGCGGGGCCCGTCGTCGAATGCGCCGCCTGCGGGACGCGCTGCGCGCCCGACGCCCTGGACCGCCCCACCACCACCCGTTTCTCGGCGATGCTGCGGGAGGCCGTGCACACCGTCACGCTCGCCGTGCTCGCCGCGGGCGGCACCACCTCCCGTACGGTCCTGGAGACCGCCGCGGCCACCGTCCGCGACGCGGGCCTCGACGACTGCTCCCAGGAGCAGCTCTTCACCATCGTCGAGGTGCTCGCCGCCGACACCGGGGCCGGTGACGGGGCCGACCCCGCGGCCGATGCCTGCGGCGCCGCCCTCGCCATCGAGCTCCACGAGGTCCTGAAGCCGCTCGCACCGCACCTGGCCGTGCCCGGCCGCGAGGCGCTCCTGCTGCGCGGCGCCAGGATCGCGCTCGCCGACGGCCCGTACAGCCAGGCGGAGCGCGAGGTGCTGACCACGGTGGGCGGAGCGCTCCAGCTCTGTCCCGCGGACACGGCGAAGCTGCTGGAGGCTGCGCGTACGCCCTCGTAGGCCCGGCCCGCCCCGGTGGGCGACAATGGTCGTATGAGCTTGTTCCGGGACGACGGCGTCGTGCTGCGTACGCAGAAGCTGGGCGAGGCCGACCGGATCATCACGATCCTGACCCGCGGCCACGGGCGGGTGCGCGCCGTCGCGCGCGGGGTGCGCCGCACCAAGTCCAAATTCGGTGCGCGGCTCGAACCCTTCTCCCATGTGGACGTGCAGTTCTTCTCGCGCGGCAGCGAACTGATCGGACGCGGCCTTCCGCTGTGCACCCAGAGCGAGACGATCGCTCCGTACGGCGGCGGCATCGTCTCCGACTACGCCCGCTACACCGCCGGCACCGCGATGCTGGAGACCGCCGAGCGGTTCACCGACCACGAGGGAGAGCCCGCGGTCCAGCAGTACCTGCTGCTCGTCGGCGGGCTGCGCACCCTGGCGCGCGCCGAACACGCGCCGAATCTCATCCTGGACGCGTTCCTGCTGCGCTCGCTGGCCGTCAACGGCTACGCCCCCAGCTTCGTCGACTGCGCCAAGTGCGGAATGCCGGGACCGAACCGGTTCTTCTCCGTCGCGGCGGGCGGCGTCATATGCGGCGACTGCCGGGTGCCCGGCAGCGTCGTACCCTCGGCGGAGGCCGTCGAACTGCTGAGCGCGTTGCTCACCGGCGACTGGGAGACGGCGGACGCGTCCGAGGCGCGTCATGTCAGGGAGGGGAGCGGGCTCGTGTCCGCCTATCTGCACTGGCATCTGGAGCGCGGCCTGCGCTCGCTGCGGTACGTAGAGAAGTGACACAGGGAGACGAGAGAAGCTCATGGCAGTACGCGGGATGCTCGGTGGTCGTAACCGGTCCGATTACAAGACGCCCGAGCCGCACCCCTCCGGCGCGACCCCGCCGAAGATTCCCGGCGAGATCGTACCCAAGCACGTCGCCGTCGTGATGGACGGTAACGGCCGCTGGGCCAAGGAGCGGGGTCTTCCGCGCACCGAGGGCCACAAGGTCGGTGAGAGCGTCGTGATGGACGTTCTCAAGGGCTGTATCGAGATGGGCGTCAAGAACCTCTCGCTGTACGCGTTCTCCACGGAGAACTGGAAGCGTTCGCCGGACGAGGTGAAGTTCCTCATGAACTTCAACCGGGACGTCATCCGGCGCCGTCGCGACGAGATGGACGAGCTCGGCATCCGTATCCGCTGGGTCGGCCGCATGCCGAAGCTGTGGAAGTCCGTCGTCCAGGAGCTCCAGGTCGCCCAGGAGCAGACCAAGGACAACGACAGGATGACGCTGTACTTCTGCGTCAACTACGGCGGCCGGGCCGAGATCGCCGACGCGGCGCAGCGCATCGCCGAGGACGTCGCGGCGGGGAAGCTCGACCCCTCGAAGGTCAACGAGAAGACGTTCGCGAAGTACACCTACTACCCGGACATGCCGGACGTGGACCTCTTTGTGCGCCCCAGCGGGGAGCAGCGCACGTCCAACTACCTGATCTGGCAGAGCGCCTACGCCGAGATGGTCTTCCAGGACGTCCTGTGGCCGGACTTCGACCGCCGCGACCTGTGGAACGCCTGCCTGGAGTTCGCCCGGCGTGACCGGCGCTTCGGCGGCGCCGAGGAGATCACCAAGGCCTGAGAGCCTGTCGCACACGGATGCGTGGAGGGGGCCCCGGTGCCGGGGCCCCCTCGATGTCTCATGTGCCCGGGGGTGTCAGCCCTCGGCGCCCGCGCAGTCCGCGCAGGTCCCGAAGATCTCCACCGTGTGCGCCACGTTCACATAGCCGTGCTGGGCGGCGATGGTCTCGGCCCACTGCTCCACGGCGGGGCCCTCCACCTCGACGGCCTTGCCGCAGACGCGGCAGACCAGATGGTGGTGGTGGTCACCGGTCGAGCAGCGTCGGTAGACGGCCTCGCCGTCGGTCGTGCGCAGGACGTCGACCTCGCCCGCGTCGGCCAGGGACTGGAGTGTGCGGTAGACCGTGGTCAGCCCGACCGAGTCACCCCGGTGTTTGAGCACATCGTGCAGATCCTGGGCACTGCGGAACTCATCGACCTCGTCGAGCGCCGCCGCGACCGCCGCCCGCTGCCGGGTGGACCGGCCGCGTACCGGAGCCGCGTTCGTGCCACTGATCGGCGCCGTCGCCACAGCTGCCTCCTCGTGTCGCCCGTACGTGTGTCGGGCCATTGTGCCAGCCCGCCCCGTCGGCACGGTCACACCTGAACGTCGTCCGGCGCCGGGCGGGCAGCCGGTACCTCAAGGGTGCACCGGTCCGCCTCGCTCCCGCGAAGCCGCGCGCGTCTGCGGGCCAGCGGCGTGGCGAGCGCCGTCAGCACGATGAACGCGGCGATGGCCAGCAGCACGATCGTCGCGCCGGGCGGCACGTCCTGGTAGTACGAGGCCACGGTGCCGGCCAGGGTGACGGCCGTGCCGATGACGACGGCCAGGACGAACGTCACCTTGAAGGACTTCGAGATCTGCTGGGCGGCGGCGACGGGCACCACCATCAGCGCGCTGACCAGCAGCAGGCCGACGACCCGCATCGCCACGGTGACGGTGACCGCGGCCGTCACGGCGACCAGCAGATTGAGAGCGCGCACCGGCAGCCCGGTGACCCGGGCGAACTCCTCGTCCTGGCTGACCGCGAACAGCTGGCGCCGCAGCCCGACGGTGACGAGGATCACGAAGGCGGCCAGGACAGTGATGGTGGTGACGTCCTCCTCGGAGACCGTCGAGAGCGAGCCGAAGAGGTACGACGTGAGGTTGGCGTTGGAGCCCGTGTCGGAGAGGTTGATCAGCATCACCCCGCCCGCCATGCCGCCGTAGAAGAGCATGGCCAGGGCGATGTCGCCCCTGGTGCGTCCGTACCAGCGGATGAGCTCCATGACGACCGAGCCGGCCACGGCGACGAGCGTCGCCATCCAGACCGGGTTGGTGGAGAGCAGGAAGCCGAGACCGACGCCGGTCATCGCGACGTGTCCGATGCCGTCGCCCATCAGGGCCTGGCGGCGCTGGACGAGATAGATACCGATGGCGGGGGCGGTGATCCCGACCAGGACGGCCGCGATCAGGGCCCGCTGCATGAAGGGGGGGTTGAGGAATTCCAGCATGATCAGGTCAGCAGTCCCGTCCGGACGGGCTCGGAGGCCGCGTGGGGGTGTACGTGGTCGTGGCCCGGCAGGGCGTGCTGGCCCACGGCCTCCGGGGGCGGCCCGTCGTGTATGACGCAGCCGTCGCGCAGGACGATCGCCCGGTCGATCAGCGGTTCCAGGGCGCCGAGCTCGTGCAGGACGAGGAGCACCGTCGCCCCGCCGGCGACCTGCTCGCGCAGTGTCGTGGCGAGGATCTCCTGGCTGGCCAGGTCGACGCCCGCCATCGGCTCGTCCATGATCAGCACCTCGGGCTCGGCGGCGAGCGCGCGGGCGATCAGCACCCGCTGGTGCTGGCCGCCGGAGAGGGCGTCCACGGAGTCCTTGGCGCGGTCGCTGAGGCCGACGAGCTCGATGGCCCGGTCCACGGCCGCCCGGTCGGCCTTGCCGGGGATCCTCAGCTTCGTACGCGACAGGCGCCCGGAGGCGACGACCTCGCGGATCGTGGCGGGAACGCCCCCCGCCGCCGTGGTGCGCTGCGGTACGTATCCGACGCGGGACCACCGGCGGAAGCGGCGCAGCGGTGTGCCGAACAGCTCGACGGTGCCGCCGGTGAGCGGCACCTGGCCGATGACGGAGCGTACGGCGGTGGACTTACCGGATCCGTTGGCGCCGAGCAGCGCCACGACCTCGCCCCGGTGGACGGTGAGGTCGACACCGCGCAGCACCGGGCGCGCGCCGAGCGTCGCCGTGGCTCCGCGCATGCTGATCACGGGTTCTGGCGTACTGGGCTCGGGCATGATCGCCTCCGGTGCTGCTACGGGTGGTTCGGGTACCGCGGGGGTCACTTCGCGCCGAGAGCCTTCTGGAGGGCGGCGAGGTTGGACTTCATGACCTCGATGTAGTCAGCACCGGCGGACTTGTCGGTGATTCCCTCCAGCGGGTCCAGAACTCCGGTCTTCAGTCCGAGGTCTTTCGCCAGGGTCTTCGCGGTCTTGTCGCTGGCGAGCGTCTCGAAGAATACGGTGGTGGCGTTGTTCTTCTCCGCGACGGTGTGGATCTCGTCGATCCGGGCGGGGCTGGGCTCGGCCTCGGGGTCGAGGCCGGCGATGCCCTCCTGGACGAGGCCGTAGCGCTCGGCGAGGTATCCGAAGGCGGAGTGCGTGGTGATGAACGTCTTGGTCGCGGTGTCCTTCAGCCCGGTCGTGTACGCCGTGTTCAGCTCGTCGAGCTCGGAGACCAGGGTGTCCGTGTTCTTGCGGTAGTCGGCGGCGTTGTCGGGGTCGGCCTTCTCCAGGGACTTGCCGACACCCTTGGCGACCTCGGCGTACTTCACCGGGTCCAGCCAGATGTGCGGGTCGAGGCCGGCCTCCTCGTGCTCGTGCTCGTGCTCCTCGCCCTCGTGCTCCGCGTCCTCGCCGTGGTCGTGGGCGTCGACCTCGGAGCCGTGGTTCTCCAGCGTGGTGAGCTTCGCCGCGTCCACGGTGTTCTCCACGCCGGCCTGGGCGACGGCGTCGTCCACGGCGGGCTGGACGCCCTTGAGGAAGAGGATGTGGTCGGCGTCGCTCAGTCCGCCGATCTGCCGGGGGGAGAGCTCCAGGTCGTGCGGCTCGGTGCCCGGCTTCGTCAGGCTGGTGACGGAGACGTGCGACCCGCCGATCTCCTCGGCGAGGAACTGCATCGGGTAGAAGGACGCCACCACGTCCAGTGTGCCGTCGCTCCCGCCCTCGGCCGCGTCGGAGGTGGAACAGGCGGAGAGCGCGGTGAGACCGAGAGCGACTGCTCCGGCGACGGCGGCTGTGGGTATGAGGCGACGTACGTTCATGACAGTCATTTTCAACAAAAGTGGAAACGATTGTCAACAAGGCTGATGAGATGCCCGGATCAGGACCGGGTGACCGCGATGCGCCCCACCGATTTGATATGGGGGGTGCGCCCGCCGGTAATCTGGGGTATTCGCCCGCCCGTCATCCGAGCACCCCCCACCGAGGCGCTCGCCGCGCCGTCCCCTGTCCGAATTTCGTCGTCGTAATGAAGAGAGCACCGTGGCCGCCGACAAGATCGACACCATCGTCAGCCTGAGCAAGCGCCGTGGCTTCGTCTACCCCTGCAGTGAGATCTACGGTGGCCAGAAGGCCGCCTGGGACTACGGGCCACTGGGCGTCGAGCTGAAGGAGAACCTCAAGCGCCAGTGGTGGCGCTACATGGTCACCTCGCGCGAGGACGTGGTCGGTCTCGACTCGTCGGTCATCCTGGCCCCCGAGGTGTGGGTCGCCTCCGGCCATGTCGCCACGTTCTCCGACCCGCTCACCGAGTGCACCTCCTGTCACAAGCGCTACCGCGCCGACCACCTGGAGGAGGCGTACGAGGAGAAGCACGGCAAGCCCCCGGTCAACGGCCTCGCCGACCTCAACTGCCCCAACTGCGGCAACAAGGGCACCTTCACCGAGCCCAAGCAGTTCTCGGGTCTGCTCTCCACCCACCTCGGCCCCACCCAGGACTCCGGCTCGGTCGCCTACCTGCGCCCCGAGACCGCGCAGGGCATCTTCACCAACTTCGGCCAGGTGCAGCAGACCTCGCGCAAGAAGCCGCCGTTCGGCATCGCGCAGATGGGCAAGTCCTTCCGGAACGAGATCACTCCGGGCAACTTCATCTTCCGCACGCGTGAGTTCGAGCAGATGGAGATGGAGTTCTTCGTCAAGCCGGGCGAGGACGAGGAGTGGCAGGAGTACTGGATGCAGCAGCGCTGGAACTGGTACACCGGCCTCGGCATGCGCGAGGAGAACATGCGCTGGTTCGAGCACCCGCAGGAGAAGCTCTCCCACTACTCGAAGCGCACCGCCGACATCGAGTACCGCTTCCGCTTCGGCGGCGGCGAGTGGGGCGAGCTGGAGGGCGTCGCCAACCGCACCGACTACGACCTCACGGCGCACTCCAAGGCCTCCGGCACGGACCTCTCCTACTTCGACCAGGAGAAGAGCGAGCGCTACACGCCGTACGTCATCGAGCCCGCGGCCGGTGTCGGCCGCGCGATGCTGGCCTTCCTCCTCGACGCCTACAGCGAGGACGAGGCTCCCAACGCCAAGGGCGTCATGGAGAAGCGCGCCGTGATGCGCCTCGACCCGCGCCTCGCGCCGGTCAAGGTCGCCGTCCTGCCGCTGTCCCGCAACCCGCAGCTGTCGCCGAAGGCCAAGGGTCTCGCCGCCGACCTGCGGCAGAACTGGAACATCGAGTTCGACGACGCGGGCGCCATCGGCCGCCGCTACCGCCGCCAGGACGAGATCGGCACGCCGTTCTGCGTCACCGTCGACTTCGACACCCTCGACGACAACGCGGTGACCGTGCGCGAGCGCGACACGATGAAGCAGGAGCGCGTCTCCCTGGACCAGATCCAGAGCTACCTCGGCTCCCGCCTGCTGGGCTGCTGACGCACCCGTTCCACATCACGAAGCCCCCGGTTCCGCCGCACGGAACCGGGGGCTTCGTGCAGACTGGGCGCACTCGTCCACAGGGAGGCCAGGATGCCGTCCATGACCACGAGCAAGGTCAGCAGATGGGACCAGCACGGCCGTGAACACGTCGTCCACGTAAGGAAGTCGGGGATGTCGCGGCAGTTGACCTGCGACACCTGCGGATGGCGCAAGGGGGCGCAGTTCCTGCCCTGGCTCAAGGCCGAGGAGCATCTGACCGAGGCCCACCAGGCGACGGTCGACCCGACCGCCTGAGCCGGGGCGCGGCCGGAAAAACCGGATGAGATACCCCTTCCGCCGGGGTACCTTGTCGCCATGTCTTCGTTCTTCCAGATCTACGAGTGAGCGCGCGACGGGCCCGACCGCCCGTCGCCCATCGGATCGATACACGACACGTCATCCTCACTTCCTCATGACGAATGGGAGAACACCGTGGCCAAGAGCCGCAACAACCTCCTCGGCGTGGGCGGACAGCGCAAGAAGCTGTCCCGCGCCGAACAGCAGGGCGCGGGCCCCGCGCGCAACGACGACCGCAAGGCCGCCGAGGACAAGAAGCAGGAGCTGGTGCGCAAGATGCGTGAGCGCGCCGCCGCCGCCGATGCCGCGCCGGCGCAGGACGCACCGGCCGACAGCTGACCTCCTCGCACCACCTGCCACGACGGGTACGGGCCCGGATCACCTCGGTGATCCGGGCCCGTACCCGTTCCGCTCACTTCACGGCGCGGGGCAGCCGCAGGCTCAGCAGGGTCGTCAGGACGACGGCCGCAAGCTGCACGAGCAGCGTCACGATCAGCGCGTCCCGCATCCCCGAGCCCGATGCCAGCGAGAGGAACAGCGTGCCGAGCGTGGCGACCCCCAGCGCCAGGGCGGCCTGCTGGGTCGTCGTCATCACGCCGCCGCCCACCCCGGCACGCTCGGCCGGTACGTCGGACAGCACGATCCGGAACAGCACGGGCAGTTGCAGCCCCTGCCCCAGACCCGCGACGGCGATGCCGGGCAGCAGGCCCAGCAGCCCGAGGTCCGGCCAGCCGCGCCACACGGTCAGCGCCAGCACCGCGACGCCGACGCCCTGGATCAGCCCGCCGGCCGTCACGACCCGGCTGCCGAAGCGCCGTACCAGCCGGGGGCCTGCCAGCGAGGCCACGAAGAAGGCGGTGGCCATCGGCGCCAGGGAAAGGCCCGCCGCGGCCGGACCCATCTCCAGGCCCTGCTGGAGGGCCACCGCGATCACGAACATGAAGCCGCCGAAGCCGATCGAGAACGGCACCACCAGAGCGAGCCCGCGCCGCAGCGAGACCAGCCGCAGCAGGCTCGGCGGCACCAGCGGCGTCCGGCCCTGTGCGTCGGCCCGGCGCTCCACCCGGTAGAAGGCCGCCGCGGCGAACGGGAACAGGGCCAGGGACACCCAGGTCCACAGCGGCCAGCCCGCAGCCCGTCCCTCGGTCAGCGGCGCCAGCAGCGTCACCAGGGACGCGGCCAGCAGGAGCGTGCCCGGCACGTCGACGGGGGCGGGCCGGTCCGAACGGGTCTCCGGTACCGTGCGGACGGCCAGGATCAGCCCCACCACGGCCACCGGGACGTTCACCAGGAACACCGACCGCCAGCCCGCGCTCTCGCCGAACACCGAGGACAGCGGGGCGGCGGAGACCAGGACGCCGCCGAGGATCTGGCCGGCGACCATGGAGAGCCCGGCGGTCGCCCCGTACAGGCTCATGGCACGCGCCCTGCGGTGCCCTGCCGTGGCCGACTGGATGGTGGCGAGCACCTGCGGCAGCATCAGCGCCGCGGCGGCACCCTGCGCCACCCGCGCCCCCACGAGGGTCCAGGCGTCCGGGGCCAGACCACAGGCGAGAGAGGTGAGACCGAAGGCGGCCATCCCGATGAGGAAGAGCCTGCGCCGTCCGGCCATGTCGCCGAGGCGCCCGCCCAGGACGAGCAGTACGGCGTAGGAGAGGCCGTAGCCCGCGACGACCAGCTCCAGGAGCGCGGGTCCTGCGGCCAGGTCGTGGTCGATGGTGGGCAGGGCGACGTTGACGATGAAGAAGTCGATGAGGGGCAGTGCCGCGCCGAGCAGCACGGTGAACAGCCCGAGCCCGCCGAGCACCGGCGTGCGGTGGTCGTGTCGTGCCACCGGGGTGCGGGTGGCGGATGGGTTCGTCAGTACAGAGGATTCACTCACGGCATCGACGATGGACCTGTCCTCAGCCTGGTACCAGAGTGTCTTTATCCTGGTACACGGAGCACCTGGCAATACGCCCGGACATTCGGCACGCTGGGAGCATGGCGACCGTGGCGAGCGAAGCACCCGAGACCGAGATCCGGCGGCACGAGCTCGCCGGATTCCTCCGCAGCCGTCGTGAGCGGATCACCCCCGAGCAGGTCGGCCTGGTCCGGGGCCGCCGCAGGCGGACCCCTGGGCTGCGCCGCGAGGAGGTCGCACAGCTCTCCGCCGTCGGCGTCACCTGGTACACGTGGCTGGAGCAGGCGCGCGACATCCAGGTCTCCCCGCAGGTACTCGACTCCCTGGCCCGCGCCCTGCTGCTGGACCGCAGCGAGCGCACCCACCTCTTCGCACTCGCCGGTGCCGTCGACCCCGCCCCCGGCTCGGACTGCACCGGCGTCACCCCGGCCTTCCAGGAGATGCTCACGCGCCTGGAGCCCTTCCCGGCCTGCATCCAGAACAGCCGGTACGACATCCTCGCCTACAACCGCACCTACGGCCGGCTGCTGTGCGACCTGGACGAGGTCGCCCCCGAGGACCGCAACTGCATGCTGCTCGCCTACACCAACGAGCAGTGGCGCGCCTCAGTCGTCGATCTGCCCGGCATGCGCCGGGTGATGGCCGCCAAGTTCCGCGCCGCGATGGCGGAGCATCTGGCCGAGCCCGCCTGGAAGGCGCTGCTGGCGCGGCTGGAGGCCGCCTCACCCGAATTCGGCGAGCTCTGGGCCCGGCACGAGGTCGTCGGGCCCTCGAACCGCACCAAGATCTTCCGTAACGCCCGGGTCGGGCTGCTCAGGCTCGTCCACACGGATCTGTGGCTCGGCCCGTCGGTGGGCCCGCGCATGGTGACGTACGTCCCCTCGGACGAGCAGTCACGGCTGGGGGTGGAGCGGCTGCTGGCGACCGTGCTCGCGGAGTCCGGCGACGAACCGGCCGCCGATCGGATCCCCGCCGGTCAGCCCCTCGTGGATTCCCGCGCGGTCTCCTTCGCGGAGGCCTGAGCGGGCGGCACCCCCGCCGCTTCGGGCGTGCGGGACAATGGGGCCATGACCACGCTCGCCCCCGCCCTCCCGCTGCTCCGGATCGGCCCGCACACCGTGCAGCCGCCGGTGGTGCTCGCGCCCATGGCCGGCATCACCAACGCACCCTTCCGCACCCTGTGCCGAGAGTTCTCGGGGGGCAAGGGGCTGTTCGTCAGCGAGATGATCACCACACGGGCGCTGGTCGAGCGCAACGAGAAGACCATGCAGCTCATCCACTTCGACGCGAGCGAGACCCCGCGCTCCATCCAGCTGTACGGGGTGGACCCTGTCACCGTCGGCAAGGCGGTCCGGATGATCGTCGACGAGGACCTCGCCGATCACATCGACCTGAACTTCGGCTGCCCCGTCCCCAAGGTCACCCGCAAGGGCGGCGGCTCCGCGCTCCCGTACAAGCGGCCGCTCCTTCGCGCGATCCTCCGTGAGGCCGTGGCCGAGGCGGGCGACCTCCCGGTCACCATCAAGATGCGCAAGGGCATCGACGACGACCACACCACCTACCTCGACGCGGGCCGCATCGCCGTCGACGAGGGCATCACGGCCGTCGCCCTGCACGGCAGGACCACCGCCCAGCACTACGGCGGCACGGCCGACTGGGACGCCATCGCGCGTCTCAAGGAGCATGTTCCGGAGATCCCGGTCCTCGGCAACGGCGACATCTGGAGCGCCGACGACGCGCTGCGGATGATGCGGGAGACGGGCTGTGACGGCGTCGTCGTCGGCCGTGGCTGCCTGGGGCGCCCCTGGCTCTTCGGCGACCTGGTCGGCGCCTTCGAGGGCACGGGGGAGAGGCAGGCGCCCGCCCTGCGACAGGTCGCGGAGGTCATGCTGCGTCACGCGACGCTGCTGGGGGAGTGGATCGGCGACGAGAGCCGGGGCGTGATCGACTTCCGTAAGCACGTGGCCTGGTATCTCAAGGGCTTCGCCGTCGGTTCGGACATGCGCAGGAGGCTCGCGGTCACCTCGTCCCTGGAGGAGCTGGGCGGGCAGCTCCAGGAGCTCGACATGGACCAGCCCTGGCCGGACGGCGCGGACGGCCCGCGAGGGCGTACCTCGGGCAACAACCGGGTGGCGCTGCCGGACGGCTGGCTCAAGGACCCGTACGACTGCGCCGGCGTGGGCGCCGAGGCGGAGCTGGACACCTCGGGCGGCTGACCCGACCCCTGCACCGGGGCACCGAGTGCCCTACGGAATGGCCCGCTCAGATGAGCGGGCTTTTCTCCTTGAATGCCGTGCGTTCCGCCGCGATTTCGCGGCGAAGGCGCGTGATCGGTCTCTCTCGGGAGGTCTTGATCACGCTCTGTCGAGTACGCATAGCTCCATGGTGACCAGATGTCGACGGGCGGGCGTCCGGATAGTGACATCTGAGCGCGACTCGGGGCGTGATTCTCGCCACCCTTGAGGTGCGCTTGGCTCAGATGAGCGCTCTTCTGGTTGCTGTACTTCTCAAATGGCGGCACTGGGTGCCAGGCGGGTTTACTTTGATCGATCAAAGCATCCCTCACCCTGTGTGGGGATTCGGTGCCGTACCGCACACCGTTGGTGATGGTGACTTCAAGAGGTGAACGTTCTTCTTCCTTATGGCGCGTGGGCGCACGACTTTCGATCTGCTGGCGGACGGGTGGTTGAGCCCTCACGACGCGCAAGTGGCCGTACCCAGAAGCCTTCGATCTGGGTATGTTCCTCGCCGTCAGGGCAGCCACCGCGTCCTCGAGGAGTCGAGACCCGTGTCGGAACACAAAGACCCCCAGAAGTTCGTCTACGACTTCACCGAGGGCAACAAGGATCTGAAGGATCTTCTGGGCGGCAAGGGTGCCAACCTCGCCGAGATGACCAACCTCGGGCTGCCCGTCCCTCCGGGTTTCACCATCACCACCGAGGCCTGCAAGGTCTACCTCGACAGCGGTGAGGAGCCGGCCGAACTGCGCGAAGAGGTCGGTACGCACCTGGCGGCGCTCGAGAAGCGGATGGGCAAGGATCTCGGTCAGGCCGACGACCCGCTGCTGGTCTCCGTCCGTTCCGGCGCCAAGTTCTCGATGCCCGGCATGATGGACACGGTCCTGAACATCGGCCTCTCCGACGCCTCGGTCGTCGGACTCGCCGCGCAGGCCGGCGACGAGCGCTTCGCCTGGGACTCCTACCGCCGCCTCATCCAGATGTTCGGCAAGACCGTGCTCGGGGTCGACGGCGATCTCTTCGAGGAGGCGCTGGAGGCCGCGAAGGAGGCCAAGGGCGTCACCGTCGACGTGGACCTGGACGCGGCCGACCTGAAGAAGCTGGTCAAGCAGTTCAAGAAGATCGTCACGCGGGACGCGGGGCGCGACTTCCCGCAGGACCCGCGTGAGCAGATGGACCTGGCCATAAAGGCGGTCTTCGACTCGTGGAACACAGACCGGGCCAAGCTCTACCGCCGCCAGGAGCGCATCCCCGGCGACCTCGGCACGGCCGTCAACGTCTGTTCGATGGTCTTCGGCAACCTCGGCCCCGACTCCGGCACCGGCGTCGCGTTCACCCGTGACCCGGCCAGCGGCCACCAGGGCGTCTACGGCGACTACCTCCAGAACGCGCAGGGCGAGGACGTCGTCGCGGGCATCCGCAACACGGTGGCGCTCGCCGATCTCGAGTCGATCGACAAGGCGTCGTACGACCAGCTGATGAAGATCATGGAGACGCTGGAGAACCACTACAGGGATCTCTGCGACATCGAGTTCACCATCGAGCGCGGTCAGCTCTGGATGCTCCAGACCCGGGTCGGCAAGCGCACCGCGGGCGCCGCCTTCCGTATCGCCACCCAGCTCGTCGACCAGGGCCTCATCGACGAGGCCGAGGCGCTGCAGCGGGTCAACGGCGCCCAGCTCGCGCAGCTGATGTTCCCGCGCTTCGACGACGCGGCCACCACCGTCCTGCTGGGACGCGGGATCGCCGCGTCACCCGGCGCGGCCGTCGGCAAGGCGGTCTTCGACTCGTACACCGCGGTCAAGTGGTCGCGGTCCGGCGAGAAGGTCATCCTGATCCGCCGGGAGACCAACCCCGACGACCTCGACGGCATGATCGCCGCCGAGGGCATCCTGACCTCGCGCGGTGGCAAGACCTCGCACGCCGCGGTCGTGGCGCGCGGCATGGGCAAGACCTGTGTCTGCGGCGCCGAGGAGATCGAGGTCGACACCAAGCGCCGCCGGCTCACGGTCGGCGACACCGTGGTGGAGGAGGGCGACCTCGTCTCCGTCGACGGCTCCACCGGCAAGGTGTACCTCGGCGAGGTACCCGTCGTGCCGTCGCCGGTCGTGGAGTACTTCGAGGGCCGCATGCACGCGGGCGCCGATGACGCCGACGAGCTGGTCGGCGCCGTGCACCGGATCATGGCGTACGCCGACCGGGTACGCCGGCTGCGGGTACGGGCGAACGCGGACAACGCCGAGGACGCCTCGCGGGCCCGTCGCTTCGGCGCCCAGGGCATCGGCCTGTGCCGCACCGAGCACATGTTCCTCGGTGAGCGCCGCGAGATGGTGGAGAAGCTGATCCTCGCGGACACGGACGACGAGCGGGAGGCCGCGCTCGACGCGCTGCTGCCGCTCCAGAAGGCCGACTTCATCGAGCTGTTCGAGTCGATGGACGGGCTGCCCGTGACCGTACGGCTGCTCGACCCGCCGCTGCACGAGTTCCTGCCCGACATCACGGAGCTCTCCGTACGGGTGGCGCTCGCCGAGTCCCGCAAGGACGCCAACGAGAACGACCTGCGCCTCCTGCAGGCCGTGCACAAGCTGCACGAGCAGAACCCGATGCTGGGTCTGCGCGGTGTCCGTCTCGGCCTGGTCATCCCCGGGCTGTTCGCGATGCAGGTCCGCGCGATCGCGGAGGCGGCGGCGGAGCGCAAGAACGCCAAGGGTGACCCGCGCGCCGAGATCATGATTCCGCTCGTCGGCACGGTCCAGGAGCTGGAGATCGTCCGGGATGAGGCCGACGGCGTCATCGCCGATGTCGAGGCGGCCACCGGTACGCGGCTGAAGCTGAGCATCGGCACGATGATCGAGCTGCCCCGCGCCGCGCTGACCGCCGGTCAGATCGCCGAGGCCGCGCAGTTCTTCTCCTTCGGCACCAACGACCTCACGCAGACGGTCTGGGGCTTCTCCCGCGACGACGTGGAGGCCTCGTTCTTCACCGCGTACCTGGAGAAGGGCATCTTCGGGGTGTCGCCGTTCGAGACGATCGACAAGGACGGCGTCGGCGCCCTCGTGCGCAGCGCCGTGGAGGCCGGCCGGGCCACCCGCCCGGACCTCAAGCTCGGCATCTGCGGTGAGCACGGCGGAGACCCGGAGTCGGTGCACTTCTTCCACGAGGTGGGCCTCGACTACGTCTCCTGCTCGCCCTTCCGCATTCCGGTCGCCCGGCTGGAAGCGGGCCGGGCAGCCGCCGAATCGCGGGGCAGCGACAGCCGCTGAGACCCGGCGGACCGCGCCCGCCACGACTCCGGATACCGCCGCCGGATATCGCAGACCCTCATCGCTCCCGCGGCGGAGCCGGATTACCAGGAAGCGGCGGCACCCTGTGCGGGGGTGTCGCCGCTTCTTCATTTGAAAAGCGAACCAATTCCTTTTCACGTTCGTCCCGCAAATCGGTGGGGTGCGGTCCGGGGATCCCCACCCCCGGACCGCACCCGCTTACCTCGTCGGGTGCGGAGCCGCACCGTCGTTCACCGCCGCCGAACGGGCGAAGCCCCCCACGGCCCTCAACCGCTCTTTCGGTGACGCCGGATACGCACCCGACGTCGTACAGCTTTTCGGCTGGCGGGGATGCGGGCGAGACATTTCAACTGTGGCCGAAACCCCGTGGTGACCTCCTGTGACGCCCCGCATACGCTTCTGCGGGGGAAATTGCGAGTGCAACAGGTGGGGGCTCGGTGCTGCGTATCCATGTGTCCGGGGTGGACCTTTCGCGTGTGCGGATGGCCACGAGGCCGGACGCGATGTGGGAGACCATCCTCAGTTTTCACCGGCTGAGAGACAGACGGGGGTCCACGGTGTTCGGGAAATGGCGGAAGGAATCCCGTAACCGGTTGAATGGTGAAGCGCGTGTGCTGTCCGCGGTCGTTCCGCCCCGCGGCTATTTCCCCGACTTCCTGACGCCTTCCGGGGGAGGCGCCGAGCCGTTCGGGCTCGACGCCGGAATGGAGGCGCTGCGTGACACGCCCGCGGACCGCATCCGTGGGGAACTCGGGCTGCTGGCGATCGGCGCCGACCGTATGCGACGGCCGTCCGGCGCCGCCGCCGCTCTGTCGGAGGCCCTGGCCGAGGGGCGTACGGAGCCGCTGGGGCGCCTCATCACCACCCTGCGCGCCTACCACCGCGCCGCGGTCGAGCCGTACTGGCCGCACATCAGGGCGAGCGTCGAGGCCGACCGCGCCGTCCGGGGGCGCGCCCTGCTGGACGGCGGTGCGGACGAGCTCCTGGCCACGCTGCCGCCGATGATCCGCTGGCGGTCCCCTGTGCTGGAGGCTGACTACCCCGTGGACCGGGAGCTGCGGCTCGACGGGCGCGGCCTGCTCCTGCAGCCGTCGTTCTTCTGCCGCGGCACCCCCGTCGTCTACCGCGACCCGGGCCTCCCGCCGGTCCTCGTCTACCCGGTCACCCACCCCGGCGCCCCGGCCGTCGCCGAGCCGGGTCCCTGGCTCGGCCGGCTCGTGGGCCACACCCGCTCCACGGTCCTGCACTCCATAGACAACGGCTGCACGACGAGTGAGCTGGCCCGCAGGACCGGGGTGTCACTGGCGTCGGCGAGCCAGCACGCCAGTGTGCTGCGCGAGGCCGGCCTGGTCCGCACCCTGCGCCACGGCAGCTCGGTCCTGCACACCCTCACCCCGCTGGGCGCCGCCCTGCTCAGGGGCGGAGCCCCGGTCGCCGTGCCCTGAGGGCTGTCCCGCCAGGGATTACGGGACAGCCCTCACGACCTGGTGCACGATAGCGAGCGGGCTCCCGACGCCCTGCGACTCCGCCTCCGGCGTTGTCGTCGGTCAACGACGCTCCACGTCGCTTCCCTCCTCCGCCTTGGATTCGAAGCCGCATGACGCCGCTCGCTGATCCGCTCTCCATCGCGCACCAGGTCGTCAGCGATGAGTTCCGCGCCTCGCCGTGGTCTACCTCTTGTGAGCGCTCGTACGGAGCGCGTGGGAGCACCGCAGAGTGCCGGACGGAAGAGTGGAACCATCATGACCCAGCCTCAGATGATCTTCGTGAACCTGCCGGTCAAGGACCTCGCGACGACGAAGAACTTCTTCGCGAAGCTCGGCTTCGGCTTCAACCCGCAGTTCAGCGACGACACGACGGCCTGTCTGGTCATCAGCGACACGATCTTCGCCATGCTCATCAGCGAGCCGAGATTCAAGGACTTCACCAAGAAGGAGATCGCCGACGCGTCGAGGACGACCGAAGTCCTCATCGCCCTCAGCGCGGACAGCCGGGAGAAGGTCGACGAGCTGGCCGACGCCGCGCTCGCCAACGGCGGCTCGCTCGCCAACGAGCCCATGGACGAGGGCTTCATGTACGGCCGTTCCTTCCAGGACCCCGACCACCACATCTGGGAGGTCGTCTGGATGGACCCGGCCGCCGTCGAGGGACAGGCCTGACACCCGGCGTGGTCCGGATGTGAGGCCGCTGCGGGGCAATACACCTAGTCCCCGCGGACCGGGAAGACCGGCACCGAGACGTCGTCGTCGTCCAGGCAGGCGCCCGTCGCCAGGTCGAAACGCTGCTTGAGCAGCGGCGACGCGACGAACGGGCGCCCACCGGCGGAGCCGACCAGGCCCCGGGAGAGGACGTACGCACCGGTGAACGGGTCGCGGTTGTCGATCGCGTACGCCCGGCCCGCCCGGTCCACGAACAGCGCGACCTGCCGGCCGTCCGGGAGGAGCGCGGCCACACCGCGTCCCGGGGTCAGCAGGTCACGGTCGCAGACCGTGAGCCAGGCGTCCCCGTCGGCAAGCTGGATCGTCCGGGTGTCCTGCGCCGTTTCCACCGTCCGGACCGTCACTGGCTGGACCGTCATCGGGAAGTCCCTTCAAGAGTACGGATGGCGAGCACGGGGCCGGCGAGGATGTCCAGGTCGGGCTTGACCTGGTCGCGCTCGGGGACGAACTTGACCGAGGGGTCGGGTGCGTCGGGGGCGTTGACGAAGGTGACGAAGCGCCGCAGCCGCTCCGGGTCGTCGATGGTCTCGGCCCACTCGTCGCGGTAGCCGGTGACATGGTCGGCCATCAGCCGCTCCAGTTCGTCGCAGAGGCCCAGCGAGTCGTGGACGACGACGTCCCGCACGTGGTCCAGGCCGCCCTCGATCCGGTCCAGCCAGGTCGAGGTGCGTTCGAGGCGGTCCGCCGTGCGGATGTAGAACATCAGGAACCGGTCGATGAGACGGACCAGTTCGGCGTCGGAGAGGTCCTGGGCGAGCAGGTCAGCGTGGCGCGGGGTGGCGCCGCCGTTGCCGCCCACGTAGAGGTTCCAGCCCTGTGCCGTGGCGATGATCCCGAAGTCCTTGCCACGGGCCTCCGCGCACTCCCTGGCGCAGCCCGAGACCGCCGACTTCAGCTTGTGCGGGGAGCGCAGACCCCGGTAGCGCAGCTCCAGGTCGATGGCCATCCTCACCGAGTCCTGCACGCCGTAGCGGCACCAGGTCTGCCCCACACAGGACTTGACCGTGCGCAACGACTTCCCATACGCGTGTCCCGACTCGAAGCCCGCGTCCACCAGACGCGTCCAGATCAGCGGCAGCTGGTCGACGCGGGCGCCGAAGAGGTCGATCCGCTGGCCGCCGGTGATCTTCGTGTAGAGACCGAAGTCCCGGGCCACCTCGCCGATCACGATCAGCTTCTCCGGGGTGATCTCGCCGCCGGGGATGCGCGGCACGACGGAGTACGAGCCGTTGCGCTGGAGGTTGGCCAGGAAGTGGTCGTTGGTGTCCTGGAGGGCCGCCTGCTCGCCGTCCAGGACGTAACCGCTGGCGCCGACCGTCGGGGCGAGCGAGGCGATGACCGAGCCGACCGTGGGCTTGCAGATCTCGCAGCCGTCGCCGCCACGCGCCTCCTCGCGGCCGTGCGAGTCGAGGAGTCCGGCGTACGTCGTGATGCCCAGGGTGCGGACGATCTCGTACAGCTCACCGCGGGTGTACGCGAAGCAGCCGCACAGTCCCTGGTCCTCGGGCTGCGGCAGCAGCTGTCCGATGACCTTGACGCAACTCCCGCAGCCCGTACCGGCCTTGGTGCACTTCTTCACCTCGGGCAGCGTGGTGTGCTCGCAGATCGCACCCTTGGTGACGTTGTGGCAGGAGCAGATCACGGCCTCGTCGGGCAGCGCGGACGGGCCGAGGACGACCGGGCCGCCGCCCGCGCCGGCCGGCAGCACCAGCTGCTCGGGGGCGACGGGGAGCACCGTGCCGGTCATCGGCCGCAGCGTGCCGTACTGGTCGGCGTCACCGACCAGGACCCCGCCGAGCAGGGTGCCGTCCTGGCCGATCACCAGCTTCTTGTAGACACCCGAGCGGGAGTCCGCGTACACGACGTCGAGGCAGCCGTCGGCCGCGCCGTGCGCGTCACCGAAGGAGGCGACGTCCACACCGAGCAGCTTCAGCTTCGTCGAGAGGTCGGCGCCTGTGAAGGAGGCCGCGTTGCCCGCGATCACCTCGGCCGCCGCAAGGGCCATCTCGTAACCCGGTGCCACAAGACCGTAGACCCGGCCGTCCGAGGCCACCGCGCACTCGCCTATCGCGAAGACGTCCCGGTCGGAGGTGCGGCACTCCTCGTCGATGACGATGCCGCCGCGCGGGCCGACCGCCAGACCGCAGTCGCGGGCCAGCTGGTCCCGGGGGCGTACGCCGGCGGAGAAGACGACGAGATCCGTCTCCAGCGAGGAACCGTCCGACAGGGACATGCCGACGACCCGGCCGTCCCCGCCCACGGTGACCTCCTGGGTGCCGACACCCGTGTGCACGGAGAGGCCCATGTTCTCGATGGTGCGCAGCAGCGCGGCACCGCCGCCGTCGTCGACCTGGACCGGCATCAGCCGGGGGGCGAACTCCACGACGTGCGTGTCGAGCCCGAGCCCCTTCAGCGCGCCGGCGGCCTCAAGACCGAGAAGCCCGCCGCCGACGACCGCGCCGGTCCTCGCGTGCTTCGCGAACTCCTCGATCGCGAGGAGGTCCTCGATGGTGCGGTAGACGAAGCAGCCCTCGGCGTCCTTGCCGGGCACGGGCGGGACGAAGGGGTACGAGCCGGTGGCCAGAACCAGCGTGTCGTAGGAGAGGACCTCCCCGGAGCGTGCGGTGACCGTGCGCCCCTCACGGTCGATGCTCTCCGCCGGATCACCGACGCGCAGCTCGATGCCGTGGCGCGCCATGAAGTCCGGCTCGACGAGCGACAGATCCTCGGGCGTCCTGCCGGAGAAGTACGAGGTCAGCTGCACCCTGTCGTACGCGGGGCGGGGCTCCTCGCAGAGCACGACGACCCTGGCGGTGCCGGCGGCCGCGGTCAGTCCGCGGTCGGCGAGCGCTTCCAGGAACCGCTGTCCGACCATGCCGTGCCCGACGACCACGATCGTCGGCACGCCTGCGGTGGGAGCGGTCGGGGGAGTGGACACCGGCATCAGGAGCCTCCGTCGTTGGTGAGCAGGTGGAGCGGGGACATGTCGGTGGGGAGGGCGTCGGCGTCGTCGTACTGCCAGGTCCACGTGCCGGGTTCGCCGCCCGTGTCCTCATGCCGACGAGCGTGCGCGGCGGGTGTTACCCGACCGCATCCCTCCTGTTTCCCGGCGGGAACCTTGCGCTCAGCGCGCGCGGACGGCCTCTGTGAGGGCCGGACGGACGGCGGGACGGATGGCGGGATGGATGGTCGGCAACTGGTTGGACGGACCCTCTAAGCTCGCGGATATGCCCGAGATCACGCTGACCACCCTCGTTCTGCTCTGTCTGGCCGCCGCCGTGGCCGGCTGGATCGACGCGGTGGTGGGCGGCGGCGGCCTGCTCCTCCTGCCCGCCCTGCTGCTGGGTCTCCCGCACGTCCCGGCCGCGCACGTCCTGGGCACCAACAAGGCCGTCGCGATCGTCGGGACCTCGGGCGCCGCCGTGACCTACGTACGGAAGGCGCCGGTGCAGGTGGGGGCCGCCGTGCGGATCGGGCTCATGGCGCTCGCCGGGTCGATGACCGGTGCCTTCTTCGCCGCGGGCATCAGCAGCGATCTGCTGCGTCCGGTGATCATGGTGGTGCTGCTGGCCGTCGCGGCCTTCGTGATGCTGCGGCCGTCCTTCGGCACGGCGGCGGCAGGCGACGGCACCGACCGGAAGGTCACGCGGGCCCGCGCGGTCACCGCGGTGGTGCTGGTCGGCGGTGGCATCGGCTTCTACGACGGGCTGTTCGGGCCCGGCACGGGCACCTTCCTGGTGCTGGCGCTGACCGCGGTGCTCCACCTCGACCTGGTCACCGCATCCGCCACCGCCAAGATCGTGAACGTCTGCACCAATGGCGGTGCGCTGGCGATGTTCGCCTACCAGGGCACCGTCCTGTGGCAGCTGGCCGCGCTGATGGCCGTATTCAATCTGGCGGGCGGGATGCTCGGGGCGCGGATGGCTCTCCGCAAGGGCAGCGACTTCGTCCGCGGGGTCCTGCTGATCGTGGTGTTCTCGCTGGTCGCCAAGCTCGGCTTCGACCAGTGGACCGCCTGACCCGGGCGGTGCTCGTCGGGCGGTGCTCGTCGGGCGGGCCCGCCGGTCCGGTGCTGCCCGGTTCGGTGTTCTCCGGTTCAGTGCTCCCCCGTGAGGTGGGCGTACGCCACTACATTGCCCTGGTAGCCCGTCTCGCGGGTGAAACCGCCGCCGCAGGTGATCAACCGCAGGGAAGCGTGCGGGGTGGGGCCGTAGACCCGCTTGTCGGGGAACGCGTCGTTCTCGTACACCTCGACCGCGTCGACCGAGAAGACGGCGGTGCGGCCGTCCCGGCGGTCGATCTCGACCTCCGCGCCCTTCTTCAGGGAGCCGAGTGCGTAGAACACGGACGGCCCCTCAGCGTTGTCGACGTGGCCGGCCACGACGGCGGTGCCCTTGGCGCCGGGCGGTGTGCCCCCCTCGAACCAGCCCGCGAGATTCCGGTCGGCGGCGGGTGGAGCGTCGAGGCTGCCGTCCGCGCCCAGCGCGAGGCCCGTCATGGGCGCGTCCACCCCGATGCCCGGGATGCGGATCCTGACAGGTCCTGAGGCGCGCAGCGGTTCGGCGGCCCGGGCGCCAGGCCGCACCTCGGGGCCCGCCGCGAAGGCCTCGGCGGTGGACGGCTGGGGGGCGACGGTCCGGGGGGCCGCGCCGTTGTGGACCAGCCAGGTGCCGCACAGCGCGGCTACGCCCACCAGCCAGGCCCTGGCTCTGAGTGCCGTCCTGTCCACGTCCCGTCCTCCGCCGGCCGCCTCAGTGGCGGGGGCCGTCGGCGCGGCGGCGGCGCATGAGCAGCAGACCGCTGATGGACGCCGCCCCGACCAGGCCGGCGCCCGCGGCGAGCTGGGCGGTGTCGGGGGCGGCGCTGCCGCCCACACCCGTCCCGACATGGCCGGAGGGGCGGCTGGGGCTGGGACTGGGCGCGGTCGTGGGCCTGTGCCCGGGGGACACGGGAGGCTTCGCGGCGCCGGGGTCGGTCCCCGGGTCTGTGGCGGGGTCGGTCCCGCGCGAGGGCGGGGTCTCCGGGCGATCTCCCGGCTTCGTGCCGGGAGCCGTTCCGGTTCCGGTCCCGGGCTGCTGGAGCGTTCCGGCGCCGGACCCGTCCCCGATCCCCGTGTCGCCCTCTTCCTCCGCCTCCGCATCCGGCCAGGAGGAACCCGAAACCGCTGCCGGATCATCGGCCGCGTCCAGCCCCCCGCCCAGGTCCTGACCGTCGGCCGGTCCTGGGGCATCGGCTCCTGGGGCGTCGGCTCCGGCGTCATCGGCTGCCGGGCTTTCGGCCCCGAGGTTTCCCGCCACGAGGTTTCCGGCCACGCTGCCGGACCGGCCCAGGCCCCCGGCCGCCCCGCCGTCGTCGCAGGGGGCCGCCGCTTCGGTGCCCGCCGTGTCCTGGGCCCCGCAGTCCGCGGCCGCGCTGAACCCCGGTCTGCCGAGGCTGTCCGCGTGCGCGGACGGGATGGCGAGGCCGAGCGCGGCGGCGGTGAGTGCCGCGGCGGCGGTTCCGGTCACGAGGCGGGCAGGGCTGTGCATGGGAATCCTCCGGGCAGACGGATGTGTCCTGCCCTCGATGCAAGGCGCCCGGGCCTTCGGCCGCATGCTGACATGGCGTCAGTTTTCACCCGTACGGAGCCGGGAACGCGCCCGCCGGGGCGGACCCGGTGCAGGTCGCGGCGGTGAGCGAGGTCGCCCGGTTCGCCGGTGCCGATCGGGTGAGGCCAGTACCCCGAAAATGTGTGACGCAGCTCACATGTATGGGTGCCGGTGGGCCGGGCACACGGTCTCTACCCCCCCCCACGGGACGGCAGCCCCCCGCCGGCCCCGCGGCAGCCGCCCCCACCGGTTCATCCCCCCTTGGAACCGGTGGGAGCGGCGTCGTCCTTTCTCTCCTCGATCTCAGCTCGTCGCTGACCAGCCGACGTCCGGCGGGCGTACGCGGGCGCACCGCGGCCGGCCCCTGTCGTCGGTCAGACGGAGCGTGGCGGTGAGGTGCCCGGTGCGGGTGGCGGCCTCCAGGACCTGCGGGGCGATGTCGCTCATCATCAGCTTGGCCCGGCGGAACATGGTGAAGGTGCCGGAGTCGTCCACGGTGCCCCAGGACAGATGGACGAAGCGCCCCCCGAACCGGTTCTGGATGTACGGCCCCGACACCTCGATGCCCTCCTCGGTGGACAGGGCTGTGCAGTCCAGGGTCCAGGAGGCGCGCTCCGCGTCGCCGGGATGCAGTCCGAGCAGTTCGCCGGGGCGGTCCTTGCGCTGCACGCCGACGTGGATGTTCCGGTAGTCGGCGAAGTCGGTGTCGGGGCCGCAGGTGCGGCCCGGGAGTTCCGAGGCTTCGATGTGGATCTGCATGGCCCCATGGTCCCGCATGCCGCTGTGGCCGGGCGGCGTCGAAGGTCAGACGGTCTCGCGCGGAGCGTCCTCGTACACCTGGCCGAGCAGCTTCATGACGTCCTCGTCGACGGCGAAGGGGGTGTCGTCGATCCGGTGGACCGGTGCGATGCCCTGCGAGTTGGTGACGAACGCCGCCCGGTACGCGTCGAGTCCGTCCAGGGTCACCCCGCGCCGCACCGAGGGCGGACCGGCCTGTGGGAGTCCCCTCTCCAGCAGTGCCATGGTGATGCCGGTCAGTGCGGGCGCGTCCGGCCAGACGACCGAAGTGCCGTCCCAGAAGCCGATGTTGGTGATCGACCCCTCGGCCACCGTACCGCCGGGCAAGGTCAGCAGTGCCTCGTCGAAGCCCGCCTGCCTCGCCTGCTGCCCGTAGTAGGTCTGGCTGAACTCACCGGGACGCTTGATGTGCGGCACGGAGCGCGCGTACGGGACCGACATCAGGCTCCGCGGTGCGCCGTCCGCCCTGGCCGGCCCCCGCACCGTCACCATCAGCGCCGTCCGCGTGCTGCCGGGCGGCAGGAAGCCGTGCACCCGCACCGACGCGTCCCGTGCCCCGGCGCCGTCGAGCGCGTGCCCGATCAGCCCACGCAAGTACTCCCGTTCCAGGGGCAGTTCGAACAGCTCCCGGTTCGCGGATTCCAGCCGGTCCAGATGCAGGGCGAGGCCGCGCACCGTGCGCTCCCTGACCTGCATCGCGGTGAAATGGCCGAACCCGGAGAACGCGGGGATCCGCAGATCCTCCCCGGTGGCGGGGTGGCCGTCGAACTCGACGTAGAGGTCCGGTGCGGGGGATGTCATGGCCCTCAGCGTAGTGCCGCGGAGCCGCGCTTGACCTCAATCACGGTTGAGGTGTGAGTCTGCTCGGCATGGACCTCAACACAGCAGTTCCCGCCCCGACCGACGCCCCGCTGAAGGTGGCCGTGATCCTCGGCAGCAACCGCGAGGGCCGCTTCGGCCCCGTCGTCGCCCAGTGGTTCCTCGGGCGGGCCGACGGCCACCCGGACATCGAGACCGAGCTGATCGATGTCGCCGAGACCGAGCCGCCCGCCACCGTCGCCGTCGAGGTGGCCCCCCGACTGGCCCGTGCCGACGCCTTCGTCGTGCTGACCCCCGAGTACAACCACTCCTACCCGGCCCCGCTGAAGAACCTCATCGACCGGCACTTCGCCGAATGGCAGGCCAAGCCCGTCGCCTTCGTGTCGTACGGCGGAATCTCCGGCGGCCTGCGGGCCGTCGAACACCTGCGCCAGGTCTTCGCCGAACTGCACACCGTCACCGTCCGCGACACCGTCTCCTTCCACAACGCGGGCGCACTCTTCGACGACCGGGGCGTGCCCAAGGACCCGGTCCAGGTCGACGGGGCGGCCAAGCGGTTGCTCGACCAGCTCGTCTGGTGGGGCCGCGCCCTGCGCGAGGCCAGGACCCGGCACCCGTACGGCGGCTGAGGTCGCGGGAGCGACAATCGAGGGGCCACGGACACCGACAGCGAGGAGACCAGGGGATGACCGAGCCCGCATGGCTGACCGTACTGACCACGACGGACAGTGAGGAGAAGGCCAAGGCCCTGGCCGGGGGCGCGGTGGACGCACGACTCGCCGCCTGTGCCCAGATCTCCGCGCCCGTCATCTCCGTGTACCGGTGGGAGGGAGCCATCGAGTCCGGTGAGGAGTGGCAGGTGCTGTTCAAGACGACGGCCGGACGGTACGACGAGCTGGAGGCCCACCTGGTCGCCGCGCACGACTACGCGACGCCCGAGATCATCGCGACGCCCGTCGTGCGCGGCAGCCGGCGCTATCTCGACTGGGTGTCCGCGGAAACGGCGCCCGTCGCGACGCTGTGACCGAAGTCGAGCCGCCCTTCTTCGTGTACGGCACGCTGCTCCCCGGTGAGCCGAACCATGACCGGTTCCTCCGGGGCCGCACCCAGGAGGAGCGCCCGGCCCTGCTGCCCGGCGCCCTCCTCTACGAGGGTCCGGGCTATCCGTACGCGATCGAGGGCCACGGCACCGTCCGTGGCGCGCTGGTCACAGCGGCGCCCGGCGCGTACGCGGAACTGCTCGCGATGCTGGACGGCCTGGAGCAGTACCTGGGCCCGGACCACCCGCGCAATCTGTACGAGCGGGTGGCCCGGCGGGCCGTCCCCGTGACGCCGGACGCCCCTGTCGGTCCCGAGGCGGACCTTTCCGGCGGTCCCAGGACAGGCGCTTCCGGCGGTCCCGGGAAGGCCCCTTCCGGCCGGGGCGGGTCCGTCCGCGCCTGGGTCTATCTCGCCGCCGCCCCTGTCGCCCGCTCCCTGCGCGCCGGCGGCACACCCGTACCGAACGGCGACTGGCTCAGCCCGCCCCGCCGGCCCCGTCCGCCCCGCCCGACGCCGTGAGGTCATCCGTGAGCGCCTCCGTCACCCCCGGCTCCTTCGGGCCGAGGAAGTGCGGGTCCGGTTCGAACACGGCGTCCAGGAGTGCCTTGCCCGCCGCGAACACCTCCCGCGTCCCGCCGTAGTACCAGGTGACATCGTGGACGTCGTCGGCCCCCACCCCGTACGCCTCGATCCCCGCGGACCGGCAGAGGGCGATCGCCCGGCGTATGTGGAAGCCCTGGCTCACCAGCACGGCCCGGTCGACCCCGAATATCCTCTTGGCCCGGACGCAGGAGTCCCAGGTGTCGAAGCCCGCGTAGTCGCTGACGATCCGTCCGTCCGGGACGCCCCGCGCGGTGAGATACGTACGCATGGCGTCCGGTTCGTCGTACTCCGCGCGGCTGTTGTCCCCGGTGACCAGCACGACCCGGACCTTGCCCGCCCTGTACAGCTCGGCGGCGGCGTCCAGCCGGTGCGCGAGATAGGGCGAGGGCCGGCCCTCCCGCAGCCCCGCCCCGAACACCACGGCGACCTCCCGCGCCGGCGCGTCCGCCACCGTGCGCACCCGGGCGTCGGCCGCGGTGTGCAGCCAGGCCGCGGGCGCCAGCGCCACCGCGCAGGCCAGCATCAGCACCTGCACCAGCCGCCGCTGCCCCCGCCGGGTCCTCAACCACATGCGGCGCCCCTCCGCGCTCGTACCGGATCACTCGTGGACCGGCTCTCACAGGGAGGGGACGAACGGCGAGGGCGAACGGTTCGCTCCAGTGCGACCGGTGTGAACAGCCACTGACACCGAGGACCCCCGCCCTGTGAGGCGGACGCAAACACCCGTCACCGGTGCGAAACGGCCCGGCAACGTCCTCCCGGCACCATCGGTCCATGACGGAGCCGGCACCGGAACACCCCCGTGAGCCCCAGCCCCTCGACAGCGCAGCGCAGCTCCTGACCCGTATCACCGCACAGCTCGGCACCCAGCTCAGCCTCGTCTCCCTGAACGGAACCCGCAGGCCCATGCACCGCAGCCCCCGCAGCTCCGCCCCCACCCTGGTCGCCGTCGCGCACGGCAGCCGGGACCCGCAGGCCCTGCGCACCGTCCTGGAGCTGCTGGACCGGGTACGGGAGCTGCGGCCGTGCCTCGACGTCAGGCTCGGCCACATCGAGCTCAACGAGCCCCTGCTGCCGGACACACTCGACGCCGTCGGGCGGGGCGACGCCGTGCTCGTACCGCTGCTGCTCGGCCGGGGTCACCACGTACGGCACGACCTGCCCCGGGCCGCGGCGTCCGCGCCCCGGCTCAGGACCCGGATCGCGGCCCCGCTCGGACCGCACCCCCTGCTCGTCGAAGCCCTGTACGAGCGCCTTCTGGAGGCGGGCTGGCGGGACGAGGACGCCAGGAGCGGCAACACCGCCGTCGTGCTGGCCGCCGCCGGGTCGCGCGACCCCGACTCGGACGTCGACGCGCGCCGTACCGCCGCGATGCTCAGCGACCGCATCGGCGGAGTGCCCGTCATACCCGCGTACGCATCGGCGGCCACGCCCGACGTGCCGGCCGCCGTGCGGGCGCTCGCCGCCCGTGGCCGCCACCGGGTGGCCCTCGCGTCGTACTTCACGGCCCCCGGCCGCTTCGCGACCCTCTCGGCCGCCGCCGCACCGGGCATCGCCGCGGCTCCCATCGGCGCACACCCCGCCCTGGCACGCCTCCTGCTCCACCGCTACGACCAGGCCCTGACCGGCCCGGCCCCCGCAGCCGGCGCCCTGACGCACCCGCCCCTCCTGGCCTCCGCCTGACCCCTCCTGTCAGCCCGCCGGTCTAATGTCAAAGACATGGACGGTACGCACGACCCCAGGGACACGCCCGACACGCCCTACGGCGCCGCCGACACCGAGCGCTGGGACACCGAGCCCGACAAGCGGCCAGGCCGCACCGCCTTCCAGCGTGACCGTGCCCGGGTGCTCCACTCCGCCGCCCTGCGCAGGCTCGCCGGCAAGACCCAGGTCGTCACGCCAGGCACCCGCGGTCTGGCCTGGGACGCCAGTCCCCGGACCCGGCTCACCCACTCCCTGGAGTGCGCCCAGGTCGGCCGGGAGCTCGGCGCCGCGCTCGGCTGCGACCCCGACCTCGTGGAAGCGGCCTGCCTCTCCCACGACATGGGCCACCCGCCCTTCGGCCACAACGGCGAACAGGCGCTCAACGACTTCGCCTCGGACTGCGGCGGCTTCGAGGGGAACGCCCAGTCGCTGCGCCTGCTGACCCGGCTCGAACCCAAGCGCTTCGTCCGCGACCCGCGCAGCGGCGAGCTCGTCAGTGTCGGACTCAATCTGACCCGGGCCGCCCTGGACGCCGCCACCAAATACCCCTGGCCCCGGGGCGAGCACCCCGCCGACCCCGGCTCACCGAAATTCGGGGTGTACGAGGACGACCTGCCGGTCTTCTCCTGGATCCGCAAGGGCGCGCCGCAGGACGGCAGATGCTTCGAGGCCCAGGTGATGGACTGGTCCGACGACGTCGCCTACTCCGTGCACGACTTCGAGGACGGACTGCACGCCGGACACATCGACCCGGGCTGCCTCTTCTCCGAACCGGAGCGCGCGGAGATCTGGGGCGTCGCCATCGGACGGTACGTCCCGGCGGACACCGACCCGCAGGAGCTCGCCGACGCCCTCGACCGGCTCACCGCCCAGGAGTGGTGGCCACACGGCTACGACGGCACGGCGGTCGCCCAGGCCCGGCTGAAGGACACGACGAGCCAGCTCATCGGCCGGTTCTGCCTCGCGGCCGAGGCCGCGACCCACTCCGCGTACGGACCTGGGCGGCTCGGCAGATACGGCGCCGAGCTGATCGTCCCGCGTGAGGTGCGCAACGAATGCGCCGTCCTCAAGGCCGTCGCCGACCGTTACGTCATGCAGCGCGCCGAGCAGGAGGCCATCCGCGCGGACCAGCGGATCGTCATCGCCGAGCTGGCCGCCGCCCTGACCGCCCGCGCGCCCGAAGGTCTTGAGCCGCAGTTCCACGCGCTGTACACGGCGGCCCCCGACGACCGGGCCCGCAAGAGGGTACTCGTCGACCAGATCGCCGCACTGACGGACGCCTCCGCGCGGTCCCTTCACGGGAGTCTCACGAGCATTGGGCAGACTGGGGCATGACCGGGCCACATGCCAGCGGCGGTGACCTGATCGGGGCACACCCTCTTTCGCCATCACCCTGCGTGCGGGACGCTCGCAGGTGGCGGCGCCGCGCAGCACAGTACCGAGGAGGCATCAAGTGGTCGACGCACATCGGACGTTCGTCATCATCGGCGGAGGGCTCGCCGGAGCGAAGGCGGCCGAGACACTCCGGGCGGAGGGCTTCAGCGGCCGGGTGATCCTCATCGGCGACGAGCGCGACCATCCCTACGAGCGGCCTCCCCTGTCCAAGGGCTACCTCCTGGGCAAGGACGAGCGGGACTCCACCTTCGTCCACGAGACCGCCTGGTACGCGGGCGCCGACATCGAGCTGCACCTCGGCCAGATGGTCACCTCCATCGACCGGGACGGCCGGTCGGTGCAGCTCGGCGACAACACCGTCGTCCACTACGACAAGCTGCTGCTGGCCACCGGAGCCGAGCCCCGCCGCCTCGACATCCCGGGCACCGACCTGGTGGGCGTCCACCACCTGCGCCGCCTCGCCCACGCCGACCGGCTGCGTAACGTCCTCGCCGCCCTCGGCCGCGACAACGGCCACCTGGTGATCGCCGGAGCCGGCTGGATCGGCCTGGAGGTCGCCGCGGCGGCCCGCGGCTACGGCGCCGAGGTCACCGTCGTCGCCCCGTCGGCGACCCCGCTGCACCACGTCGTCGGCCCCGAGGTCGGCCAGATCTTCACCGAGCTGCACGCCGAGCACGGCGTCCGTTTCCACTTCGGCGCCCGCCTCACCGAGATCACCGGGCAGGACGGCCTGGTCCTCGCCGCCCGTACCGACGACGGCGAGGAGCACCCCGCCCACGACGTGCTCGCCGCGATCGGCGCGGCCCCGCGCACCTCGCTGGCCGAGGCCGCCGGGCTCGACACAGCGAGCCGTGCCGAGGGCGGCGGTGTCGTCGTCGACGCCTCGCTGCGTACCTCCGACCCGCACATCTACGCCGCCGGGGACATCGCGTCCGTGGACCATCCGCTCTTCGGGGGCCGGCTGCGCGTGGAGCACTGGGCGAACGCCCTGAACACCGGCCCCGCCGCCGCGAAGGCGATGCTCGGCCAGGACGTCCCGTACGACCGTGTGCCGTACTTCTTCTCCGACCAGTACGACCTCGGTCTGGAGTACTCCGGCTGGGCGCCGCCCGGTTCGTACGACCAGGTCGTCATCCGGGGCGACGCCGGAAAGCGCGAGTTCATCGCCTTCTGGCTGAAGGACCACCGGGTGCTCGCCGGGATGAACGTCAATGTGTGGGACGTCACCGAGAGCATCCAGAAGCTGATCAGGGCCGCGGAGCCGGTCGATCCGGACACCCTGGGCGACCCCACGGTGCCGCTGGACTCGCTGCTCTGAGCGCCGGCCCGGGCATCGGACGACCGGCCGGCGCCCGGGGAGGGCCCCGCGCAGCCGGCCGGTCCCGGTCGTCCGGCCCCACCCGTAGACTTCACACGTGGCAGGCAGGATCAATGACGACGACGTGAAGGCGGTCCGGGACGCGGTCCCGATCGACGCCGTCGTGTCCGAGTACCTTCAGCTGCGCAACGCGGGCGGCGGAAACCTCAAGGGACTCTGCCCCTTCCACGACGAGAAGTCCCCCTCCTTCCAGGTGAGTCCGGGCAAGGGCCTGTTCCACTGCTTCGGCTGCCAGGAGGGCGGCGACACGATCGCCTTCGTGATGAAGATCGATCACCTCACCTTCTCGGAGACGGTCGAGCGCCTCGCCGGCCAGGCGGGCATCACCCTGCGGTACGAGGAGGGTGGCTACAACCCCTCCCACCAGCGCGGCGAGCGCATCCGCCTGGTCGAGGCACACAAGATCGCCGCCGACTTCTACCGCGAGCAGCTGAACGGCCCGGAAGCGGAGATCGGCCGGGCGTTCCTCGCCGCACGCGGCTTCGACCAGGACGCGGCGGCCCACTTCGGCGTCGGCTACAGCCCCGCCGGCTGGGACCACCTCACCCGCTTCCTGCGCGGCAAGGGCTTCAGCGACAAGGAGCTCATCAGCTCCGGTCTCTCCCAGGACGGCCGCCGCGGCCCCATCGACCGCTTCCGCGGCCGGCTGATGTGGCCGATCAGCGACACCTCGGGCGACACCGTCGGCTTCGGTGCCCGCAAGCTCCGCGACGACGACAACGGCCCGAAGTACCTCAACACCCCCGAGACCTCGATCTACAAGAAGTCCCAGGTGCTGTACGGCATCGACCTGGCCAAGAAGGACATCGCCAAGGCGAGCAGAGCCGTCGTCGTCGAGGGATACACCGATGTCATGGCCTGCCACCTCGCCGGGGTCACTACCGCCATCGCCACCTGCGGCACCTCGTTCGGCAACGACCACATCAAGATCCTCCGACGGCTCCTGATGGACAACGGCAGCGCCCGCGTCATCTTCACCTTCGACGGTGACGCCGCGGGCCAGAAGGCCGCCCTGCGCGCCTTCGAGGACGACCAGAAGTTCGCCGCCGAGACGTACATCGCCATCGCCCCCGACAACATGGACCCGTGCGACCTGCGGCTCGCCAAGGGTGACGACGCCGTCCGCGACCTGGTCGAGCCCCGCACCCCGCTCTTCGAGTTCGCGCTCCGCCAGATCGTCGGCCGATACGACCTGGAGACCCCGGCGGGCCGCGCCGCGGCGCTCGACGAGGCCGGGCCCGTGGTCGCCCGTATCAAGAACAGTTCCTCGCAGCACGAGGTCGCCGTCCAGCTGGCCGGGCTGCTCGGCATCCTGGACACCCAGTTCGTGGTCAAGCGCGTCGGGCAGCTCGCCCGCTGGGCCCGCGACCGGGGCGAGCGCGGCCCCTCGCGGGGCGGGCCCTCCCGGGGCGGCCCCCCGCGCGAGCAGATCCAGGCGCCGAAGGCACCGCCGGGCCCCGCGCTCAACCTCCGCAGCCCCGCCCACCGCACGGAGCGCGAGCTGCTCAAGCTCGCCCTGCAGAAGCCCGCCCTGGTCTCCCCGGCGTTCGACGCGTACGGCGTCGACGAGTTCACCGCCCCGCCGTACGCGGCGGTGCGCCAGTGCATCGCGGAGGCCGGCGGCGCGGAGCTGGGCGTCGCCGAGACCCGCGAATATCTGGTCCAGGTGCTCGACGCGACCCCCGACGACACGGTGCGCAAGCTCGTCACCGAGCTCGCCGTCGAGGTCTTCCACGGCAAGTCCATCGACGAGTCGTACGCCGGCCAGCATCTGGTCAAGGTCCGTCTGCGCGCCGTCGACCGCAGGATCGACGACGTCCAGGGCAGCCTCGCCCGGCTCGGCAGCAATGTCGCCCCGGATCATCTGGCGGCCGCGCAGAACGAGGTCTGGGTCCTCCAGCAGTACGCCCAGTCGCTGCGCAGCCACGGCGCCGACGCCCTCTGACCCGATATACGGCCCCCGGGCCGCCCCGCCACGCTCCGGACCCAGAAAGTCACCGCACGCCCCTCGTGGCAGTGATGTGTCGTACCCCACACTGGGGGACGGTGCCTGAGTCATCGGAGCGCGGCCGGTCCGCCCGGGGCGGACCTCCATCCCCCGCGATCCGGCAGCGATCACCTGGAGGTCGCCCCCGTGCAGACCCGGACCGTGCCGACCACGACCGAGCATGTCCCGGCGATTCCCGCGCAGAACCGGGTCACGCGTCACCCGGAGACGACGGGCACGCCCGAGCCGGTGCTGGAGGAACCGGTGGAGCCTCCCGAGTCCTCCGAGTCGCGCGGCCGCCCGGAAACAGGCGGCCCGACATCCGATCTCTTCCGCCAGTACCTGCGGGAGATAGGCCGGATACCGCTGCTCAGCGCCGCCGACGAGGTGGACCTCGCCCGCCGGGTCGAAGCGGGACTCTTCGCCGAGGAACGACTGACCGGCACCCCGGAACCCGACGCCGGGCTCGCCCTCGACCTGGACCGGATCGTGGTCATGGGGCGGATGGCGAAGCGCCGGCTCATCGAGGCCAACCTCCGCCTCGTGGTCTCCGTGGCCAAGCGCTACGTGGGACGGGGCCTGACCATGCTCGACCTGGTCCAGGAGGGGAACCTCGGGCTGATCAGAGCGGTCGAGAAATTCGACTACGCGCGGGGCTACAAGTTCTCCACGTACGCGACCTGGTGGATCCGCCAGGCGATGTCCCGCGCACTGGCCGACCAGGCCAGGACCATAAGAGTCCCGGTGCACGTCGTCGAGCTGATCAACCGGGTCGTCCGCGTCCAGCGCCGCATGCTCCAGGAACGCGGCTACGAGCCGACGGCCGAAGAGGTCGCCGCCCAGCTCGACCTGACGCCCGAACGCGTCGTCGAGGTCCGGCGGCTCGCCCAGGAACCCGTGTCCCTGCACGCCCCCGTGGGCGAGGAGGACGACGTCGCCTTCGGTGACCTCATCGAGGACGGCGACGCCGCCTCACCCGTGGAGACCGCGGCCTTCCTCCTGCTGCGCCGGCACCTGGAGACGGTGCTCTCCACCCTGGGGGAGCGGGAGAGGAAGGTCGTCCAGCTGCGCTACGGGCTGGACGACGGGCGGCCCCGCACGCTCGAGGAGATCGGCAGGCTCTTCGGCGTGACACGCGAACGCATCCGCCAGATCGAGTCCAAGACGCTCGACAAGCTACGGGGCCACGCCTTCGCCGACCAGCTCAGGGGCTACCTGGACTGAGCGGCGGCGGCTCGTGAACCCCCTACGAACCGCTTCCGCCGCCCTTCTTCCGCCTCTCCGCCGCTGCCCCCAGCAGAGCGCCGGCCGATACGCCCAGGACCATCCCGACGCCGACGCCCAGGGCCAGATTTCCGGTCAGCGCACCGAACGCCACCCCGAGCCCCGTACCCACGCTCATTCCGAGCGCGACGCCGGTCCCGCGATCGCCGCCTGCCCTCTTTCCCCCGCCGCGCTCTGCCATCCTCGCCCCGTTCCCCCTCGTACCGCTGCCGGACGGCGCCGTCAGTCGACCTCGGCCGGCGCCTCGGCGAACTGCGCCGCGTACAGCCGGGCGTAGGCGCCCTTGGCGGCCAGCAGTTCGTCGTGCGTGCCCTGCTCGACGATCGAGCCGTTCTCCATCACGAGGATCACATCCGCGTCCCGGATCGTCGAGAGCCGGTGCGCGATCACGAAGCTCGTACGGCCGTGGGCCAGCCGTGCCATCGCCTTCTGGATCAGCACCTCGGTACGCGTGTCCACCGAGCTGGTGGCCTCGTCGAGCACCAGGATCACCGGGTCGGACAGGAACGCCCGCGCGATGGTGATCAGCTGCTTCTCGCCCGCGCTGACCCCGGCGCCCTCGTCGTCGATCACCGAGTCGTACCCGTCGGGGAGCGTACGGACGAAACGGTCGGCGTGGGCCGCCCGCGCGGCCTCCTCGATCTCCTCACGGGTCACATCGCGCGAGGCACCGTAGGCGATGTTCTCCGCGATCGTGCCGCCGAACAGCCAGGTGTCCTGGAGCACCATGCCTATGCCCGACCGGAGTTCGTCCCGCGACATCTTCGCCGCGTCGACCCCGTCGAGGGTGATCCGGCCGCCCGTGACCTCGTAGAACCGCATCAGCAGATTGACCAGCGTCGTCTTGCCCGCGCCGGTCGGGCCCACGATCGCGACCGTGTGACCCGGCTCCACGCTCAGCGAGAGATCCTCGATGAGCGGCTTCTCCGGGTCGTACCTGAAGGACACGTTCTCCAGCGCGACACTGCCGCGCAGCTCCTTCGGCCGCTCGGCCGGGTCGGGGTCGGGCGCCTGCTCCTCGGCGTCCAGCAGGCCGAAGACCCGCTCGGCGGACGCGATGCCCGACTGCACCAGGTTCGCCATCGAGGCGACCTGCGTCAGCGGCATCGAGAACTGCCGCGAGTACTGGATGAACGCCTGGACATCACCGATCGACAGGGCACCCGACGCCACCCGCAGCCCGCCGACGACCGCGACCAGCACATAGTTCAGGTTCGACACGAACATCATCAGCGGCTGCATGATCCCGCTGTTGAACTGGGCCTTGAAGCCCGCCTCGTACAGCGCGTCGTTCTGCTCGGCGAAGTCCTTCGCGGACTCCTCCTGCCGACCGAAGACCTTCACCAGGCTGTGGCCGGTGTACATCTCCTCGATGTGGGCGTTGAGCTTGCCCGTCACCTTCCACTGCGCCACGAAGTGCGGCTGCGAGCGCTTGCCGACGCGCGCCGCGACGAACACGGACAGCGGGATCGTCACCAGCGCGACCAGGGCGAGCAGCGGCGAGATCCAGAACATCATGATCAGCACACCGACGATGGTCAGCAGGGAGTTGATGAGCTGGCCCATCGTCTGCTGCATCGTCTGCGAGATGTTGTCGATGTCGTTCGTCGCCCGGCTCAGCACCTCACCGCGCTGCTGCCGGTCGAAATAGGAGAGCGGGAGCCGTGCCAGCTTGGTCTGCAGGTCCTCGCGCAGCTGGAAGACGACCCGGTTGATCACCCGGATCGACAGCCGGGTCGACACCAGCATCAGCAGCCCCGCGCCGACGTACACCACCAGCGCCGCCAGCAGGACCTGCCCCACCGCGCCGAAGTCGATGCCGTCGCCCGGGGTGAAGTCCACCCCGCTCAGCATGTCGGCGAGCCCGCCGTTGCCCTGCTCGCGCAGGCCGTCGACGGCCTGGTCCTTCGTCGTGCCGCCCGGTATCTGCCGTCCGACGACACCCGCGAAGATCAGGTCCGTCGCCTTACCGAGGATCTTCGGTCCCACCACGGAGAACGCCACGCTCAGCGTGCCGGCCGCCAGCATCAGATACAGCGAGGACTTCTCCTTGCTGAACCTCCGCAGAAGCCGCTTCCCGGACCCCTTGAAGTCCATGGACCGCTCGGTGGGCGCTCCGGCCATCATCCGTCCGCCCGGTCCAGCCATCAGGCGGCCTCCGCTTCCGTCAGCTGGGAGAGCACGATCTCCCGGTAGGTTTCATTGCCGTCCATCAGCTCGTGATGGCTGCCCGTCCCGACGACCCGGCCCTCGTCCAGCACCAGGATCCGGTCGGCGTCACGGATCGTGGACACCCGCTGCGCCACGATCACCACGGTCGCCCCCTCCGTCTCGCGGGACAGCGCGGCGCGCAGCGCGGCGTCCGTCGCGTAGTCCAGGGCCGAGAACGAGTCGTCGAAGAGATAGATCTCCGGCTGCTGCACCAGCGTCCGCGCGATGGCGAGCCGTTGCCGCTGGCCACCGGAGACATTGGTGCCGCCCTGAGCTATCGGTGCGTGCAGACCGTGTTCGAGACCCTCCACGAAGCCCTTCGCCTGCGCCACGTCCAGCGCGTGCCACAGCTCCTCGTCGGTGGCGTCCGGATTGCCGTAGCGCAGATTCGTCGCGACCGTCCCCGAGAAGAGATACGGCTTCTGCGGGACCAGGCTCACGGTCTTCGCCAGCAGCACCGGATCCAGGGTCCGCACATCCGTACCGTCGACCAGTACATCGCCGTCAGTCGCGTCGAACAGCCGAGGTACGAGCCCGAGCAGCGTCGACTTCCCGCTGCCCGTCGACCCGATGATCGCGGTCGTCTCCCCGGGCCGCGCCACGAGATCGACCGAGCGCAGCACCGGTTCCTCGGCACCCGGGAAGCGGAACTCCGCGTCCCGTATCTCCAGATGGCCGTGCTTGAGCAGCTTCGTGACCGGGGAGGTGGGCGGGACCACGCTCGACTCGGTCCCCAGGACCTCCTCGATGCGCTCGGCGCAGACCTCCGCGCGCGGCACCATGATGAACATGAAGGTGGCCATCATCACCGACATCACGATCTGCATCAGATACGCGAGGAAGGCGGTCAGTGCCCCGATCTGCATCCCGCCGCTGTCGATGCGGTGCGCGCCGAACCAGACCACGGCGATGGACGACAGGTTCACCACGGTCATCACCGTCGGGAACATGAGAGCCATCAGCCGCCCCGTCGACAGCGCCACCGCCGTCAGCTCCGTGTTGGCACCGCGGAAGCGTTTCTCCTCGTAGTCGTCACGGATGAAGGCACGGATGACGCGGTTGCCGGTGATCTGCTCCCGCAGCACACGGTTCACCTTGTCCAGCCGCACCTGCATCGTGCGGAACAGAGGCCGCATCCTGCGCACGATGAGGCTCACCGCGATACCGAGAACCGGCAGCACGCCCAGCAGCACCGCCGACAGCGGGATGTCCTGACCGAGCGCCATGATGACGCCGCCGACACACATGATGGGCGCCGAAACCATCAAGGTGAACGCCATCAGGACGAGCATCTGGATCTGCTGCACGTCATTGGTCGTACGGGTGATCAGCGAAGGAGCCCCGAACCGCCCCACCTCACGGGCGGAGAACGACTGCACCCGGTCGAAGATCGACGCCCGCACGTCCCGTCCGAGAGCGGAGGCCGTACGGGCGCCGTAGTAGACCGCCCCGACGTTGCAGATGATCTGGATGACGCTGACGGCGATCATCACGCCGCCGAATTCCAGGATGTAGCCCGTGTCACCCTGCACGACACCGTTGTCGATGATGTCCGCGTTGAGGGTGGGCAGATAGAGGCTTGCGCAGGTCTGCAGGAGCTGGAGCAGCACCAGCAGCACGATGGGACGTCTGTACGGACCCAGATAGGTCCGCAGGAGTTTTATGAGCACGCGAGTCTCTCGGGTCGGCGAAGGGCAGAGGCCGGTCCATAGTCCGGCACCCCGGACCCCGACTGCCAACGCTTTTCTCCAAGTCCCGGTCAAAAGTCCGGGGCCGCGCGCCCCTCGGCCGGCACGGCCCTCCTCGGCCGGTGCCCCGCTCTCCTCGGGCGCCTCCTCAGGTGCCTCCTCAGTCGGTTTCGCCGAACGCCCCGGGGTGGATCTGGTCGCGGGTGGCGCCGTACTGCTGGCGCACCGCGCGGCCCACCGCGAGCTCCTCACCCGGATCCAGCACCTGCGCCGCGGCGTCCTGCCAGGCCGGGGGAGTGCGCGGGTCGAGCGTCCCCTGCGAGACCCCGAGCGCCCACGCCGCCTGCCGGGCGGCGCCCAGCGCCGCGTACTCGGCGGGCTGCGGCACGACGACCTGGGTGCCGAACACCCCGGGTGCCATGGCCTGCACGGCGGGGAGTTCGGCGGCGGCGCCCAGCAGGAACACCCGCCTCACCTCCACACCCCGGTCCCGCAGCACGTCGAGGGCGTCGGCCAGCGAGCACAGCATCCCCTCGAAGGCGGCCCGCGCCAGATGCTCCGGCTTCATCGACTCACGCCGCAGCCCGCTCAGCGTCCCTGCGGTGTGCGGGAGCTGCGGGGTGCGCTCACCCTCCAGATAGGGGAGCAGGACGAGCCCCGAAGAACCCGGCGTCGACTTCAGCGCCAGCGCGGACAGTTCGTCGAGGCCGTCCACCCCCAGCATCTCGGCCGTACCGCGCAGGGCGCGTACCGCGTTCGAGGTGTGGACCACCGGCAGATGCATCCCGGTCGCGTCGGCGAAGGAGGTGATCATCCCCGTGGGGTCGGCCAGCGCCTCGTGATGCACGGCCATCACCGAGCCCGAGGCCCCCAGCGACACCACGGCGTCTCCGACGGCGACACCGAGCCCGAAGGCCGCGGCCATCGTCTCGCCGGTGCCCGCCGAGATCAGCAGCCCCTCCGGCGTCGTCCCCGCCGCGTCGGCCGGGCCGAGCACCTCGGGCAGAGCGGCCTGATGGCCGAGCGCCAGCTCCACGAGATCCGGCCGGTAGGACCCGGTGCTCGCCGACCAGTAGCCCGTACCTGACGCGGCACCCCGGTCGGTCGTCCGGCGGGCGGGCCGGCCGAGCAGCTGCCACACCAGCCAGTCGTGCGGCTGGAGGACGGCGGCGACCCGCTGCGCGTTCTCCGCCTCCGAGCGCGCCAGCCAGCGCAGCTTCGACACGGGCTGCGCGGCCTGCGGCACGGCGCCCACGGCCTCGGCCCAGGCCTGCCGCCCACCGAGCCCGTCGACCAGATCGGCCGCGGCTGCCTGCGCCCGCCGGTCGTTGCCGAGCAACGCCGGCCGCACGAGATTGCCCTGGTGGTCCAGCGGCAGCAGCCCGTGCTGCTGCGCGGACACACCGATGGCCTGCACACCTTCGAGCAGCCCTCCGGAGGCCGCCTCACCGAGTGAGAGCAGCCACGCCTGCGGATCCACCTCGGAGGCCTTGGCCTCGACGGGATGCGCTGCGTACCCCTGCCGCAGTACCGCACCGGTGTCCGTGTCGCAGACGACGATGTGCGTGAAGGCGGATGAACTGTCCAAGCCGGCCACTATGCCCATGGACACGATTCTGCCGCACCCGAGGACCGGTCCGTACGCCGGACCGTCCCGTGCCGGGCTGCGCGCCCGGCACGGAAGGAGTCTCAGGTGTTCGTCAGGTGTTCGTCGTACCCCAGTCGTCGCTGCCTGTGTGGCCGTTGCGCTCCCGCAGCGAGCGCACCCGGTCGGAGACGGACACGGGGACCTTGTCCCCCACCTTCTCGCTCACCGAGTGGTACGCCTTGCCGGCGAAGTCCCGGCCGCCGTGCGCGGCGGACTCCGCCGCGTTCCGCACGGCGGGATTCTCGGCCAGCTGCTGCGCGGCCTTCTTCAGCTGTTCGTAGCGCTCGCGCCCGGCTCGCGTGCCGAGCACGTAACCGAGCGCCACTCCGGCGATGAACGTGAGCCGGTACCGCATGGCTGTCACCCTTCCTTCGACCCTGCCGACGTGTGCTGCCCCGCCTACCCCAGGACACCGGAGATCACCCCGGCCGATACCGATTGGCGGAGCACCCCCCTGCTTGCGCTAATGTATGTGTCGCAGCGAACGTGCGCCGCTCGGCAGCCGCCAGGCAGGTACGATTCGAGGCAACGCAGCAATCCCCTGTAGCTCAATTGGCAGAGCAGCCGGCTGTTAACCGGCAGGTTACTGGTTCGAGTCCAGTCGGGGGAGCGCGATCCCCTGTAGCTCAATTGGCAGAGCATTCGGCTGTTAACCGGAGGGTTACTGGTTCGAGTCCAGTCGGGGGAGCGATGCGGGAGAGGACCCTTCGGGGTCCTTTTTCGTGTGCCCGCGCGAGGGTGCCCGTGACTCTTTCGGGGCGATTCCGTACGGCCGGGAACCGGGCAGCGAGCAGCGCAGTCTTCATGGTCATGCGAAGCCGACCATCCGCAGCAGGAGATCGTATGACCGGCTATGCTGCGGCAGAAGGCGCGCACACTTGTACGCGCCACGCCGAAACGGGGCGGTAGCTCAGCCGGTTAGAGCAGCGGACTCATAATCCGTCGGCCGTGGGTTCGAGTCCCACCCGCCCCACCAGTTTTACCCTGCGGAAACGTTCTGACCTGCGGGAACGTCGTTTTCACGGACACGGGAACCTCAAATCGGGTGCAGCGGCGTGCAGCGTTCTGAGGCCCCAGCGCAGGCCATAGGTCTGTGAACTGGGATTTTGGTCGTTCCTCGGTGGGATGCGTGGTGGTTGCTCCCACCTCTGTACCCGTAGCTGCGTCGAGCGGACGCTGAGGTGAGCGCTGCGTGCCCGCGACGTATCGGCGCGGCGGCGACGGCGACCGGGGCCGGCTGGAAGGCCGGCGAGGGTGAGCTGGGTGTCGTCGGCAGGGTTCCGGGCCGATGCGTGCCGACCTCTACCAAGTGGGTCAGGCCATGCTCGTGTCATCGACTGCATGGTGCGGGAAAGGGGAACGGCACCGGTCCCAGGACGGCTCAGGCTGAAGGCCGGGGCTGGTGCCGGTCCGCTACGCCGCGCCGTCGAGCGGCTCGTCGTCCAGGGACGCGATCTTGCGGAGAATGTCCGTGGCCAGCGCCCGCTCGTTCTCCGTCAGTGACTCCAGGAGCTGCTCGTTGATGCGTTTCGCGGCAGGGATGAGGGAGTCGAGCAGTGCGGCTCCCTCATCCGTCAGGCGCAGCAGGGTTCGCCTGCGGTCTTCTTCGTCCCGCACCTGGCTCAGATAGCCCTGGCCCGTCAGGCGCCGGACCATCTGGTTGATCGTGGAGCGGTCCAGGGACGTGTGGTGGGCGAGGGTGCGCTGGTCGATGCCCGGTTCCTGGCGCAGGGCGTTGAGGACGGCGAACTGCTGTGAGGTGATGTCGCGGGACACGTGGCGGAACCACAGGGCGGTGTGGACCTGTTCCGCGCGCCGGATGAGATGTCCGACGTAGTTGTGCAGCTCCAGTGCGCGCGCCACGATGCTCCGTTCGTTGAGCTCTGAGGTGGTGCCGGTCAGGGAGCCGGCAGGCCCTGGGAGTCTACGAGTGCCCGGCACCACCTCTCGGCCGCGGCGCTGTCAGCGGAACCGAGCTCCGGGGCGCTGCTCGTAGGGGACGGCCCGGTTGCCGTCGACGCCCACTTCGAGACGGCCGACGCGCTCGATGTCCAGGACGATCCTGTCGCCGTGGCTGAGCGGTCCCACGCCGGCCGGTGTGCCGGTCGCGATCACGTCACCGGGATGGAGGGTCATGACGGAGGACGTGTAGGCGATCAGTTCACGGACACCGAAGATCAGATCAGCGGTGTTGGTTTGCTGCCGGGTCTCACCGGCGACGTCGCAGCGCAGGTCGAGGGTGTCCGGATCGGGGATCTCGTCGGCGGTGACGATCCACGGTCCGAGGGGGGTGAAGGTGTCGAACGACTTGCGGGTGGAGCGGTCCTCGCCGGAGCGGACGGTGATGTCCAGTACGCAGGTGTAGCCGAAGACGTGATCCAGTGCCTCGTCGGCGCTGACGTGGGTGGCGGTGCGTCCGATGACGACGCCGAGTTCGCCCTCCTGGTCGGTGCGCTTGTCCGTGTAGGGCAGGAGGATGTCCTGGCCCGGTCCGATGACCGACGAGTTGGCCTTGAGGAAGACACCGAGGTCGGCGATGGAGGTGGTGTACTCCATCTCGGCTTTGTGGTCGAGGTAGTTGACCGGTGCGCCGACGATCTTGCCAGGGCGGGGCAGCGGTGCTTCCAGGGCCGTCTCGGTGAGCGGGACGCGCGGGAGACCGGTGAGGTCGAGTTGAGCGGTTCCGCCACGGGCCGTGGTCTCGATGAAGTGGTGCAAGGCTCCGGCGGGGCCGGGTGTGCCGGAGCCGGCGAGCTGCTCGGTGACGTCGACGAGGTCGTGGCCATCGACGACGCCGAGCCGCCCCTTGTTGAACAGGACCAGACGCATCAGGGCCTCCTTGTGAGGTGTCGGGTGGGTGGCGGATCAGGCGCCGGGGTCGGCGTCTTCCGTGCGGTACAGGCCGAGGGAGCGCATGACCGGCTCGTTGCTGTAGGAGAACAGGACGGCGTCGTCCGAGGCCGAGGCGTTGAGGTGCCGGTAGGAGGCCCAGCCGGGCACGGCGAAGGTGTCGTTCTTCGACCACTCCAGCCGCTCGCCGTCCACGATCGTGGTGCCCTCGCCGCGGACGACGCTGAAGATGGTGGAGGCGGTGTGCCGGCGGCCGGATCCCTGGAAGCCCGGTCGCAGCCGCTGGACGCGGCAGCCGATGGTGGGCATGACCGGGCCGCCGGTCCACGGGTTGGTGTACTCCAGGACGATGCCGTCGACGTCGCTTCCCTCGGCGGTGTCGGCGATGCTGTCCAGGGCGTGCCGGGTCTCCTCCCAGGTGTAACGCGTCACGGGGGAGTTGGGTCCGTCCTGGGTGAGCCAGACCGGGTTGAGCCGGCCGTGCAGGAACTGCCTGCTGCCCGCGTCGTCCGGGCGGGTCACGGGCTGGAGGCGCTGCGGGTACTTCTCGTAGAAGCCGGCTTCCAGGGTGTTGACGAGTGGGTAGTCCAGCGCGTCGAGCCAGATCATCGGCGCGTCGCCCTCATGGGTGTGGTCGTGCCAGTGCCACCCGGGGGTGAGCAGCAGGTCGCCCGGCGACATGAAGACACGCTCGCCGTTGACCGTCGTCCAGGCTCCGCTGCCCTCCAGGATGAAGCGGAAGGCGTTGGAGGTGTGCCGGTGGGCCTGGGCGGTCTCGCCGGGCAGGATGATCTGTAGTCCTGCGTAAAGGGTGTTGACGGTGGCTGGGGGATCGGTCAGGCCGGGGTTCACCAGCATGAGGACGCGCCGTTCGGCCTCGTGCAGTGACAGCGTCTCGGAGAAGTGCAGCAGGTACGGGCGCAGTTCCTGCCAGCTCCAGCGGTGGGGGACCGCCCGGCTCTTCGGCTGGGCCGGGAACAGGTTGCCGTAGAAGCGCCACAGCGGTGCGGCGCCCGCCGACTCCAGGGCCTTGTAGACGGTTTCGTCGGTCGTCATGGTGTCCTCCTTCGGTATCGGGATCACGTGGTGGGAACGGTGGTCGCGGCCGGGGTCCACACCCACGAGATGTCGTCGAAGTCGTCGGGCCTGCGGGATGCGAGGAGCTGGTTGCGGAAGGTGGCGCCCATGCCTTCCAGGTGGCAGATTTCCCCGAAGCGGCGGGCGTTGGTCTGGATGCGTGCCGCCCGTTCCGTGCGCTGCGCGGCGTATGCGGTGAAGGCGTCCGCGGGATCGCCGAACCGGCCGAGGCTCTCTCCCAGGGCCACTGCGTCCTCCAGGGCCTGGCAGGCGCCTTGGGCCAGGTACTGGAGCATCGGGTGGGCGGCGTCGCCGAGGAGGACGATCCGGCCGTGCACCCAGTTGTCGATGGGCAGCCTGTCGTAGAGGGGCCAGCGCCGGTCGCGCGAGATGAGGGGGAGCGCGTCGCGCACGGTCAGGCAGGTTCCGGCAAAGCGTTCCTCGAGCTCGGCCTCGGTGCCCCAGTCGTCGGAATCCGGCGTGTAGTGGTCACTTTCGAAGACGGCGACCTGGTTGTACAGCTCTCCGCGACGTACGGGGTACTGCACCAGGTGCATGCGGGGTCCGGCCCACACCATCACGGCCTCCGACGCGGCGTGCTGCGACATGCGGCCGGTCATCTTCTCCGTGGGCAGGGCTCCGCGGAAGGCCACGTAGCGGGAACAGACCGGCTTTCCGTCGCCCACCAGGGTCTGGCGCAGGCGGGAGTGCAGGCCGTCCGCGGCCACGACCGCGTCCGCCGCCAGTACTGCGTGGTCCTCGGCGAAGTGGAGCTGGGCCCCTGATTCGTTCTGGTCGATGTGTGTGACGGTGTGACCGGTGCGCAGGGTGACCGAGGGGTATTCCTGGCAGGCGGCCAGCAGCGCGGCGTGGAGATCGGTGCGGTGTGTGACGAGGTAGGGGTGGGTGAAACGCTCGGTGTAGGCCGCACTGCGCAGGTCCAGTGACGTGACCTGGTCGCCGGTGAGAGCGTCCATCATGACGAGCCGGGGCGGGGCGACAGCCGTGCCCTGAACGGCCGGGAGGACACCGAGTTGTTCGAGGGCGAGGGAGGCGTTCGGCGCGAGCTGCAGACCGGCCCCGAGCTCGCCGAACTGGGCCGATCGTTCGACAAGGGTGACGTGGTGTCCGGAACGGGCGACTGCCAACGCCGCGGCCAGTCCACCGATGCCGCCGCCGACCACGGCGATACGGAGAGGTTCTGGAGTGTTGGACATACGGCCTCCTGGCGTGGAAGGAGCGGCGGACGCTGCGGAGAGAGTCGATGTGTTTAATCAGTACACCAATCATTGGTGTACTGATTACATTGCGGTGGTGTTTCCCTGATGTCAATGGGTGGTCCACGGGGCCGGTGGCTCGCATGCCGCGAGCCGCTGCTCCGCGTATCGGTCCGGTGCCGCGGTCAGCAGACGGCAGCGCTGCTGACGAGGCGCAGGGGAGCGCCGGTGCGCGCGGTGATGTCCTCGATGGTCACTCCCGGAGCGGTTTCGACGAGGGCGAGGCCCTCGTCGGTGACATCGAGGACACCGAGGTCGGTGATGATCCGGTGGACGCAGTTCTGGCCGGTCAGGGGCAGGGTGCACTCCTGAAGGATCTTCGGCGTGCCGTCCTTGGCGGTGTGGTCCATGAGGACGATGACGCGGCGGGCGCCGTGGACGAGGTCCATGGCACCGCCCATGCCCTTGACCATCTTTCCGGGGATCATCCAGTTCGCCAGATCTCCCTGAGCCGACACCTGCATGGCTCCGAGGACAGCGGTGTCGATGTGGCCGCCGCGGATCATCCCGAAGGACAGTGCCGAGTCGAAGAATGAGGCCCCGGGCCGGACGGTCACGGTCTCCTTGCCGGCGTTGATCAGGTCGGGGTCGGCCTCTTCTTCTGTGGGGTAGGGGCCGGTGCCGAGGATGCCGTTCTCGGAGTGCAGCACGACGTGCACCCCAAGTGGGAGGTGGCCGGGGACGAGGGTGGGGAGGCCGATGCCCAGGTTGACGTAGGAACCGTCGGTGAGTTCGGCGGCGGCGCGAGCGGCCATCTGGTCGCGGTTCCAGCCCGTGGTGCTCATGCGCGTACGGTCCTCTTCTCGATATGCTTGTCGCCCGCTTGGGCCGGGGTCAGCTCCACCACCCGCTGTACGTAGATGCCCGGCAGGTGCACCTCGTCGGGGCCCAGTTCGCCGGGTTCGACCAGTTGTTCGACCTCGGCGACGGTGATGCGGCCGGCCATCGCGGCGAGCGGGTTGAAGTTCGCGGCCGCGCGGCGGAAGACGAGGTTGCCGTGGCGGTCGCCGCGCCAGGCCCGTACGAGGGCGAAGTCGGTGGTGATGCCGTGCTCCAGGACGTAGGGGCGTCCACGGAACTGCCGGGTCTCCTTGGGCGGCGATGCGACCGTGACGGTCCCGTCGGGTGCGTACCGCCACGGCAGGCCACCCTCGGCCACCTGGGTGCCGACGCCGGCCGGGGTGTAGAAGGCGGGGATGCCCGCGCCGCCCGCGCGAAGCCGCTCGGCGAGTGTGCCCTGTGGGGTGAGTTCCACCTCCAGTTCGCCGGAGAGGTACTGACGGGCGAACTCCTTGTTCTCACCGACGTAGGAGCCGGTGACGCGGGTGATGCGGCCGGCGGCCAGCAGCACGCCGAGACCGCGGTCATCCGTTCCGCAGTTGTTGGAGACGACCTCCAGAGCGGTCGCGCCCTGCGCGTGGACGGCGTCGATGAGGACGGCGGGGATGCCGGCCAGGCCGAAGCCTCCGACAGCGAGCGAAGCCCCGTCGGGTATGTCGGCGACCGCCTCCGCGACGCCGGCGCAGACCTTGTTCATGGGCGGATGTCCTTTCGGCCGAATGGGCCCAGGGCGTCGGAGACGGACTTGACGCCGCCGTGCGAGGTGAGACCACCGTCGACGGGGATCTCCGCCCCGGTGATGAACGAGGACTCGCCCGAGAGCAGGAAGACCACCAGGGGCGTCACCTCCTCGACGCTCCCGGTGCGGCCCAGCGGTGTCTCACGGATGTTGGACTCACGGAACTCAGGGGCAGTCGAGGCCGTCATCTCGGTCTCGATGTAGCCGGGGTGGATCGTGTTGACACGGATGCCCTGGGGTCCGAGTTCGAGCGCGGCGGTCTTCGACAGGCCCCGCAGCGCCCACTTGCTGGTGGTGTAGGCGACCGGGTAGTGGCCCGTGAGGGCGGCCGAGGAACCGACGTTCACGATGGAGGCGCCGGCCGGCATGAGCGGTGCCAGGTGCTGGATGCCGAGCAGCGGACCGGTGACGTTCACCGCGTGGACGCGTGCCATGTCCTGCGGCCTGGCGTCGCCCACGCGGGCCCGCCAGGTGATGCCCGCGTTGTTGACCAGGCCGTGCACCTGACCGTACGACTCCCGCAGTTCGCGGGCCAGTTCGGCCCAGTCCTCCTCGCTGGTGACGTCCAGCCGCCGGCAGCCGGATGCCTCCACGACGTCCGTTGTGATCACCCGGGCGCCCTCACGGGTGAGGGCCGCAGCCTCGGCGGCGCCCTGGCCCTGGGCCGCACCGGTGACGACGACGACCTTGCCGATCAGCCTCTTGGGGTGCGGCTCGTTCACGGCCGTTCCCGGGTGCGACGCCGGCCTGCGGGGAGCGGGAGGGGCTCCACACCGGGGACCACGGTGCTGGTGAGGGTGCCGAGTCCCTCGACGGTGAGGGCGACGGTGTCGCCCGGCACCAGAGGCGGCGGGGTCCGATCGCCGCGCATGCCCCACAGCTCGGCCAGACAGCCGCCGTTGCCGCAGGTGCCTGAACCGAGCACGTCACCGGGGACCACGTGGGTGCCGCGCGAGGCGTAGGCGGTCATCTCCTCGAAGGTCCAGCTCATGTTGGACAGCAGGTCCTCGCCGACCACCTGCCCGTTGATCTCCGCCCTCATGGCGAGCCGCAGGAAGCCCTCGGCGTCGCGGTGCGGCTCCAGCTCGTCGGCGGTCACCAGATAGGGCCCCAGGGTGGTGGCGGTGTCCTTGCCCTTGCAGGGGCCGAGACCGACCTTCATCTCCGCACCCTGGAGGTCACGGGCGGACCAGTCGTTGAAGACCGTGTAACCGACGATGTGGTCACGGGCCTGGGCGGGCGTGAGGTCGCGGCCCTCCCGGCCGATCACGGCACCCACCTCCAGCTCGAAGTCGAGCACGGACGAACCCGGGGGCACGGGGATGCCGTCCTGCGGGCCGTAGATCGCGTGCGGGTTGGTGAAGTAGAAGGTCGGGGCCGCGTACCACTGTTCGGGCACACCGGCCGTCCCCTCCACGGCGCGGCGCACCCCCTCGACGTGCTCCTCGAAGGTGACGAAGTCCCGCACGGAGGCGGGCTGGAGCGGGGGCAGCAGCCGCACCTGGGAGACGTCAGGCCCCGGTGGTACGTCGAGGGCCGCCGCGCCGGCCTCCAGGAGGCCGGGCAGTCCGCCGGTCTCCCTGACCAGCGCGGCGAGGTCGGTGACCCCGGGGAGGGGGAGGAGGGTGCCGTCCTCCTCCACGACCGCGACCCTCCGGCGGTGCTGGTGTTCATAAGCGGCGAAACGCATGGTGCGGCTCCAGAGAGGTGGGATCAGGCGAGCGGGATGCGCATAAGGTCGTGCCCCACGGTGATGCGGCCCCGGTAGCCCGCCGCCCGGGCGGAGTCCCGGGCCGCGGCGGACCACTGGCGGTCGGTGAACTGCTGCGGGCCCGCCGGCGCGAGATGGGTGAGGACCACCTGGCGCGCCCGTGCGGCCGCAGCGATGCCTCCGATCTCACCGATGTCGGTGTGGACCTGACGCATGTGCTCGACCACAGGCGTGGGCAGCTTCTGCTCTTCGAACCAGGCGGACTGGATGGTCTCGTGAACCAGCAGATCGCAGTCCCGGGCCAGGGCGATGAGGTCGTCGCTGCGACTGGTGTCGCCGGAGAAGACCACCGAGCCGTGCTCGGTGTCGAACCGGTAGGCGTAGGCAGGGGACATGTTGCCGTGCGGCACCCGGGTGGCCGTCACCTTGAGCGCGGGCGTCTCCAGCACCGTCACCACGGTGCCGGGCCGGGCCGACAGCTCCCTCACGTCGAGCATCGACAGGGGATCGACCCCGAAGCCCTCGGCGACGAAAGCGTTGGTGGAGGCGGCGAAGGCGGCGTTGGCACGTCGGGTCGTCTCGATGATGCCCGGCGCCGGCTGCTCGGGGGAGACGGGGCCGCTGTGCACCGTGTCGCTCGGTCCAGGGCCCCAGACACGAACGGTTCCGCCGAGTCCGGGCTGGGGCGGCATCACACCGGCGCACAACAGGGGGAAGTCGAAGTAGTCCACGAGATGGTCGGAGTGCAGGTGGGTGAGGAAGATGCCCTTGAGGGAGGGCATCGACAGGCCTGCCCGCAGGTACTGTGTCACCGCTCCGCGGCCGCAGTCCACGAGATAGGTGTCCGACCCGACGGTCACGGCGGAGGCGATGCCCATCCGGTCGCCGTACGGCGGTGGGCCGCCCGCCGTCCCCAGCAGATGTACCACCAGGCGGTGCCGTCCCGGGTCCGGCGCGTGGTGCGAGGCTGCGGCCGCGGCCGTCTGCGGCGTGACCGCGAGAGCGGTGGCTGCCGCGCCCCCGGCGAGGAGGCCGCGCCGGGACAACGGGGTGGTGCTAGGGCTCATCTGCTGGTTCCTTCGATCGGCGCCGATGCGAAAGCGGGGGGAGACGGATCGGAGTTTGCCCTGCGGGCGGGACGGCGGGCCGCCGTACCGCCCGGGGGCGTGCCTCAGACGGGCGGGGCGATGAAGACGCCGCGGTCGGGGTCGTTGAAGGACTCCTTGGCGACGATCTCGTTCATGGCGTTGGCGGTGCCCCACTGGTCGGTGACTTCGGGCCGGGAGAAGTCGTAGACGTGGGGGTGCCAGGTGTCCTCGTCGAGGTTCTCCAGCTCGGTGGTGTACTCGACGGTGTTGCCGTGGGGGTCGAGGAAGTACGTGAAGGTGTTGTCGCCGGCCATGTGCCTACCGGGGCCCCAGACCTTCTTGAAACCGGCTCGCATGACGCGGCCGGAGCCGCGCATGTACTCGTCGATGCCGCGCATCTCGAAGGAGACGTGGTGCAGGGCGGTGTGCGGACCCTGGGCGATGGCCATGGAGTGGTGCTGGTTGCTGATCCGCATGAAGTGCATGACCTCGCCCATGTGCGGTGAGGAGAGCGTGTCGGAAAGGGCGAAGCCGAGGTGGCGCTCGTACCACTGACGGGTGCGGTTGAGGTCGGGGGAGTTGAGGACGACGTGGGAGAGCTTGACCGGGATGGCCTCCTTCTCCTCGATCTTCCGGTGCTGCCGGACCTCGACGTCGGCCGAGACCTCGATCGTGCGGCCGTCGACGTCGAAGAAGCGGAAGCCGTACCCCCCGCCCGGGGTGTCCACCGTGCCGGGCCGCGAGATCAGTTGCACGCCGCCGGCGAGGAGCCTCTCGGCGAGGGTGTCCACGTCGGCCGGGTTCGCGGCGCCGTAGGAGACGAGGTCGAGCCGCTTCTGCTCGGCCTTGCGCAGTCGTACGACGTACTGCTCGGGGGAGCCCTCGGCGGCGAGAAAGGAGATCCCGGAGTCCTCGGAGACCTTGGTGAGGCCCCAGACGCCGGCGTAGAAGTCGAGCTGTTTGTCGTAGTCCGGCACCGCCAGGTCGACGTGGCGCAGGTGGGTGAGCAGGCGTGCGCTCATGATGGTTTCCTCCTCGTTGAGGTTCAGGCGAGTCGCAGCAGGGCGGCGGCGTTGCCGCCGCGTACCGCGTCGAAGTCGGTCACGGACAGCCGCGCGGCGCGCAGGGCGCCGACCGGGTCCTCGGACCCCATGTCGAAGGGGAAGTCGGAGCCGAGCACGACCCGGTCCGCTCCTGCGACCTCGATCAACGAGCCCAGCACACGCGGGTCGTGCACGAGGGAGTCGAAGTAGATCCGCTTCAGGTAGCTGCTGGGCAGGTGGGCGCAGTCGGCGCCCGCGTCGGTGCGCGTCGACCAGGCGTGGTCGGAGCGGCCGATGTGGGTGGGCAGGTAGCCCCCGCCGTGGGCGGCGATCAGCTTCAGTCCCGGGTGCCGGTCCAGTACCCCGGAGAAGATGAGGTGGGAGAGGGCGGCGGCGTTCTCGGTGGGCTGGCCGACGGTGTTGGACAGGTACCACTGGTCGAGGCGTTCGTCGAGCGTGCAGCCGAAGGGGTGCAGGAACAGGATTGCGCCCGTCTCCTCCGCACGGGCCCAGAACGGCTCGTAGGCCGGGTCGGACAGCTCGCGCCCTGGAGCGTGGCTGGAGATTTCCACCCCGAGCAGCCCCTGCTCCAGCGCGTGGTCGAGCGCGTGTACCGCCAGACCCGGGTGCTGGAGGGGCACGAGCCCGAGACCGTGGAGCCGCTCGGGTGCCGCCGAACAGTGTGCGGCGGTGGCCTCGTTGGCGAGCCGGTACACCTTCTCCGCCGTGTCCTCGTCGGCCCAGTAGTGGTAGTGCGACGGGGAGGGGCTGACCAGCTGGACGTCCACACCCTGCGCGTCCATCGACGCGAGACGTACGGCGACGTCGGTCAGCTTCGGGATCCGCTCGCCGACCATGGGACCGCTGACGGCGAGAGCGGCGCGGCCGTTGCGCCGGGCGTCGAGCTGCTTGGCCTCGGCGTGGCCGGTCAGGCCGGCGACGAGTGCCTCGACCTCGGGCAGAAGGACGTGGGCGTGGACGTCGATTGTCGGGGTGGTCACGGCAGCTCCCGGAGCATGGTCATGGTGCGGCCCATCAGGCCGGGAACATCGGCGTCACGTACCCCGTCGAGCTGCCACTGCCCGATCTGTACGGAGGCCTCCACGACGGGACGGACCCGTGTGATGCGGCGCTCGTAGTACGCCTGGAACAGGGAGTCGTCCCAGGTGTCGGAGCCGGTCAGCATCTGCGCGAGGACCCAGGCGTCCTCCAGGGACAGGGCGGCGCCCTGCGCGAGGGTGGGAGGGCAGCAGTGGGCGGCGTCGCCGACGAGGACGACCCGGCCGCGGTGCCACGAGCCCTCGATCAGCATGCGGTCGAACCAGGTGTAGTTGACCTTGGACGGGTCGGTGATCGTCTCGGTGATCTCCGGCCAGAAGCCGCCGTAGGCGGAGGTCAGGCGGCGCATCTCGTCGGCGTAGGACTCCGGCGGGATGGAGGCGCGGTCGCGGTTCGCCTCGACCACGTACGCGTAGAGGGTGGTCTCGCTGGTGGGGCAGTACCCGGCGATGTGGGCCGGGCCGCCGTAGGCGAGGTCGGTGCGGGTCAGTCCCATGGGCCGTGGGGCGGCGACGCGCCAGATGGCCATGCCGGTCGGCTCCGGCTTCGCCGCGATGCCGATCGCGGCGCGGGTCGTGGAACCGAGGCCGTCCGCGGCGATCACCAGGTCGTAACGGCCGTCGGTGCCGTCGGTGAAGCGGACGGCGACGCCGTCGCGGTCCTGATCCAGGGTGGTGGCCCTGACACCGAGGCGTACGTCGGCTCCGCTGGCGCGGACGGCGTCGATGAGGATCTGCTGGAGCTGGGGGCGCTGCATGCCGACGGTTGCAGGGAGGTCGTCGCCACCGCTGCGGATGTCGTCCTGTGCGTGCAGGACCGTGCCGTCCGGGGCGGTGATGCCGACCGAGCCGAATCCGTAACCCGACGCCTCCACCTGCTCCCACACGCCGAGCTCACGCAGCACGCGCAGGGCGTTGCCCTGGAGGGTGATGCCGGACCCGGCCGTGGCGTTCCAGTCGTCCTTCGCTTCGATCAGATCGACGTCGACGCCGGCCCGGCGCAGCAGGACCGTGATGGCGTTGCCGGCCGCGCCGCCACCGATCACCAGGACCTTACGGGTTCTACTCATGGGGAACTCCCTTGTTCCTGGTGTTACTTGACGGCGATCGGGTTGACCGGGCTGCCGACCGCGCCGGTGATGGGCAGCGGCGCGGCGGTGAGCCAGAACGCGTAGACCCCGTCCGTCGCGCAGTCCTCGGCGAGTGCATCGAGGTCCCACATCTCACCGATGAGAAGACCGATGTTGGGGATGGCGACCTGGTGCAGCGGCTGGAAGGCGTGGTCGAACTCGTTGGGCCGCACCTCGAAGCCCCACGTGTCGGTGGCGATCGCGGCTATCTCCGTGCCGTGCAGCCAGCCGGCCGTGGTGAAGGACAGGCCGGGGGCCGGGCCTCCGGCGTAGTCGCCCCAGCCGTCGCGGCGGGTCCGGGCGAGCTGCCCGGTGCGCACCAGCACGATGTCACCACGGCCGACACCCACCCCTTGGGCCTCGGCCGTGGCGACCAGGTGTTCCGTGGTGATCGCGAAGCCGTCGGGCAACTCCCCGTCCTCACCCATCACGCGGCCGACGTCCAGCAGCACTCCCCGTCCCGCGACGTGCGGTGCCATGTGCTCGATGCCGGTGACCAGGTCGCCCTCGGAGGTGACGACCTTCTCGGCCGGGCGCCCGTTCCAGGCCTTGCCGTGGTCGAAGATGTGCCCGAGCCCGTCCCACTGGGTGGAGCACTGCAGCGGCATCGCGATGACGTCGTCGGCGCCGCCGAGCCCGTGCGGGAAGCCCTGCCCCGTGACGACGGCGTCCGTACCGGTGTCGAGCATGGTGTGCACCGGGTTGGTGCGCCGGCGCCAGCCCTTCTGCGGGCCGTCCATGTCGAAGCGCTGGGAGAGCGAGAAGCTGACACCCCGCCGGATGAGGGCCGCACCCTCGCGGCGCTTGGCCTCATCCAGGAAATTCAGGGTTCCCAGGACGTCGTCCGCACCCCAGCGCCCCCAGTTGGAGCAGGCTGTGGCGGCCTCGGCGATCGAGCGCTCGGGGTCGGTGCGGTCGAGGCTCATGAGGTCTCCTCCGCGACACAGCGGGTGCGCTGGACGCCGAGGCCGGTGACCGAACCCTCCATGACGTCCCCGTCGCGCAGCAGCCGGCCCCAGTGCATCCCGTTGCCGGCAGGACTGCCCGTCAGCACCACGTCGCCGGGCAGGAGCTGCGCGGTCTGCGAGGCGTAGGCCACTACACGGGCGACATCGAAGATCATGTCCTTGGTGGACTCGTCCTGCATGGTCTCGCCGTTCAACTTCAGCGTCACCTGCAGGTCGTCCGTGTCCGCGACGGACGTGGCCGGCACGATCCAGGGGCCGAGCGGTGTGAAACCGGGAGCGTTCTTGCTGCGCAGCCAGTCGGTGCCGATCTGGGGCATGTCCCGGCGGAAGACGGTCGCGCGATCGGTGAGGTCGTTGGCGATCGTGTACCCGGCGACGTGATCGATCGCCTCCTCGGCGGACACCTGGTAGGCGGGGCGGCCGATGACCGCGGCCAGCTCCAGCTCCCAGTCGGGCTTCCCGGCCCAGGCAGGGAGCACCACGTCGTCGTACGGGCCGGTGATCGCGCTCGGCAGACCGATGAACACGTAAGGCAGGTCCTCCGCCGCCCGGCGGTCCATGATCTCCGCCGCCTCCGCACGCCGCTCCTCCTCGGAACGCTCGTCGCCCGGGGCCTTGTGCGCGACGTGCAGGTCGATGACGTGCTGCCGGTAGTTCGCGCCCGACTGGAAGACCTGGCGCGGCTCGACGGGAGCGTGCACCTGGAAGTCCGCCAGCGGCTTCCGCTGCTGTCCGCCGTCCTCGGCCAGTGCTTCCAGACGAGGGAGGGTGGCCTCCCAGTCCTCCAGGAGACTCCGGACGGCAAGTCGGTCGTCGCCGAGAGCGGCTCGCAGATCGAGCACCTGGGCGTCGGGGGTGACCAGAGCGGGGAACGCGGGTCCCTCCGGGGCCGACAGTGTGGCGAGGGCGAACGGTCCGGCGAAGAGCGCGGATGCGGGTGCAGGTTTCACGAACATGTCCTCCTGATTGCGATGTGACTAATCTGGACCCGCCACCCACAATCATGGAAATAGATTGTGTGGATGCTAGCCATCCACGGTGTTAATTCACCCTGGTAGGCGCCATATCGCAAGGGGAAAGCCCGTGAACCTGTCCCGTCTGGACCTCAACCTCGTCGTCGCGCTGCGTTCTCTCCTGGAGGAGCGCAACGTCACGCGCGCCGGACAACGCATCGGGCTCAGCCAGCCCGCCATGAGCGCCGCGCTGGCCCGACTGCGCCGCCACTTCGACGACGACCTGCTCGCCCGGGTCGGCGGCCACTACGAACTCACCGCCCTCGGGCAGGTCCTGCTCGACCGCACCTCGACCGCCTACGACGTCCTGGAGCGCCTGTTCGCCAGCCAGGCCGACTTCGACCCGACGAGCGAGAGCCGGGAGTTCAAGCTGATCGCGTCCGACTACGCCGTCGCCGTCTTCGGCACCGAGCTCGCCAGGGTCATGCACGAGGAGGCCCCCGGCATCCGCCTGCGCTTCACCCAGCCCCCGACGTCCGTCGTCGACGACACGGGCACGCTGCTGAGCACCACCGACGGCCTGCTCATGCCGCACGGCGTCGTCAGCGACTTCCCCGCCACCGACCTCTACCAGGACAGCTGGGTCTTCCTCGTCGCGGACGACCACCCGAGCGTGGAGGACCGCCTGACCCGCCAGGATCTGGCACGGCTGCCCTGGGTCACCTACCAGCGCACGTACGACGCCCCGGCCGTGCGACAGCTCGGCATGCTCGGCGTCGAGCCGCGCGTCGAGGTCTCCGTCGACAGCTTCCAGCTGCTTCCGCTGCTGGTGGCCGGGACCCGGCGCATCGCCCTGATCCAGGAACGCCTCGCCCGCCTGCTGGCACCGCTCGCCCCCGTACGCGTGGTGGAGCCGCCGTACGAGGCGGTGCCGCTGCAGGAGGCGATGTGGTGGCACCCCGTACACACCCACGACGCCGCACACATCTGGCTCCGTGAAACGGCTGCCCGGGTCGGCAGGCGCATGACCGACACGCAGGAGAGGCCGGGGCCGTCCTGACGGGCGGCGGTGGCGCAGGGCCGAATCCCGGTATCCACGGCGTGGATCGATGGCATCAGAAAATCGGATCACGGCAGGGCTGGGCAGGCCATCGAGGGGGCCGCATAGTCGTGTCACATCGCTGCCCCCGCGCACCGACGTCCTCGCCGGACGGACCGGGCGCCACGCACACCCCCTTCCCGCCTCGCGCTCTGGAGTGCCGCTGTGTCCGCTCCCGCTGCCCCGCCTTCCCCTGCCTACGCTTCCCCGGACGTGCAGGGAAAGCTCCCTGCCGCCCTGCTCATGGCCGGCAGTTGCCTGCCAGTCCTCGGCGCCGTGTTGCTCGCACCGGTCCTGCCCCGCATGCAGGAGCACTTCGCAGACGTCGCCGGGAGCGCGGCGCTGGTTCCCCTGGTGCTGACCGTTCCCGCCCTGTCGTTGGCGCTGCTGGCTCCCTTCGCGGGTGTCATCGTCGATCGTCTCGGCCGCAAGCGCCTCCTGGTCGTGGCGACGCTCCTGTACACGCTGTTCGGCACGGTCCCGCTGTACGTGGACTCGTTGCAGGGCATTCTCGTCAGCCGTGTGCTGGTGGGGGTGGCCGAGGCGGCGATCATGACCGCGTGCACGACGCTGATCGGTGACTACTACTCCGGGCGCGTCCGCGACCGCTACCTCGCACTTCAGACCATGTGCGCATCGGCATCCGCCACCGTCTTCTTCGCACTCGGCGGAGCCCTTGGAGGGGCCGGCTGGCAGGCGCCGTTCTGGCTGTACGGAATCGGGCTGCTGCTCGCCCCCGCCATGGCCCGCGCGCTGCCGACGCCACAGCCTTCAGCCGGGGTGAAGCGTGAGCCGGCCGCTTTCGCGGCGGACAAGCGGCCCTTCCCGGTGCGCCGGATGGCTGGGATCTGCCTGTTGACCGCATTCGGTGCCGTCGTCTTCTACACCGTCCCCGTGGAGATGTCGTACCTCCTCGACGACCTGGGCGTCGACTCCACTGGAGGTATAGGTGCCGCCACCGCGGTCGCGAGTGCGGCCACCGTCCTAGGCTCGGTGCTCTTCACCCGGCTCACGAGCCACCCACAACGCCGTCTGCCCGTCGTCCTCCTACTGTGCGCCGCGGGTTTCCTTCTGATGGGACTGAGTGACAGCCTGCCCCTGTTGATCGCGGGCGCTGTGGTGAACTGCGTGGGCACGGGTCTGCTGTTGCCGTCCCTGCTGACGCTGGCCATGTCCCGCCTCGATTTCGCAGACCGGGGGCGCGGTACCGGTCTGTGGACTTCGGCGTTCTTCCTCGGCGAGTTCGCCTGCCCGCTGATCCTTCTCGGCGGCAAGGAGTCCCTCGGCGACCTCGGTTCGGCCGTCGGAGCACTCGGCCTGGTCACCCTGCTCCTCGCCGCTGCCCCGCTTCTCCTGGCCCGGCGGACGCCGACCGCCCCACTGCGCCATGCTCCTGAGCAGCCCTGACCTTCGAGGTCACCGCGCCGGCACTGCCAAGGTGGACCGGCGCACGACCAGTTCCGGTTGCAGTACGACGCGGGCATGCTCGTGAGCGGCGTCATGCGCGGTGTCCTCGATGAGGAGGCGGCCGGCCTGTCGTCCCATGGCGACGGTCGGTCTCCGTACCGTGGTCAGCGGCACGACGGCGGACGCGGCGAACGCGAGATCGTCGTAGCCGACCACTGCGATGTCCTCCGGCACCCTCAGCCCGGCCTCGTACAGGGCCTGCATCACCCCCAGAGCGAGCAGATCGTCGGCGCAGAAGACGGCGGTCGGCCGCGTCGGCATGCCGAGGATGCGCTGCCCGGCGTCCTTGCCCGCGCTCACCGTCATGTCCAGGCACGAGAGTTCGTGCAGGGAGACGGAGGGGAGTCCGGACCGGCTGACGGCATTGCGTGCACCCCTGCGCCTGTCCCGGATCGGTGCGAGCCGCTCGGGTCCGCCCACGTGGACGACGGATCGGTGTCCTTGCCCAAGCAGGTGACGGACCGCCGCGTGACCACCGGCGACGTCGTCGACACCCACAGAGCACCTGCCCGGTTCGGGCGCGCACTGGTCGGCCATGACGAAGGGCACCGCATGCCGACGGAACGCGGCCACCGTCCGGCCGACTCCGTCACCGGACATCAGCACGGCCCCGCGAAGCTGGTGCGAGGTGATCAGCGCGAGGTGCCGGGCTTCCTCCGCGAGGTCACGGGCGCCGGTGCACACCATGACGCCGAGGTCCGCCTTGCGGGCGGCCTGCTCGACGCCGGTGGTCAGCGCCGTGAAGGAAGGGCCCGCCGAGTCCAGCCCGACGACGGCGATCACACGGGAGGCCAGGCCGTGCAACTGCCGTGCGCCTTCGGTGCGTACGTATCCGATCGAGTCGATCACTTCGAGAACGCGCCTGCGTGTGGACTCGGCGACGATCTCCGGGCGGTTGAGGACGTTCGACACGGTGCCGAGCGACACGCCGGCCTCGCGTGCGACGTCCTTGATGCCGGTCCGGCGGGCCGCCACGCCCTTTTGAACCGTCCCTGCATCCGGCCGGGGCCCCGGTGCCGGGATCACCGTGGGAACGGTTGCGGGCGCCCGCCGAGGCATGGTTCAACGGCTCCCCAGGGCCGCGGTGCTGCCGCGTTGCACGAGACGCGGAGTCATGGTCGTCTGCATGGCACGGTCCCGTCTGCCTTCCACCCGCTCGATGAGCATGCGGGCGGCGGTGGAGCCCATGGTGTGTCCGGCCTGGTCGACGCTGGTGAGCTGAACAGTCGCCAAGGCGGCGAGAGCGGTGTCGTTGTAGCCCACCAGAGAGACGTCCTCGGGGATACGCAAGCCGAGTTCGTGGGCCGCGCGGTAGACGCCCAGAGCCGCGACATCGGCGCCAGTCATGACGGCGGTCGGCCGGTGTGTGGCCGTCAGCAGGGTCATTCCCGCCTTGAAGCCGCCTTCGTCCGAGTACGCGGCGTGCAGCACCTGCGCGTGCTCGGACAGTCCGTGCCGTTCCATTGCCTCCAGGTATCCGGCGGTCAGCACGATCTCGGGAGTGCGCTTCCACCGGTTGGCCTTGGTGCCCGGGGCCGAGACCAGGGCGATGTCGCGGTGGCCCAGAGAGACCAGATGGTCGACGACCAGGCCGGCTCCGATGTCGTCGGCATCGACGACCGAGTCGTGGATGTCGGATCCGTCGTGGTGGCCGAGGACCACGGTGGGCGTGTCCGCAGCCGTCGCCAGCACCTCGTGGCGCGACGTCCCCGGGGCGATGAGGATCAGGCCGTCCATCTGTCGGTCGACCATGGAGCGGATGGTCCTGGCCTGCTCCTCCGGCGAGAATCCTGCCGCGCCGATCAGCACGGTGTACTCGCTGTCGCGGAGTTCGTCCTGGACGCCGTCGAGGATGTCGGCGAAGAACGCGTTGCGCACGTTGTCCAGCAGCACACCGATCGTGTAGGTCCGGCCTCGCATGCCACGCGCCGCCGCGTGCGGGCGATAGCCGAGCTCGGCGATCGCCGCTCTGACCTTCTCCTGCATAGCCGGGCTCACACCGTAGGCGTTGCGCATCACCTTGGAGACGGCGGCGGTGGACACGCCCGCGTGCCGGGCGACATCGGTGATGGTTACACGCTTGTTCTGTCTGGGTGTCGCAGCCCGGTCCATCGTCAGTGCTCCGGATCTCGTAGTGGTGAGTGTAACGGTCTACACCAGGTTCCCCGTGGGCCGTCAAGTGGTCTTCCGCAACACGGCAGTGTTACTTCTCTGTGTCTTGACGGAAAAGGATGGAGGGGTGCAGGGTGTTGCCCAATCTTAGTAGAGAACGTTTTACACGCTCTCCTCGTGGCAGGGCCTACGTCGCCCTTCGTGCCGCTCCGCAGCCTCGCCTTCCTCTCCATACTTCTTGGGAGTCTTCCGTGTCCCCTCGTATGTCCCGTGCCCACCGTGCACGCCTGAGCCTGTTCACCGCCGGTGCCGCCTCACTGTCGCTCCTGGCCACTGCCTGCGGCGGCAGCGGCGCCAGCTCCTCGTCCGCACCGAAGGACTTCAGCTACCTCAGCGTCACGGAGAACACCGCGGTCAAGACGGCGTTGACCACCCTGTCCAAGGGCGAGTGCGAGGCCCAGAACAAGGCCTTGCCGCTGAAGGTGGAGACGGTTCCGCAGGCAAGTCTCGACCAGAAGCTCCAGCTCCTGGCCGGTCAGGACGCACTTCCGGTGCAGTTCGCCGCAGGCAACGCCCCGGCGCTCACGAACCAGCTCGAAGGATCCGGGAAGATCGCCGACCTGGAGAAGGAACTGAAGGACCTCGGGGTCCTGGACCAGATCGAGCCCGCCGCCGTCTCGACGGTCAAGGCGCTCTACGACGGCAAACTGGCGGTCCTGCCGTACGAGTACAACATCGAGGGCATCTTCTACAACAAGAAGCTCTTCACCGAGAACGGCATATCCGAGCCCGCCACGTGGGACGCGCTGGTCGACGCCTCTGCCAAGCTCGAGAGCAAGGGCGTGCAGCCGTTCTCCGCGTCCGGACAGCAGGGCTGGCCTCTCACCCGCCTCATCAGCGGGTACCTCTACCGCAGCCTCGGTCCCGACGCGCTCAAGAAGGTCGCCGAAGGCAAGGCCGCGCTGACCGATCCCGAGTACGTCAAGGCCGCCGAGGAAGTCGCCGAACTCGGCAAGAAGGGCTACTTCGGCAAGGGCCTCGGCTCCATCGACTACGACACGGCGATGAACCAGTTCCTCAGCGGCAAGGCTGCCATGTTCTACATGGGCAGCTGGGCACTGAGCAACATCTCCGACGCCGAGCAGAACAAGGTCGGCGCCGAGAACGTCGGGTTCATGCCCTTCCCCGCGGTGGCCGGAGGCAAGGGCGCGATCGGCCAGTACCCGTCCAACGTCGGTCTGGGCATCACCCTTGCGAGGAAGTCCTTCGACGACAAGGCGGGCGACTGGACCGCCTGTATCGCCAAGAACTACGGCGCGACCGTGCTGAAGGACCAGGGAGCGATCTCCGGCTTCAAGGTCAACGGCGACGTCAAGGACGCCAACGAGGTCACCACGCAGGTCAGGGAGACCATCGGCGGGTCGAAGCAGAACGTGCTGTGGTTCGAGGCCCTCTTCAGTACCAAGGCCACCACGATCAGCCAGACCAACGCCGCGTCCCTGGTCAGCGGCAGCATGACTCCGCAGAAGTTCATGCAGACCGTGCAGGACGCCCTGACCGCCCAGTGACCGACCGGGGGCGGCCCAACCGGCCTCCTCGCACGCCCCGCACCCCGCGTGTGCCGCCCCCGGTCCCGCACGGCAGGTCTCTTCAACGGAAATGAAGTGGACACCACCCATGCACCGCGTCCTCGGTGACCGCAGGGCCATCCTGATCCTGCTCGGTCCCGCACTCCTCGTGTATTCCCTGATCATGCTCGTCCCGATGGTGTGGTCGCTCGGCTACTCCTTCACCAAGGGCAACACCATCGACGGCTTCACCGGCAACGGACTGGACAACTTCCAGCGCCTGTTCACCGACGAAGCCGTACGGGACGCGCTCTGGTTCACCCTCAAGTACGGCGCCGTCGTCACGGTGGGACAGGTCGTCGCTGGCTATCTGCTGGCCCTGCTGTACGTCTTCTTCCTCAAGAAGTCCTCCGCGCTCATCCGCACCCTGGCCTTCTTCCCCGTCGTGCTGCCCACGGTCGCGGTGGGTCTGCTGTTCCAGAAGTTCTTCCAGGTCGCACCGCAGACAGGCCCGGTCAACTCGCTGCTCAACGCGGTCGGAATCGACTCCATCGACTTCTTCGGAAGCGCGGGAAGCGCGTTCTGGGTCCTGATCGGCATGGACATCTGGCGCTCCATGGGCTTCTACGCCGTACTGCTCTTCGCCGGTCTGGTCGACATCCCCGACGAGGTCCTCGAATCGGCCCGCCTGGACGGGGCCTCGGGGCTCCGGCTGATCCGGCACATCGTGCTGCCGCTGTCCCTGCCGGTGCTGATGTCGTCACTCATCTTCAGCATCAACGGCACCCTGAAGGTCTTCGACTCCGTCGTCGCCCTCACCAACGGCGGCCCCGGCAGCGGCACCACGCCCCTGACCCTGTACATGTTCCAGACGTCGTTCACCTACAGCGACTACGGCTACGGCAGCACCATCGCCCTGCTGCTGACCGTGGTCTGCCTGCTGGTGAGCCTGGTCGTCTACCGCGTCTCGCAGCGCGACCTCACGGAGGGCTGAGCGCCATGGCCATCGACACACCTGTGAAGACCTCCGCGGGCCGCCGGCACCGAGCTCCTTCCGGAACCACCGGGCCGGTCCGCAGGGCCTGGGCACCGCGCCGGCTGGGGGTGAAGATCGTTGTCACCCTGCTGCTGGTCGTCGAGATCTACCCGTTGATCTGGATGTTCCTGACGTCCCTGAAGTCCAACGACGACTACCTCAACAACTCCACCTGGAGTCTGCCGACGACATGGGAGTGGGGCAACTACTCCGAGGCCTGGACCACCGGCCACCTGGGCCTCTACGTCCAGAACAGCCTCCTCGCCGTCCTGCCCTCCCTGGCACTCATGCTGCTCCTGGGAACGGCCGCGGGATTTGCTCTGCAGGTCATGGTGTGGAAGGGGCGCAGCCTCACCCTGCTGGTCTTCCTGGCGGGCATGATGGTGCCCCCGCAGATGATCCTTCTGCCGCTGTTCACCGTGTACTTCCAGACGGGACTGTCCGGCACCCTGTGGCCACTGATCCTCACGTACACCGGAACCGGCCTGCCGCTGACCGTCTTCATGATGGCCACGTACTACCGCACCGTCCCTCGTGAGCTTTTCGAGGCCGCCACCATCGACGGCGCCGGCATTCTGCGCGCCTTCTGGACCATCAGCGTGCCTCTGGTCCGCAACGCCCTGCTGACGGTCGGTCTGGTGCAGTTCTTCTTCATCTGGAACGACCTGCTCATCGCGCTGACCTTCACCAACAACCAGGATCTACGGACCATCCAGGTCGGCCTGCTCAACTTCACCGGCGACTTCGGCGCAACCCAGTACGGTCCGCTGTTCGCGGCCATCTGCATCAACGTGTTCGGCACCCTCCTGATCTATCTCTTCCTCAATCAGAAGGTCATGAAGGGCCTCACCTCGGGAGCGGTCAAGGGCTGAGACCCGCCCCCGCCCCGCTGCCGCACGTGTATGAAAGGTCCCCCTCTTGCTCCCCCCTCAGCCTTCACCGGTGTTCTTCGAGCACCTTCCGGACGGACTCGGCATCGGAGTCGCCGCCCCCCGTCTCACCTGGACTTTGCCACTGGGTGCCGGCGTTCAGCAGGCGTACGAACTGGAAATCGAGCGCGCCGGCAACCTCCACCACACGGGACGCGTCGACGACCCCGGCCAGATACTGGCCCCCTGGCCCGGCGAGCCACTGGCCTCGCGAGAACGCGCGACCGTCCGGGTCCGCGTCTGGACCCCGGACGACGGGGAGCCGTCGGCGTGGAGCGAACCCCGTGTCGTCGAAGCCGGTCTCCTCGACCCGACCGACTGGCAGGCGGTCCCCGTAGGCGCCGGATGGGACGAGGACCCGGAAGCCGAGCGATGCCCGGCCCGGGTCCGAAAGGACTTCGCGCTCGACCGCCCCCTCAGGCGCGCCCGCCTGTACGTCTCGGCGCACGGCCTGTACGAAGCCGAGATCAACGGCCACCGCGTCGGCGACGAGACACTGGCCCCGGGCTGGACGGTCTACCCGCACCGCCTGCGCTACCGCACCCACGACGTCACCGCCCAGCTCACCGAGGGCGCCAACACCATCGGCGCCTGGCTCGGTGACGGCTGGTACCGGGGCAAGTACGGCTTCGACGGCGGCACCCGCAACATCTACGGCACCGACCAGGCCCTGCTCGCCCAGCTGGAGGTGGAGTACGACGACGGCACCACCGTCGTCGTCGCCACGGACGGCACCTGGAGAGCGGCCCCGGGCCCGATCCTGACCAGCGGCCTCTACGAGGGCGAGACGTTCGACGCCCGACTGCACGACCCGCACTGGTGCACACCCTCGCCCACCTCCTCCGACACGTGGACGCCCGTACGGACCGGCAAACGAGACCCCGACACCCTCGTCGCACCCATGGGACCCCCGGTGCGCTGCACCGAGGAGATCCCCCCGGTCTCTGTCACCCGCACCGGCGATGGCCGCCACCTCCTCGACTTCGGCCAGAACCTCGTCGGCCGCCTCAGCCTCACCCTCGACGGACCGGCCGGCACCACCGTCACCCTCCGGCATGCCGAGGTCCTCCAGGAAGGCGAACTCGCCACGCGGCCACTGCGCGAGGCGTACGCCACCGACACCCTGATCCTCTCCGGCCGGGGCCCACTCACCTGGGAACCCCGCTTCACCCTCCACGGCTTCCGCTACGCCGAAGTCAGCGGGTGGTCAGCCGACTTGAGTACCAGCATGGTGAAGGCCCGGGTCTACCACACCGATATGCGGCGAACCGGCTGGTTCGAGTGCAGCGACGAACTGGTCAACCGGCTGCACGAGAACGTCCTCTGGAGCATGCGCGGCAACTTCGTCGACATCCCCACCGACTGCCCCCAGCGCGACGAACGCCTCGGCTGGACCGGAGACATCCAGGTCTTCGCCCCCACCGCGAGCTACCTCTACGACTGCGCCGGCATGCTCGACTCCTGGCTCACCGACGTCGGTCTCGAACAGCTTCCCGACGGCACCATCCCCTGGTACGTGCCCGTCATACCGGGCGAACCGATGTGGACGCCGATCCAGCCCGGAGCCGCCTGGGGCGACGTCGCCACGCTCACCCCCTGGACGCTCCACCAGCGCTTCGGCGACATCGATCTCCTCCGACGCCACTACCCCATGGCCACGTCATGGGTCGACCTCATGGAACGACTCGCCGGGCCGAGCCGTCTGTGGGACACCGGCTTCCAGCTGGGGGACTGGCTCGACCCCGCCGCCCCACCGGAGGACCCGGCGGCCGGCATCACCGACCGCTATCTCGTCGCCACCGCATACTTCGCCCACTCCGCCCGCCACCTCGCACTCTCCGCGACCGCGCTGGGAGAGGACGCAGACGCCGAGCGGTACGCCGCCCTGGCCGACGAGGTCACCGAGGCCTTCCGCCGCCAGTACGTCCTGCCATCCAGCCGCATGACCAGCGACAGCCCTACTGCCTACGCTCTGGGAATCGTCTTCGGCCTGCTCACCCCCCAGCAGCGGCAGCACGCGGGCGACCGGCTCGCCGAACTCGTCCTCGCAGACGACGCCCGGATCGCCACCGGATTCGTCGGCACCCCACTGATCTGCGACGCACTCACCGACACCGGCCACCTCGACGTCGCCTACCGCCTACTGCTCCACACCGAGTGCCCCTCATGGCTCTACACCGTGACCCAGGGCGCCACCACCATCTGGGAACGCTGGGACAGCCTGCGGCCCGACGGCAGCCTCAACCCGGGTGGCATGACCTCCTTCAACCACTACGCCCTGGGCGCCGTCGCCGACTGGCTGCACCGGGTCGTCGGCGGCATCACGGCCACAGCCCCGGGCTACCGGGAGATCTCCTTCCGACCGCAGCCCGGAGGAGGCCTCACATGGGCCCGCACCCGGCACGAAACCCCTTACGGGACCGCGTCCTTGTCCTGGGAAGTGACCGCCACCGGCCTCACAGCGCGCTGCACCGTCCCCGAGGGCTGCCGTGCCATCGCCGAACTGCCCGGCTGTGCGCCGATCACCCTGCACGCGGGGGAACACGTCCTCGATACCGCCGATATCCCTGGGGCGGTCTTCTGAATTATTGAAGAATAACCTCGTGCGGCCCGACACAGGCACTTCCTGTGTCGGGCCGCACGAGGTTATCTAGCTACCTCCGTGGGTTTTTGTATTTTCCTCGCGAATGGGCGGGATCCAGCGGAGTGATGGGGAGGTGGTCTTGTCTGGCCGCCGATTGAAAATTTCAAATCCATTTCAGCCGGATGGAGAGCTTCTTTGCTGGTCAGAGGCTTCTTTGAAGAGGTGCTGTCGGAGGGTTGACCTGGGTATGAACAGGCAATAGTTTTCCGCATGTTGGGTAAGGCGCTGCGTGCGTCGATGTCGATGAGCATCGGGTATCGCTGTCGTGGGATGCGGCAGAGCTATCTCGGTGGAATCTGCAAATGAGGCACACCTTGTATGTGTTCCACGCATGCGCAATTGCGCTACCCGTCTGTTGGGGCCGGCCAGGAACCTGACCTCCTGACCGGCCCCATTCCCCCCGCGGCGGCGCGTCACGCAGCCGCCAGAACGTATTCGGAGAGCCGCTGTGAACAGACGAAAATTTCTCTCTGCCGCCCCCCTCACCGCATTGGCCGTGAGCATGGCTCCGGTCATGACCACACAGGCAGCCGCCGCGTCCGGCGCCGCCCCGCAGAACCGCGCCGACGCCCTGCTGGCCACGATGACGGCGACGGAGAAGGAAGCACTCGTACGCTGCGACTTCGCGGCCGTAGCCCACCTGGGGATTCCGGCCCTGACCATGGTCGACGCGTCCGCCGGCCTCCGCGGCGAGAAGGGGGTGACGGCCTTCCCCGTTCCCGTCGCCCAGGCGGCGACCTTCGACGAGGGCCTGGCGGGCCGCATCGGCAGGGCCATCGGCGCGGAGGGCAGGGGGAAGGGCTTCAACAACATGCTCGGCCCCACCGTCGACCTGACGCGAACCTGGCACTTCGGCCGTCAATCCGAGGGCATGGGGGAGGATCCGCTGCTCGCCGGGTACCTGGGAGCGGCCGTCACGGTCGGGATGCAGAGCCAGCAGGTGGCTGCCACCGTCAAGCACTTCGCCGCCTACACCCAGGAGTCCGACCGGTTCTTCATCGACGCCAAGGTCTCCGACCGGGCCCTGCACGAGATATACGAGGCGCCTTTCCGCCGGGTGGTCGTCGCCGCGCCGACCACCTCGGTGATGATGGCCTACCCGAAGATCAACGGCACTTTCGCGACGCAGAACCCGGCTCTCTTCGACGACCTGAAGGAGGGACTCGGACTCCAGGGCTACACGGTGCCGGACTTCTGGGCCGGCGATGACCAGGTCGCAGCCTTTCGTGCCGGTATGGACCTGGCCGGACTCGGCCCCGGCGCAGTGAGGATTCCGCCGGGCGGACTCACGGGGGGAGCGATACCGGGCGCGCGGCTGGACGACGCCGCGCGCCGCATCCTCGTCACGATGTTCGCGAACGGCCTCTTTGACACCCCTGTCCCCGCTCCCGCCGACAACGTCAGCACCCAGGAACACCGGGACCTCGCCCACGAGGCGGCCATCGCCTCAACGGTCCTGCTCTCCAATCGCTCCGCGGCCCTGCCTTTGCCTGCCTCGGTGAAGTCGCTTGCCGTCATCGGCCCGGCGGATACTGACGTGTTCACCGGTGTTGCCGGATCGACCTACGTCGACCCCGGGGCCTGGACCACTCCTCTGCAGGCCGTTCGTACCCGTGCGGGAAGCTCCGTCAAGGTCACTCACTCCCAGGGGACCAAGGGAGACCTGCCTCTGGCTGTGGTGCCGTCGGCCGTGCTGCGTGACGGCAAGGACAAGGCCGGCCTGGCGGCCACGTACTTCGCGGGCGCAGATGCCACCGGGACCCCGGTCGTGACGAAGACCGACGCGACCGTGGACTTCACCACCGCGCCCGCGGCGGATCTGCCCGCCGTCTGGTCGGCGAAGTGGACCGGCACCCTCGTGCCGACCACCACCGGTCTGCACCGCTTCTCCCTGCTGCCCGCCGGCACGACCACACTGAAGATCAACGGCGTCACGGTCGTCTCCGGCACCCGGCAGATGCGCAGGTTCTTCCTCGGACCGTTCGACTACCCGCTCCAGGGCACCACGCAGCTGACCGCGGGCCGCGCGGTCAGCGTCGAACTGACCTACACCAACGCCACCGCCGAGACCGGCACCTGTGGTCTGACCCTGGGCTGGCAGCCCGACTCCTTCATCCCCGCCGCGGTCAAGGCGGCAGGGGCGGCCGACGCCGCCGTCGTCTTCGTCAACCGGGTCGCCGGCGAGGCCATGGACCACGCAGGCCTCGACCTGCCCGGGGACCAGAACCAGCTCATCACCGCCGTGGCCGCAGCCAACCCCCGCACGATCGTCGTCCTCAACACCGACGGCCCCGTGGCCACCCCTTGGCTCAACGACGTGGAAGCCGTGATCCAGACATGGTACGGAGGCCGCGGCACGGGCACCGCCCTTGCCGCAGTCCTCTTCGGCGACAGGGATCCCACCGGCCGTCTCCCCGTGACCTTCCCCGCCGACGCGACCCAGGGGCCCGGTAGTACGCCCGCGACCTACCCCGGCACGAACGGCGCCGTCACTCATGACGAGGGCATCGCCATCGGCTACCGGTACTACGACGCCAAGGGGCAGCAGCCCCGTTTCCCCTTCGGTCACGGCCTGTCCTACACCTCCTTCGCCCACGGCTCGCCGGAAGCGGCCTACGACCAAGCGACCAGGAACGTCACTCTCTCCGTCAACGTGACCAACACGGGCCGGCGCAAGGGCACCGAAGTGGTCCAGATCTACGCCGCGCTGCCCGGAGCGGCAGCGGCGGAGCCACGCCGTCTGGTCGCCTTCCGCAAGGTCACGCTGGAGACGGCGGGTTCACAGCGGTTGGCCTTCACCATCCCGGCACAGGACCTGACCGTATGGAAGTCGGGCGGCTGGGCCCTCGTGCCGGGCTCCTACACCTTCGCCACCGCACGTTCGTCCCGTGACCTGACGGCACAGCGAACCGTGACCATCCGCTGAGCGTTGACCGTTCCGATTGCGCGGCCCGTTCCCTGTCGAACCAGGCGGGGAACGGCCCGCGATATGTTGCCTGCGCACAACGGTCGCCGCCCGCGGTGGCGTGAGATCAAGTGCACCGCGGCGAAGCGCCCGTCGCCGACACCTCGGTGGGCCCCATGCACCAGAGTGAATCCGCCTGCTCCGGGGAGGCACAGCATGATCGCCGACTACCGATCGTGACTCTGCGGGCTGGGTAGAAATCGGCCGAGAGCGGCAAAGCTCACCGGCCGGCAGGGGAGAAGCAGCCGGGATGAGCGGCTGGGCCTCCCCTGCGGGCCGGTGCCTGAGCTTGCGAGGGACGCGGTGTCAGCGGTGCAGCGAACGCTGCACCGATCCCCGGTCGAGCCGGATCGACAAGGATGCAGCCGGATGGAAACGGGTGGCTATGTCCGTTGTTTCGGCATCGCCGCAGGTGAGAGGCGTCACGCTTATGGGTTCGAGTCCCACCCGCCCCACCCAGCGTCCCCGGGCAGAATCGATCTGACCTGGGGAAACGCGTTTTTCGGGGGCTTTTTCCCGTGCGGTACCGGCCGCGCGCCGTGCGGTACTAACCCGCTGTCGCGGAGTGCCGGCGCACCTCAGATGCGTCTGACCTGGCCTTTTGTGGCGATCGCCTGAGAGGGCGTTGTGGTTGTTGCTCCCACGGCCGCCTGGGCGGCGAGATGTCCTGGTCACTCATGCCTCCTGACTCGCAAGGATGAGCGGGTGTCGGCGGCTCGTTCTGTGGGGCGCGTGGCCGGTTCCGGGCGTACGGAGCGTCCGCAGTCGAGCCATGGTGACTGTGGCGTCCCGCGTGAACAGGTAGGGGGACTGTCCGGAAGTCGGCTCTGTCTCACTTGCGGTGGTGACGGAAGGTGAAGTCGTCCCAGTGGGACGCGGTGGCGGAGGAGAGGAATCCGGCCGGGCCGTGCACCTGTCGCGTGATCAGTTTCGTTTTGTCGTTGACGCCTTCGGTTCCGCCGTTGTGATAGGACCTGGTCAGAGCAGCGTTCACGGCGGCGCGGTCTCGTTCGAGACCACGGGCGAAGGCGTGCAGGTGGGGCAGTTCCTCGGCTTGCGCGGTGGTGATCCACGCGCTGAGTTGCTCGGCGTTCCCCTCGGCGGGTCTCAGCAGTGCGGCAAAGGCGCTGATCAGCTGGGTGAGGGCAGACATCTCCGCGCAGGCGGTGGTGGTGGCCTCGATCCTTCCTGCTGGTGTTCCTTGGGGTGATCGGGGCGTCTGGCGGCAGCCCGGGGTCGGACACACACCAAGCACCTTGACCACTACTTGACGGGCGTGAACGGGAACGTCCGCGACGGTCCGTACGTGATATCCGTGCACCCGCCCCGACCGAGCACCACATGACCGGCCAGGGCAACCTGCCCGACACCACTGTCGCGGGCTCCGTCACGCTGGTCAACGACACCAGCTACGACGTCTACGGACGCCAGATCCGCGCCGAGTACGGCACCTTGGGGCAGAAGGTGTACCGCACCCAGGAGTTCGACGAACACACCAGCCAGCTCACCCGCTCCACCATCGACGGCGACAAGGCCCTGCGCGTGGAGGACACCCGCTACGGCTACGACCCGGCCGGCAACGCCACCCGCATCTCCAGCACCTCCGGCCAGGACGCTGCCGCCACCACCGACACCCAGTGCTTCGCCCTCGACGCCCTGCGCCGCATGACCGAAGCCTGGACTGCCAAGAACCCGACCGACACCTGCGCCACGGCCCCATCGGCGAACACGGTGGGTGGCCCGGACGGGTACTGGCACTCCTACACCTACGATGACGCAGGCAACCGCACCAAGGAAATCCAGCACACCATCGCCAGCGGCACGGACATCACCCGCACCTACACCACCGGCAAGGCCGGCGACACCCGCCCGCACGCGCTGCGCTCGGCCGCCACCACCGGCGGGCCGGACAGTGGTCAGGACGGAGTCGTTCAGCTACGACGAGGCCGGCAACACCGCCAAGCGCAGCGGCGGCACGAGCGCCCAGGACCTGACCTGGGACCCGGAAGGCCAGCTCGCCAAGATTGTCCAGGACGGCAAGACCACCGAGTACCTCTACGACTCGGCAGGCAACCGGATGCTCGCGAAGAACGCAGACGGCTCCACCACCGCCTACCTGCCCGGCGGCAACGAGCTGAAGGTGACCTCCACCGGGGCGAAGACCGCCACCCGCTACTACACGCACGGTGGGGAAACCGTCGCTGTCCGCACCAGCGCCGGCTTCCAGTTCCTCTTCGCCAACCAGCAGGGCACCGCGCTGATCGCCGTAACCATGGGCGCGGCCCAGACGGTCACCCGTCGCAAGCAGCTCCCCTTCGGCGGCCAGCGCGGCACCACAGGCAGCAGCTCCTGGCCGGGCGACCGCGGCTTCGTCGGCGGCACGAGCGACCCGACCGGCTACACCCACCTCGGTGCCCGCGAATACGACCCCACCCTGGGCCGCTTCCTCTCCGTCGACCCACTCCTGATCCCCGACGACCCCACACAGCTGAACCCGTACGTCTACGGCAACAACAACCCCGCCACTTTCGCCGACCCCACCGGCGAAGCCTATGTAGAGTGCGCCAGCGGGCAGTACAACTGCACCTACGGCAAGAGCACCGGAGACGTCAAGAAGGTCAGCTTCGGCAAGAACTACGAAAAGGAAACCCGCGCCCAAGGTGGCAAAGTCTCCAAGAACTACTACGCCCAGCAGACCACCGGGCGGAAGTACACCTACACCAAGAGCAAGGGGACGAGCACCCGGTACACGGGCTACGAGTACCGCCAGGCCGAAAAGCTTCGCCAGGAGAAGGAGCTCAAGCACAAGCAGTACCTGAACAAGCGCGAAGCGGAACTCGAAGCCCTAAGGAATCCGCCCCCACCCCCCCAAGGACAAGCCTTGGTGGGAGGACGCATGGGACAACACTGGAGGAAAAGGGGTGTCGACTGTGGCCGACTTGCCTGATGGAAACCTTCCGCAGTGGGCGAAGACGACCATCGTCACAGTAACTACTGTCGTCGCAATCTCCGCTGCGGCGATGGTGGTGGGCGCTGCTTGTGGGGCCACCGCAGGGGCCGGATGTCTGGTGGCCGGCGGTATCACGGCCGCTCTCTGGGGAGGCGCGGCAGGCGGGGGAGCCGCGGCACTGGTTGGTGACGGAACGGAGGGGGCGACGATCGGTGGTGTGATGAGCGGGCTGCTCGGCCCGATCATGCCCCCCTTTAGGGGAGTGCTCGCTCGTTGAGTGACAAGGCGCGGCGTGTACCTGTACGGCTCTGAGGCTGGGCAGGTGCGTCGCGCCACCATTTGGAGGAACTGAAAGGTTCGAGTTTAAGATGGCGACAAAAAGACACTTGGCGCTCCTCCTTCGCGCGCTGTGTGCCTGTTTTCTGGTTTACCTCGTGATGTATCCATGGAGAAATGAATGGGCCATTTGGAAAGCCATTCTCTGGGTCGTTCTATGGGGGGCGATACTCATTTTGGTGAATCGCGTCACAGAAGGCAGGTTCAATTCGATCAGGTACGCTAGATTCTCTGTGCTTAGTCGTGAAAGGCATGAGTGTGACCGCGATTAGGGTTGCTGCGTCTCTCATAATAATCGCTCTGACGTTCTGGTTGTGCGCGGACTTGAACCCGCCCTGGAACACGAGTCTGCCAGTCTTGACCGCTGTTGCGCTCGGGATATTGCAAAGCCCGAAGAGTCGACGAACCAAAAAACGTGATCGCGCACACAAACAGGGATAGTTTTCGGTGCACCCAATGGGAGGCGGACGGCCTGGCGTGGAAGCCTTGCAGGCAGGTCTGTCCCTGCCCTTGTCAAGCCGGCCCGGCCTGCGGAGGCGTGTAATTCCTGGAGGGTAACGCGGGGTGCTGCGGTGTCCCCAGTGAGGAGTTATGGTCAACAACTTTGGTCTGCGGCCCAGTCTGGAGCGGCTCAGGGCGTGGATCGAGTGACTGACGGTGCGTCGGTAATGTACACGGGGATATCTACTATCGCCGGAGACAGGGTGAATCATCTTGCCAACTGATGCGGTAATTTCCCTAGATTCCACTGAGCGACGCAGGAATCGGCAGAGGGTCGGGCTGCTTACAGCAGCTTTCGCAGGCGTAGCAGTTGCCGCTGTTCTTATCGAGAGAGAAGATTCCACCTGGTGGCTCATCTCGATATTTGCTGTGTGGCTCGGCACCTTTACTTACATGACCGTTCGAGGGAGGGGGCAATCCAAGCTAACCCCGAACGGCATATCATTTCGCTACTTCCTGATAAGCAGGTCGATTCCGTGGAAAGATATTTCCGGTGTCGAAATGAGGCACCACACGGCTCGAAGTAACGAGTGGTGGGACTTGCGCATCGTCCGCACCAGTGGGCGAACTTTGGTCGTGCCAGGAGCATTTACGAGCCGAAGGTCTGATCCGAAGTTCGAAGTCAAATTTGTCATCGTGCATCAATATTGGATGGAATATAAGTAGAATTAGGCGAGTTGGTCCGGTGCTCTAATGCTGAGTACAGCCGGGCCGAGGCGCTCCGTAAAGAAAGGGAGCTCAAGCATCAGCAGCAGTTGAATCGACTGGAAGAGGCGTTCCGGAATTCTCGGAGTCAGAGCAGCTCTCCTGGTCTAATTGACAGCACCTTCGCTGGTTCGCCGATAAGGGGAAGAAAGTTGCGCAAAGCTCCAGCGGAGACACGGTAGGTGTGTGCCTCAGTGGATCGGCTGGTATCGGGTTCGGTGGGGCAGCCTCGCTGTGCTTCGTGCGAATAGGCGATATAGTGGGAACGTTTAATCCCTTCAAGTGGTAGCGGGCGCGCAATGAATCACCTGGAAGCCCTTGAGCTGGCCGGTCGTGGCCCCCAAGAGATGAGTTTTATAAGTATAGTGATTTTCGGTCTGATGCTCCCTGCAGGAGTCCTAATAGGGGCGAATATTGGACACGCGGCAGACCGTGTGTATGAATTCTTGCTCCTTGTTCTGCCGGGCCCGGTTGAGCGGGCTTCACCAAGATCGCTCCGCGTCCCCGGCTGGGTAGTAGCGTTTCTGTCGCTGGTCGGTTTGGTTCTTGAAGTGAGAACCGGATTGTTGTGATGCGGAGGTGGCCGACCGGCCGGCGCCGCCAGCGCGTCCCGCTCTCCATGCGTAGCACTGGCAGTTGTCCGGCTAGGAGTCGCAAGGTTCGGGAATCGTTGAGGAGATCATTCAGTGAATAAGAGATGACGCGTGAAGTGGCTTCAGAAAGACTTGATTAGACCTGCTGTAGGTCTCGTGGTCCTCACGGTGGCCCTTGCCGTGACTTCGGGTGCAATAGGTTCCGACTGGTTTGCAACCGTGTGGCCTCTGGTCGTAATAGGTGTGGGGATGTTTTGGGGACGGGTGGTTAGGGAGAGGCGGAGGCGTGAAGGTCGGGAGGGTGACCCGCCCCGGGTTCTGTGAGATCTCGGATTGCGGTGATGACCTGGGGTTTCGTGAGTTCGGTGTAGTAGTTGGCCTCGATCCTTCACGGGTGGCGATGAGCATCGTGACTCACTCGACCAGGGTGTGAGGTAGGTCGAGTGTGGTAGTGCAGAATCAACAAGGCTTCTGTGTTGTGAAGTTGAGGCGTCGAATATCTTCCTCAACGGCACGGAAGCCCTGCCCGTTGGGCGCTCCGATCCCACGCCGCCCCCTCCCTCGATCAGTGGCCACGCTGAAGACGCTTGATCTATGCCCAGCCGTCCGGTCAGGGCAAGGGGCGCCCCTCGGTTGTCGGTCGTGCTGGCTTCCCCGCGGCACCGCCGTTCCGGGAGCTGAGAGTGCCGCTCTCCTTTGCCTTCACGGTCAGCGAGACTGAGAAGCGGCAGTCCCAGCTGCCGCCGGTAGTGCGTGACGCAGCTACGGGAGCCAGGTTCGAATGCCCCGCCTGCTGGCAGTAGCAGTACGGTGACGTCCGTATCCCGGTCACTGAGGAGTGCGGGGCGGGTGCCAGCGCGAATCGCCGTCGTCGTGGCCGGGAAGTCGGAGTCGATACGCCTGCGCCTCCCGGTCGATACGGAGTGTGACTGCATCCGTCAGGGGGAGGGGTGGCAACGGAGTCTGCGGAATGCGCTGAGGGTGAGCCGCCGGGTTGCCTGCCTTGCAGTAGATACGCCGGGTGGATCGTCTCCCACTACAGGCGCAGGAGCCGCCACGTAGCCGTGCGGTACGTACCGCACGGCAGTGCTGTGTCCAAGGGGCGAGGCGGATACAGCGGGATCCAGCAGGATGTGAATGTCCGCCTCTGTGGCGTTTCCGCAGGTGAGAGGCGTCACGCTTTTGGGTTCGAGTCCCACCCGCCCCACCGAGCGACCCCGGGCAGAATCGATCTGACCTGGGGAAACGCGTTTTCGGGGATCATCCTGCGTTAGGTGTTCGCCTCACGGTGGTGTGGCGGACGTGGGTCTTCGCGCGTCGAGAATGTTTCCAGTAAGCATCGCGGCCATCGAGGACTGGCATGACGAGCACCGCTCACCCGGCGCCGCAGCGTGAGCCGTTCGAAGCGCGCCGCCGGTGTTCCCTCTGCGCGTCGGCGCGCCTTCGTCCTCGACTCCCAAGCGCTGTCGAAGACGGTCCAGGGCGACCGTCAGATGACGGCCTTGGTGAAGGCGGCTCCACGCCTGGACATCGCTGTCGTCACCAGCGCGCTCACCACGCTGGAGGCGTGGAACCCTCAGCTGGGTGCGCGCCAAGGGCTGTGGGACTGGGCGTTGTCCCGAATCGATGTGGAGCACACTGATGATCAGGTGATCTCCCTGGCCCGCGGCATTCTGAAGACCGCTGGGCTGCATGGGCACAAGTACGACGCCATCGACGCAGTCCTGGCTGCCGTAGCCGTCAAGACTGCGAAGCGCGGCTTCGAGGTCACCGTCTTCACCTCGGATGCCGACGACATGGACAAGTTCCTGGCGGGCCATCGCATCCGGGTGGAAAGGATCTGATCACAGACGCTGGCGCCGGGGCCCGCCCGCTTCGGCTGCGGCGGAGAGTGGAGGGACGCGCTCCGGGTGCCGCGCCGGATCGCCCGTGCTTGGAGCCGGCGTCACAATCGGATTCTGCCTGGTATCCGCTTCCGCGCCCGCGGCACACCCACCTACCGGGCACACCCCCTCAGCCTCGACCAGGACTCCTGGGTGAGGTGGAGCAGTGGCTCCGATAAAGAGACACGTGCTCGAACTGCCGTCCACCCCCTCTGGGGCAGGGCCGGTGCCGTTGTCGCCGCCGGCCTTCAGGTGGCGCTGCCTTCCGGGTGGCGTGAGGGGCAGTACAGGCGCCGACGATCGGGTCAACGGTATGTGTCGTCCGCGAGCCTGGCCTACCTGCCGCGGCGGCGAGGTGCGGCGGCAGGCGGGCGGACCGGTCGGGCGACGGTCAGGCGGCGCAGCCGTACTTCTTGGCGAGCTTGGTGGCGGCCTCCCGCACCACGGCCGCATTGTTGCGGATCGCGGGGTCGTCCCGGTCGACGAGGTCCTTCTCCTCTTCTTCCCCCTTTTTCGAGGGCGCAATGAGCGCCACCGTGATGTTCGGCGCCGTCGAGCCCATGCGGGCGGCACAGCCGGCGGGCAGGTTGGCCTCGGCCTTGTCGGGAAGCGCCCAGCCGGTGACGCCGGGGCCGAGTAGGACAGAGTTCTTGGGCTTGTAGTGAGGGTTGTTCCGGTTGTCTTCGATGATCAGGGTGTAGACCCCTCGGGGGTGGTCGCTGTCCGCGTTGGCGCGCAGCACCTGGCACCCCTTGAACACCGCGTGATCGCTGCTCTTGCCCTTTCTCTCCCACTCCTCCGCGCTGACCTCGCCCCCCTTGCCGTCGTCGATCAGTTCCGCCGTCTGCCGGCTGAGCGCCCCATGACACAGCGTCTGCGGCAGCGGCGGCTTCTCCCCGTCAGGCCAGAAGCTCGCCGTCACGACGGCCACCCCGGCGGCGCCGAGCACGATGGTCAGCGGCAGCCACTTCCTGTCCATGTCTACGGCTGTCCCATCTTCTTCTGGGCGTCCTCGATGCCCTGCTGGTACCAGTTCTCGGCAGTCGTCTGGAGACCGTCCTCGTACTCGCCCGGGCTCGCGTCCAGCTCCTCCTTCGTGAGGCCCTTCTCGGTCGCCATCTCCCGCATCATGGCGTTCATCTGGTTCTCGCCGTTCTCGAAGTGGTTGACCATGTTCTTACGAGTTTCCTCGTCGACCCTGGCGTTGAGCTCGTTCATGTACCCGGCCGTGCCGGCGTCGACCGTGCGCTGGAGCGCGTCGCCTACGATGGGGATGGCCGTCAGGGGTGCGCCGATGGCGTGGTAGTTCATCCTCTGGTTCCAGGCGTTGGTGTCCTTCTCTGCCTGACCGAGGTCGTAGATGACGTCGCCGCGCACGCCGTCGAGGTGGCCGAGCACCGACGCCGACTGCTTGACCCAGGCGCGCATCTCGGGATCCTCCTTGCGGTACGAGTCCGGCGGGAAGCCGTTCAGCCCCTCGGCGATCACCACACTCTGCGAGTGGTGCATGACACCGAACGCCTTGGGGTCCTCGGCGACGCCGCGCATGAGACGGGTGAGGTCGCCCCGCTCGATCGTGAGGTTGTTGAAGTCGGTCGGCCCGTCCATGTTCTTGCCGAGGATCTGGTGCACGTCCGAGGCGTAGTCACCGATCATGTTGCCCATGCTCGTGCGCATGGGCAGGGGCACGGAGCTCTGGTTCTTCGGCGCGTCCTCGCCACTGTATTCCTTGAGGATCCGCTCGAAGACCGCGGTCTCCGCGCCGTCGTGGTGGGTGTGGACGGCGTGCAGCGGGCTGCCCGGCTCGCGGCCGGTGGCGGCAGCCTCCAGAGCGGCGCCGAACTCGGTGCGGGCCGAGGTCTGCTTCAGCTCGTCGGGCGTCTCGTCCTCGACAGCGCCGCCCGGCCAGTCACGGTCCTCGAGGAAGTACTTGAGGTTGTCCGTGGTGTTCGGGTCGAAGTAGCCGGTGGCCGCGGAGGGGTCGCGGCTCATCGCGTTCATCAGACCCTTCATCGGGTCTTCCTGTGTGCCCTGCCAGTTCTTCATGACGCCGTCGTAGGCGTCGTCGTTGTCCGTCTCCCACTCACGGATGGTGTCGCCGACTTCGGTCAGGAATGCCTGGCTGTAGACCGGGTCGCCCTTGTCCTTGTCGTACGGGGAGGCGTTCTTGTCGTTCGGGTCGTACGCCTTGTCGCCGACGTCGGCGGCCATCAGGTCCGTGAGGTCCTTCAGGGTCGCGGCGCCGCCCCCGATGGCGCCGGGGTGGCGCGTGGGCAGGCTGTTGCCGAGGAGTCCCGCCCCCGCCAGGCCCTTGGTGTGTACAGGCGCACCGGGGTCTCCGATGTACGCGGAGGTCGGCCTCCGGGCGGCCTCGCCGCGCGGAGCCGCGTCACGCAGTCGTGTTCTCCAACGCGCCGCTGACCAGTGTGTGGGAGTACTCGGCCGTCAGCCCGTCCGGCCGGAAGAGGATCCGGTACATGATCGGTGCCACCACCCGGTCCATGACGTGCTCGATCTCCGGCACATGTTCACCACGCTCCGCGGCCCTGCGCAGGATCGTTTCGATCTGGTCGGCGGCGTAGGCGGAACACTGGCCGGCGTTGGTTCCCTCGGCGTCCCCCAGCAGGGCGTCGCGGATGTAGGCCCGCCCGGAGGCCGAGGCCATTTCCTCCAGGAACTGCTCGGCATAGACATCCAGGTCCTGCCGCAGACTGCCCAGGTCAGCCGGCGCGCTTTCCGGACGAAGGCGCTCGACGGCGACGTCGGACAGGAGTTCCTGAAGGTCTCCCCATCGGCGGTAGATGGTGGAGGGCGTGACGCCCGCACGGGCGGCGATGAGAGGAACGGTCAGACCGTCCCGGCCGGCCTCCTCCAGGAGTTCCCGAACCGCGTCGTGGACCGACTGCTGCACTCGTGCACTGCGCCCGCCGGGGCGCGCCATGGATTTCGGGCTCACCGGACCACCTTAACGCGAATATTCTGCATCTAGGGGTGTGCGATCTCGGGGCCGGGAGCCCGCTCGCGGCGGACTCCCGGGCCTCTGTCATGCGGCAGCGAGGGGAGCGATCCGCCCGCACCCGAACGAGGCGACCCGCTCAAAGGCGGCTCCGACGCGCAGCACCGCGGCCTCGCCGAGCGGCCTGCCCATGAGCTGCATGCCGATCGGCAGGCCCTCCCGGTCATGACCCGCCGGAACGGTCAGCGCCGGGACGCCGGTGATGTTGGCCGGCGCGGACAGCCGGACGTAGGCGTCGGAGACAGCCTCCAGGCTCCCGTCCGTCCACCGGATGCTCTCCTGCCCGGAGGATGCCGCGGTTGCAGGTACGGACGGCGCCACGACGACATCGACGTGGCGGAAGAGGTCCAGCCAACGGTCACGCATGAGGGTCCGCGCGCGCTGGGCCCGCAAGTAGTCTCCGGCCAGGGCCAGTTCGCCGGCCTCCAGCAGGATGCGCACATCGCCCGCGTAGAGTTCGGGCGTCGAACGCAGCGTCTGCTCGTGGTAGGCGCTCGCCTCGGGCACCATCAGCCCCCACTGGACCGCCTGGATGTAGCGCGTCATGGGGATCTCGACGTCGACGATCTCGGCCCCCATGTCACGCAGGGCGGCGACGGCGTCGCGGATCACCGCCTCGACGTCCGGCGCGACCTGGTCGAAGTAGTAGTTGCGTGGCACGCCGATACGCATGCCGGCCACGTCGCCTCCCGCGCCGGGCGCGTACCGGGCCGGGGCCGAGGGCAGGCTCACGGGGTCCCGGGGGTCTGGTCCCGCGAGAGTCTCCAGCACCAGCGCGGCGTCCTGGACACTGCGGGTGATGGGTCCGACATGGTCCAGGGACCAGGACAGAGAGGTGACTCCGCTCCGAGGGACGAGGCCGTAGGTGGGCTTGAGTCCGACCACACCGTTGAGCGCGGAGGGGACTCGGATGGATCCTCCGGTGTCGGTACCGAGGGCGAACATCGCCGCCCCTGTCGCGACGGCGACGGCCGATCCGCCACTGGATCCACCCGCCACCCGTCCTTGGTCCCACGCGTTACGCGTCTGCGGTGTCGTCAGGCCGTAGGCGAACTCGTGTGTATGGGTCTTGCCGAGGAGTACGGCGCCGGCCCGCGAGAGGCGTACAGCGACCTGACTGTCGGTGGAGGCCCGGTGACCGTCCCTGACCTTGGAACTGGCTGTCGTGGGCAGGCCCTCGACGTCGATGAGGTCCTTCAGGGCCATCGGGATGCCGTGGAGCGGGCCCCTGGGACCCTTGGCGGCGATCTCGCGCTCCGCCTCCTCGGCCGCCCGGCGGGCACCCTCGGCCACGACCGTGACATAGGCCCGCACCTGCGGGTCGACCTGCTCGACGCGTGCCAGGACCGATTCGGTGAGGTCGACCGGTGACAGCTCCCGGGAGCGGATGGCTTCTGCGGCGGCGGAGAGCGTCAGCTCAAACGGTTCCATGGCGGTCCTCACTGACTGCGCGGTAGACGGCGGCGGGCGGTGTGTCCTGGAAGTCCAGCTCACGCAGGGTCGCGACAACGGCCCGGATGTAGTCGGCGGTGACCGCGACGTCGGCGTGGCGGTCGTCCGGCAGGGGGAGCCCTGCCCGGCTGGCCCATCGGGCGGCTTCATGCGGGGTGAGATCGGCGGATTTCACCATTGCCCTTCTTTGTGCCGTACGAGGGGAGGAGTCCCTCACGCAAACGCTAACGGTTTGCTTTAAGTGACCTCAGGGCCTACCGTCACTTAAAGCAAACGCATTGCTTTAAGCAGAGAGAAGGATGCACATGACGACCGCCACCGCAGGCGCGTCGCGACACCGCCGGGCAGTCTCCGGCCGGGGCGTCTTCGTCCTTGACGCCTCCATCCTGGTCGCGCTCCTCGCGGCCTCCAGCGCGCCAACTCCCCTCTACCCGGCCTACCAGGAGCAGTGGAACCTCTCGGCTCTCACCGTGACGTTGGTGTTCAGCGCCTACGCGCTGGCTCTCTTGGGGGCCCTGCTCGTCACAGGCCGACTCTCCGACCACGTGGGCCGCCGCCCCGTCCTCGTCGGCGCCCTGGCATTGGAGGCCATCGCGATGGCACTCTTCGCCGGCGCGGACGGCGTCGGAGCGCTCGTCAGCGCACGCATCGTCCAGGGCCTGGCCACCGGCATGGCCACCAGTGCGGCCGGCGCCGCCCTCCTCGACCTGGATCCCGCGGGCCGACGCGGGGCCGCCCTGGCCAACAGCGTCTCACCCGTCCTCGGTATGGCCGTGGGGGTACTGACAGCCACCGCTCTGGTCCGCTTCGCCCCGCACCCCATGGTCACCGTCTATGTACTGCTGGCAGCGGTCTTCCTCGCCCAGGCGGCCGCAGTGGCTCGCACTCCAGAGACAGCCCGGCGTCGAGCAGGCGCCCTGCGCTCCCTGCTGCCGCGGCTGGCACTGCCCACTACCGCAAGGCGGGTCCTGCTGGTGGCGGGCCCCGGCATCATCGCCGTCTGGGCACTGGGCGGCTTCTATTCCTCCCTCGGCCCCGCCCTCACCCACACCCTCGCCCCACAGGCACCCCAGGCCACCGGAGGCCTGCTGTTCTTCGCCCTCACCGCGAGCGCCGCCGCGGCCACGTGGCTGAGCCGCCCCGTGCTCCCGACAACGGCAGCCGCCCTCGGCTGCTGTCTCCTGGTCCCGGCATCAGGCCTGTCCCTGCTCGCCCTGCACACGCACTCGCTCACGGCACTGTTCGCCGGATCAGCCCTGGCCGGGTTCGGGTTCGGAGCCGTTTCCCAGGGCGTTCTGCGCCTTCTCCTCCACTCGCCCGCTCCGCACCTGCGAGGCGGCGTACTGGCCTCGTACTACGTCTTGAGCTACCTCTCCATGAGCCTTCCGGCCATCGCCGCAGGCATCCTGACCGATTCCCTCGATCTGCAGGTCACGGCGCGCCTCTACGCGTCCTCCGTCGCCGTGCTGGCCATCGTGGCCGCAGGCGCGCTCTGGACCCGACGGCGTGTCCTTCTCACGGCCGAGGCCTCATCCACGTAACCGCGGATCGGCCTTCACCACCCGGATTCCCTTCACTCACAGAAAGGCACCACACATGCGTGCTCAAGCCAACTCCACCCCGGCCGCGACCTGGACCGTAGGAGACATCACCGTCCAGCGAGTGGACGAGATCGCCCTCCCGCCGCAGACGGGCCCCTGGCTGCTCCCCGAGGCGACTCCTGAGGTCGTGTCCCGGCTCCCCTGGCTGAAGCCCTCCTTCGCCGACGGAGCCAACGTCCTGCGACTGGCGAGTCACAGTTTCGCCCTGACCATCGACGGCATGCGGGTCCTCATCGACACGGGCATCGGAAACGCGAAGCCTCGCGCCAACCCCGCCTGGGACAACCTGGACACCGACTACCTGGCCAGGCTCGACGCCATCGGCTTCGCTCCGGAATCGGTGGACCTGGTCGTCCTCACCCACCTGCACACCGATCACGTCGGATGGAACACCCGTCTTTCCGGCAGCAGTTGGGTGCCGACCTTCCCCAACGCCCGCTACCTCACCACCCGTACGGAGTGGGACTTCTGGAGCAACACAGAGCTGGACGAACCCCGCACCCAGATGTTCCGGGACTCCATCCACCCGATCCGCGACGCGGGACTGCTGGACGTCGTCGATCTTCCCGCGGCAGGGGCCGCCGCGGTCGCACCGGGTCTGACCCTGATCCCCACCCCCGGCCACACCCCGGGCCAGGCGGCCGTCCGCCTCGACAGCCGGGGCGCCCGAGGGCTGATCACCGGCGATTGCATCCACCACCCGGTCCAGCTGGCCGACGCCGGCCTCGGCAGCTGCGTGGACATCGACCCGGAACAGGCTGCCACGACCCGCCGCGCGCTGCTCACCGATCTGGCCGACACCGACACCCTCGTGCTGGGCAGCCACTTCCCCGCCCCCACAGCGGGCCACGTGGTCACACAGGGCGACGCCTACCGCTTTGTCCCCTCCGGCAGCTGAGGAGCCCCGGGTGGTGGTCAGCCGGACGAGTTCGCGCAGCGACTGCGGGAAGTCCTCGCCGGCGCCTCCTGAGCCCGTCGATCAGCCCGCGGATCCGCGAGGCGCCCGTCCACCGGAAGCGGACGGGCGACCGCGGATTCCGTCAAGCAGGTACGTGGTGCGGCGGTCGTAGTCGTCCCGGGGAGGCCGCTCGCCGTACTTGAGAGCGAGGGCGTTGTCGACGACGAGTGCATGGAGGTCGCCCGCTGTGAACTCCGGCCTGAGCGCGCCAGAGGCCCGCGCCGGTGCGATGAGTTCTTCGTTCGCCTCACTCCCGGCCCGGCAGATCTCCATGAGCTGCTGCGAGTTGGGATACGTCTGCAGCAGGACGTCGTTCACCGCGGGCTGGCGGTACTGGAGGTCGCGGAGCGCGGTGAAGTAGTACACGGTCCGCTCGCCGATGTCCTCGATGGTCCGGGCGCAGTCGATGACGGCGAGCAACTCCGTCGCGACGACCTCTTCGATGACGGCGTCGATGAGGCCGATCCGACCGCCGAACCGGTTGAAGACCGTGGCCTTGCTCACCCCTGCCGCCTTGGCGACCTCCTCCAGCGGGACCGTCAGGCCCCGCCCCTGGAAGGCGCCGATCGCGGCGGCACGGATCTGCTCGGAATTGCGCCTGGCGTCTGCGCGCAGCCGGGATTCCGTAGGTACCGCACCACCGGCCAAACCCCTCACCCTCTCCGCCGGCGCACCTGCGCCGTAAATTGACTCCAGTGGTCAGCTTACCTACGCTCGTCGACAGATGAGAAACTGACCACCCTTGTCAACTTACGATTCCGCACACCTCGGAGACGGACAGCGCGGGCGCAGGAAGAGGCCGAGAACATGATCGTTGTCACCGGCGCCACCGGTGGTCTTGGCGGCGCCGCCGTCGAGCACCTCCTCGAGCGCATCCCCGCCGACCGCATCGGCGTCAGCGTCCGCGACACCGCCAAGGCCCAGCACTTCGCCGACCGCGGCGTGCGCGTACGGCAGGGCTCCTACGAGGATCCGGCGGCACTGCGCGACTCCTTCGCCGGTGCCGAGCAGGTCTTGCTCGTGTCCGGAAACGACCCGACCGCCGACATCGTCAGCCTGCACCGCACCGCCATCGAAGCCGCCGTCGAAGCCGGCTCCCAGCGGATCCTCTACACGAGCCAGCAGGGCGCCGTCCCCGGCAACCCGTACCGGCCGTCGGACATCCACATCGCGACCGAGGCGATCCTCGCCGACTCCGGTGTCGCCTGGACCGCACTGCGCAACGGCGCCTACGGCCCGCTCGACCAGGTTCTCGGCCCGTGGCAGCGGACCGGCGAGATCGCCCAGCCGGAAGACGGCCCCGTCCCGTACACCGACCGTGCCGACGTGGCCGAGGCCACTGCGGCCCTCCTCGCCGGTGACCGCACCGTCGACGGCCCGGTCGACTTCACCGCGCCGACCGCCGTCACCTTCGACGATGCCGCCAAGATCGCCTCCGACCTCACCGGCCGCACCATCAAGCGCATCGTCCTGGACGACGAACAGTGGGTCGCCGACCAGATCACGACCGGCGTCCCGGAACAGATGGCCCGCTTCATGCTCACCTGGTACCAGGCCGCCCGCGCCGGCTACTTCGCCGAAACCGGCCCCCTCCTGGCCGAACTCCTCGGTCGCGAGCCCCGCACCGCCGCCGACCGGCTCGCGGCCCAGATCGCCACCTGAAGCTCGCGTCATTCACACCGGGGTGTCGGGTGGCGGGCCGGTGTCAGGCAGGACAACTAATCACCGAGGTCCACCCGGTGGGTCGGCAGAGTGCCGCATCAACTCGACACTGCCTCCGGTCGCCGGTCATCGCTGGCTGCGGCGGGGATGGCGTTGTCGATGAGGACGGCTGCGATGGCGGCTGCGGTGGGGAAGGTGTCGGCGTCGAGGACCCGGGTGCGGGCCGCGGCGCCGTCGATGAGCAGCGCGAGCTGCTCGCCGAGCTGTTCAGGGTCGGCGGCGCCGGCTTCGCGGGCGGTGTCGGTGAACCGTACGGCGACGGCCTTCTTGTAGTCGCGTGCGTACTGGGACGCGGGGTGCTGGGGGTCGTGGAGCTCCACGGCGGCGGCGATGTAAGGGCACAGGGGGGTGGTGGGGGGGATGTCGAAGGCGGCGAGGAGCCGTTCGCGAGGCGTGAGGTCGGCGCGGTCGAACACACCTGACAGGACAGAGGGGTCGAACCCGCGCAGGTACTCGGCGACGAGTTCGTCCTTGCCGCCGAAGTGCTGGTAGGCCGTGCGCTTGGACACCTCGGCCGCCGCGCAGAGCTGGTCCATGCCGGTGCGGTTGATGCCCTGCTCGCGGAACAGCTGCCGGGACGCGCCGAGGATGCGTTCGCGAGCGCCCCGGCCGCGGCGGCGGCCCGTGGGGCCCTTCTCCAACTCCGTCATGGGTCCAGCGTACCGCAGTCGGGTAACGGCCGGTGTACATAGTTGCACCACGACTGCCCGGCCCGTACGTTAAGCACACAGGACGGTGTACTTAAATCCGTCGCTCCAGGCACACACGGCACCACCGACCCAAGGGAATGACCATGGGAAAGCTCGACGGCAAGGTCGCGGTCATCACCGGCGGCACCACCGGCATGGCGCTGGCCGGCGCGAAGCTGTTCGTCGATGAGGGGGCACACGTCTTCATCACCGGCCGCCGCCAGGACGCCCTGGACGAGGCTGTGAAGCAGATCGGCCGCAACGTCACCGGCGTCCAGGGCGACGCCGCTGACCTCGACGACCTGGACCGCCTGTACGACACCGTCAAGCGGGAGAAGGGAAGCCTCGACGTGCTGTGGGCCAGCGCCGGCGGCGGCGCGCCCGCACCGCTCGGCGAGATCACCGAGGCCCAGTTCGACACCTGGTTCGGGCTCAACGCCCGCGGCACCCTGTTCACCGTCCAGAAGGCCCTCCCGCTCTTCAACGACGGCGGCTCCATCCTCATGACCGGCTCCAACGCCTCCCTCGGCGCCTTCCCCGGCTGGAGCGTCTACGCCGGCAGCAAGGCCGTCCAGCAGGCATGGGCCCGAATCTGGCTCAACGAGCTCAAGGACCGCCGTATCCGCGTCAACGTACTGACCCCCGGCCAGGTCGCCACCGCCAAGCAAGCAGAGCTCTTCGGCGAGGCCACCAAGCGCCAGTTCGAGTCCCTCATCCCTCGCGGCCAGATGGGCCACCCCGACGAAATCGCCACCGCCGCCCTCTTCCTCGCCTCCGACGACTCCAGCTACGTCAACGGCATGGAACTCGTCGCCGACGGCGGCACCACCGCCATCTGAACCCAACAAACACGCACCAGGACAGGACGCCTCATGAGCAACATCAGCATCATCGGCACCGGGAACATGGCCCGCACCATCGGAGCGCGGGCAATAGCGGGCGGCAACACCGTCGAGATCATGGGCCGCGATCAGTCCAAGGCCGCCGACCTGGCCAAAGCTCTTGGTGGCGCCGCCACGACGGGAGAATGGGGCACCGCCCCGGCCGGGGACATCGTCATCGTCGCCCTGCTGCACGACGGCGTCGTACCGGCCGTCGCCCAGTACGGTGACGCTCTCGCGGGCAAGGTCATCGTCGACATCAGCAACCCCTTCAACTCGACGTTCGACGGGCTGGCCCACCGCGAGCAGACCTCCATCGCGCAGGAAGTCGCCAAGGCGGCCCCGGCCGGCGCCGGCGTGGTGAAGGCGTTCAACACCGTCTTCCGCCATGTCCTGGAGAAGGGCCGGCCCGACGTCTTCATCGCCGGCGACAACGCGCAGGCCAAGGCGCGTGTGGAAGTGTTCGTCGAGAGCCTCGGGCTGCGCCCGCTGGACGTCGGCGGCCTGACAATGGCGCACTGGCTGGAAGGAGCTGGCGTGATCACGGTCGGCCTCGCCAACCACGGTGTGGGCAACTTGGACTTCGCCCTCAGCATCACCGAACTTCCCGCCTGAGCAAACGGTTGACGGAGCCTCTTCGGAGCGGCTACCGATCGGGGTGCGGAGCCGGCGTGAGGGTGGGGTACGCAACGGACAGGGCTCCCGTGCCGTTGAGGGAGGTGTTCGAAGCCTCAACTCGGTAGCACAGGAGCCCTGTTGGTTCCCTATCCTGCCGCGCTCGACCTCCCACACACCCTGGCCCGAGTGGGTCACGATGCTCATCGTCACCCGTGAGGATGACCGGCGGTGCAAACTCCTGCCGCATTCTCGCCGGCCGCGCCTGCGCCGTGGTCAGCCCCTGCGTTTGGCTGCTCCTGTCATCTGCTGGGGACTTCGCCGCACCGTGTTTCGGTACAGAGTGTGACTGGCCGCAGGAGGTGAGCGGAAAAGGCAGAGCTGCCCGTCGAGCCCTGGAGTAATTTGGAGATACTGAGTGGCGGGAGTTCCTCAGCCCCACGGGAGGGTTCGGAGAGTCCGTGCGGCGGGGACGAAGTGGTGTGGCGACCGCCTAACCGATCCCCATTCGAACGGGATCGAGGGGGATGTAGCCGGATGGAAACGGGCGACCATGTCCGTTGTTTCGGCATCGTTGCAGGTGAGAGGCGTCACTCCTATGGGTTCGAGTCCCACCCGTCCCACCGAGCTTCCCCAGGAAGAATCGTTCTGACCTGGGGAAACGCGTTTTCCGGGGGCGGTTCGCGTATGGCGGACACCTCCGGGGGTGCGGCGAACGTGAGACCTCACACTTCACGGTCCACACGTGAAGGCCCTCCGGTTACCGGCGGGCGGTCTCGGCGGCGATGTGCAGCCGCGCGTCGGCCCAGTCCGCGTGGTCCGAGTCGTTGCCGTCGCCGCCGTCCGTCACGCGCAGGGTCAGCTGCCGCACGTCGGTGACGTCGATGTCGAAGGCGTGGGCGGCGTCATTCGGGCCCATGACCTCGCTCGTGCCCAGCACCTTCCCGTCGCCGATGACTTCGAAGACCACGGAACCCCCGTCCGGCGTCTCCTCGTCGATGCCGACGTCGGCGCTGAAACGGTCATAGGTGTCGGTGTCGCCCAGGTCGACCGTCACCTCGGAGGGCGCGTGCGTGCCGAGCCCCTTGTCGTAGGTCCGGTCTCCGATACGCAGCGGGCCCCCGTCACCCTTGGCCGACTCGCCGTTGGACGTGTCCCGCTCGACCGGGCCCCAGCCGTTGCTCTCCGCCGAGAAGGGGAGGTCGCTGACGTAGTCGATGCCGGGTGGTGACACGAAGACACGGGCTTGCCTCCGCAGACTCAGTTTCGGGGCTGTCGCGCCCGCTGCCGGGTCCCGATAGGTGACGGTGACCGGAATGTCCTTCCAGCCGGGGACGGGCTGCTCCGGCACAGTGATCCGCCAGTCCGCGGTCAGCGGCTGACCGGTGGCCAGCTCGGCCGCGGTCGCCCCCTGTCCCTCGATGCTCCAGCCCTCCGGGGCCTTCGCGCTGAGCGTGACTTCGGTGACCGGACCGTACTCGTCGATCGTGAAGCTGCCGCCGAGCTTCACCTCCGTGCCCGGATCCGCCGTTGTCTGCCGCGGGTCCACAGTCAGCGTGCCCGAGGGGACATGGCGTACGGGCTCGTCGCAACTGGCCCGGCCGGGCACGGCGCGGCAGACGATCGCGGCGAATCCACCGTTCTCGGCACCTGGCACCTCCAGGTTGTCGTGCCGAGTGAGCAGTCGGCTCTCCCGGACCAGACCGTCCGAGCCGTCGCGGACCACATCGACGCGCCACCTCCCGCCGCTCAGGAAGTCCAGCGGCACCCGGTGGGTACGAGCCGCGCCTGTGGCCATCTCACCCAGGAACCATCGGGCGCCACTGCGTCGTGCGAAGCCGGCGCTGAGACCGGGCGCGCTGCCCTTCAGCAGCTTCGTCTCGTCCCAGACCGTCGGTACCTGCTCCAGGAAGCGGACCAGTTCGGGGCGGGCCCGGTACTCCTCGATGCTGCCCGCGAAGTTCTGCAGACCCGACTCGAATATGACGGACAGGGCCAGTTCCGCGGCATCGGATGTGCTGTGCCGGCCGAACTGGAAACCCATCGGGGTGAAGTCCATCGACCCGACGACGTTACGGGTGAACGGAAGCGTCGCGATGTTGTCGGCCCGGACATCGCCCTGCTCGGCGCCGTGCACCGCCTCCATCGACATCACGTGCGGCCAGGTGCGCTGGATGCCGTTCGGGATCGTGGAGCCGTGGAAGTTGACGACGAGTTCGCGCTCGGCCGTGGCCTTGAGTATCTCGTCGTACCACTGAAAACGCTCACGGGTGTCGGAGTCCATGAAGTCGATCTTGAGGCCGGCGGCGCCCCACTTCTTGACCTTGTCCAGCTGCGCGTCACGCTCGGCGGCGGTGTCCAGGTCTGTCCAGGGCATCCACAGCAGGATCTTCACTCCGCGCCGTTTCGCGTAGTCCATGAGCTGCGGCATCCAGTCCGTGGTCTTCCAGCCGTCGTCGACGAGGGCGTACTGCCACCCGTGCGCCGCGGCGTAGTCCACGAACTTCTCCTGCGTCTCCAGGCTGCGCTGAGCCTCGCTGAACCCGGCCAGCCATGACCAGGCGACCTTCCCGGGCTTGATCCAAGAGGTGTCGCGGATCCGGGACGGCGGCGCCAGGTCGTCGATGAGGGTGGACTCGGTGACGGACGCGAGGTCGCCGATGACGGCGGTGCGCCACGGGGTGGTGAGCGGTCCGTCCGAGTGGACCTCCCTGTCGGCCAGCGCCAACTCGTAGCGTCCTGTGCCCTGCTCGTGTACCAGCCGGCTGCCGGAGTACCGGCCGTCCAGGTCCGACTCGGCGAGTACGACGTTCTGGTCGCCCACCTGGAAGAGCGCCGGGTAGCCGTACTCGCCGTCGGCCGCGGAGGCCGCGGTGGTCCGGTCGTAGGGCTGCTCGTGAGGGGCGGCGTAGGCGCTGAGCCAGGCCGGCGAGGAGGCCGGAGGCTGGAAGGCGGAGGCCTCGTGCTCGATGGTCACGCCGGCCTTGCCGGGCAGCACATAGCGGTATGCCACGCCGTCGTCGGCGGCCCGGACCACCAGATCGAGGCGTGCGCCGTTCTCCCCCTCGAAGGCGAACCGCGACTCGTTCATGTGGACGGACCGCCGGAGCTGCTTGCCGACGGTCGTCGTGTACTTCTCGTTGACCACCCGGTCGGCACGGTGCAGCAGGTGAAGCCGCGAGGTCAGATCCGCCTGACCGGTGACCACACCGACGGGCGCGGGTTCGAGGACGGTCCTTCCGTTCCGCCGGACGGAGAAGTCGAGCGAGCCGTCGGCCGGGTCGAGGGTGACGACTGCGGTGGGCCCGCCACGCTGCACGGTCCATGACGTGGCCGCGGGGCCGGAATGGGGACCGACAACGTTGTCGGCCACTGCACTCGCCTGGTGGGCCGAACCCAGGGCGAGTGCGGTGATGACCGCTGCGGCCGTCAGTGCCATGGGAGTGGCATGCAGGTTTCGCCGTCTCATCCAGTCCTCCGTATCGGAATCGACCAACTACCAACAGCACCGGGCAATTTCGCACAGTGCTGGTGCCTGCTTACCGGTCGGGGCTGGGCCTGTAAACAGACTGCACCGGATTCGTCGCCGCCGGGGCTTGTCGTGCCGTCCGTTCCGTCGGAGTGGAGGGGTGGATTGAAACGTTCAATGGCGTCAGACACGGCCGGGTGAGGTTGCCTGTCGAGAGGTGCGCAGATGACTTGCTTCCTGTGCATTGCCTGGATCGGGACAACGGGCTTAGCCTGCACTCGATTTGAATCGAATCAACGACACCGTCAACTCCGTGGCTCGTGCAGAGACAGCCGCCGGTACCGCGCCCGTACGGCTGGTGCGAGCGGCCGTTCCATCTCTCAGTTCTCAGTCAGGAAGCACCGTATGGTCACTCGTAGAACGTTCCTGTCCGGCTCGGCGGCCGCGGCTGTGGTCGGCGTCGCTCCGGAGTCCGCTGCCGCGGCTCGGACACCGGCCGATGCCACGTCGGTGCGTCCGATCGACCGGCAGTCCGTGGTGGCCCGTCACCGGGTCGTGCGTGGGAAGCTCGACACGGAGAGCCCGCTGCAGGTCGGCAACGGCGGGTTCGCATTCGGTGTCGATGTCACCGGACTGCAGACGTTCGTCCCCTTCAACACCATGTCCGACTGGGGATGGCACAGTTTCCCGCTGCCGCCCGGCCAGGAGCCGTCGGACTTCCGCGGCCAGACCTGGGACACGCACGGCCGCCCCGTCGACTACCCCATCCCGAATCCGGACCAGCCCGACCTGTCGTCGTGGCTCTACGCCAACCCGGCTCGTATCAACCTCGGACGTATCGGCCTTGAGCTGGCCATGCCTGACGGCCGCGCCGCCGTCGCCGACGACATCAAGCGGATCCACCAGGAACTCGACCTGTGGACCGGCGTGGTGGACAGCCGGTTCGAGGTCGCCGGTGAACCGGTGCACGTCCGCACCTGCTGTCACCCCGACCGGGACACGGTCGCCGTGCAGATCGACTCGCCGCTGATCGCCGCCGAGCGGCTGGCGGTCTTTCTCGACTTCCCCTACGCCGACGCGCAGGAGTTCGCCGCGTATGTCGGCACCTACGGTGCCCCCGACGCCCACGAGACGACGGCGACGACGCGCGGGCGCAACCGCGCCGACATCACCCACCGCATGGACTCCACGGCGTACCACGCCGCGCTCGCCTGGGAAGGCCACGGGGTGTTCACCGGCCTGGGCTCCACCACCGGAGAACTCGTCATCCGCACCGCGCGGTACGGAGCCGACGGTCACTGGGCCGACGTCACCGGCAAGCTCGCAGAACTGGTCGCGGACCATTCGCTCGTTCTTCTCGTCAACGACCTGAACCTCGGTGACCCGGCGCCAGGCCTGGCCAAGCGCCTGGTGCTCGGCTACACGTACGCGGGCCAAGACCATGACATCGTTGTCCTCGACGAACAGAGTCTGTCGATCGGAGCGGCGGCCGACCGGCATCGCTACCGTCTCACCGGCGACCACCACGCCGATCGGCTGCGGTTCACCTGCACGTTCGAGTCCACGCCGTCCGGGTCGGCGCCGACGTCGAGCGCGACCTTCGCCGCGAGCACGCGGGCGTGGCGGCAGTACTGGCTCTCCGGCGGGGCGATCGACCTCTCCGGGAGCACCGACCCGCGCTGGACGGAACTGGAGCGGCGTGTCGTGCTCTCCCAGTACCTGATGCGCGCGAACGAGGCGGGCTCCCAGCCGCCGCAGGAATCCGGGCTCGTCAACAACGGCTGGAACGGCAAGTTCCACATGGAGATGTACTGGTGGCACGGTGCGCACTGGGCACTGTGGAACCGCTGGCCGATGCTCGACCGCAGCCTGGACGTCTATGAACGCTTCCACCGGTCGGCGCGCGAACGCGCGGAGTCCCAGGGCTTCCGCGGAGCGCGCTGGCCGAAGTGCACGACGGCCGACGGGCGCGAGTCACCGCACGTCATCCACGCCCTGCTGATGTGGCAGCAGCCGCACCCGATCTTCCTCGCCGAGATGGACTACCGGGCGCATCCCGACGAGAGCACGTTGCACAAGTGGCGCGACATCGTCTTCGACACCGCCGACTTCCTCTCCTCCTGGGCCTTCTGGGACAAGGAAACGCGCCGCTACATTCTCGGCCCACCCATGCACATCGTCTCGGAGAACACCGACCCGAAGACCACGAAGAACCCGACGTTCGAGCTCGCCTACTGGCGCTTCGGCCTGCGGGTCGCACAGCAGTGGCGCGAACGGCTCGGCCTGCATCGCGACCCGGGGTGGCAGCGGGTCCACGACGGGCTCGCGCCGCTGCCGGTGCAGGACGGCACGTACGTCCTGCACGAAGGAGTCCAGGACATGTGGACACGGTGGAACTTCGAGCACCCGGCCCTGATCGGCACATACGGCTGGCTGCCGGGCGACGGCGTGGACGTCCCCACGATGGCCCGCACCGCCGAGAAGGTCTTCACCGGCTGGCAGTTCGACCGGACCTGGGGATGGGACTTCCCGATGCTCGCCATGTGCGCCGCGCGGCTCGGGCGGCCCGACGACGCCGTGGACTTCCTGCTGCACCCGGCCGCCGGTTTCCAGTTCGACGACGCGGGCCTGGCAACCGGCGGGCCGTTCCCGTACTTCCCGAGCAACGCCGCGCTGCTGTACGCCATCGCGTTCATGGCGGCCGGCTGGGACGGCGCACCCGACCGGCACGCGCCGGGCTTTCCAGCAGACCGGCGCTGGACGGTGCGCTTCGAAGGGCTACAGGCGGCCCTGTGAGTTCAGGCGCCGAGTGACGATGCGTAGGTGAACCGGCTGCGGACTACGAAGGGGCCGGGGCCGGGGCCCTGCACCGGAGCGGTCGCGCAGGGCGTGGAGGAGCAGGCCGCAAATCTCTGCGGCGGCCGCGTCGACCGGAGCGGCGCTCTTCTCGGCCGGGTACATGGCCACTGCGCCCTCGCGCCCTCGCTCCCGCGTTGCGGCGATGCGGCGATGTCCGGACCTGGAGCAGACCAGCCCCTGAAGCCGGCTTGCGAGATCGCCGGTCACACGGGCGTCGACGTGCGGACCGCCTCCCCGCACCTCCCCTCGTGGCCGGGGACCACACGTGTACCGCCGAGGTGTGTGCGGCGGGGTGTTCGGCCCCCGGAACCTTACGGAAGCCGCGTATCACCCAGGTCGCCGCTCCGGTGAGGTGGCGGTGCGGCGACCTGGGTCGGACGGAGCCGCTGATCAGGCGGTGGCCACCGCGAAGACGTGGATGATTCCGCCACTCGTGGTGGAGGGAAGCGTCACGCTCGCCAGTTGCTTGCCCGCCTGGAGGGTGACCGGCGCCGAGGAGAAGACCTCGGTGCCCACCGGGTCCTTGCCGCCGCCCTGGACGTCGCGGTACGTGGTGTGGACCGCCACCGTGTTGCCGTACGACGGCTGCTGGGAGCCACCGTCCAGCGTCCAGTCGCTGAAGCCGATGTCGGCCTGTTGCGTGGTGCCGTCGGTGTACGTCAGCGTCAGCTTGCCGCTGGCCGCGCCCTCGGCGGCGCTGCCCAGCAGGCTCAGCTTCGTGTCGCCCTCGGAGGGGTGGACGTTCAGAACCTGCGGGGTGGTGCCGGTCACCTCGATGTTGTCGGGGCTGCCGGCGCCCGGCTCGGGCCAGGTGAAGTCGAATCCGTCGGACGAGACCGTGCCGCCCGGCGTCGCGCCCACCGCGGCGAGCGCGGCGGCCGAGTAACTCCAGCCCTCACCGTCGAAGTTGGCCTGCGGTTCCGTGTCGTCGGTGGAGATGCCGGTGCTGTTGCGGTTCCACAGCAGGCCGTTCTTCTCGCCGACGGTGACCGCGAACGACGTCTTCGGGAGCTCGGTCCCGTCGGAGGACTTCAGTGCCACCGGGACCGTGTAGTGGCCCTCGGCGGTGTCCGCCGCGGCCGACACGGCGAGCTTCGCACTCGCCGAGCCACCGGCCGGGACGGTGAAATCGCCCTCGGCGGGCGTGACGGTGACACCGGCCGGAGCCGTCGCCGTCCAGTGCACCGAGGTGGACTCGGCCTGGAGGCTCTGCACCTTGACGGTGGTCTCCGCGCTGCCCGAGCCGGGCTCGGTCTTCACCTGCTCGGGGGCGGCGCCGGTGAAGTACTTCACGCCGCCGCCGGGGAAGGACGGCGGGGCGTCGCTCGCCGCGCTGCCCCAGGAGGTATCGGCCGTCGCGCCGAGCGTGTAGTCCAGCGTGCCGCCACGGGTGACGAACGAGGCCGGGACCCACGGCTTGTCGGACTTGCGGCCGTCGACCTTCAGGCCGTGGATGTAGCTGTTGGCCGACGAGGCGGCCGGCGCCTCGACCGTGATGGTCTTGCCGTGACCGGTGTGCACCACCGCGTGCGGGAACAGCGGAGCGGTGAGGACCAGATCGGCGCGGCTGGGGTTCTGCGGGTACATGCCCAGCGCCGAGAAGACGTACCAGGACGACATGGTGCCGGCGTCGTCGTTGCCGGGAATGCCACCCGGGGTGTCGGTCCACAGCTGGTCCACCTCGGCGCGGACCGTCTCCTGCGTCCTGTACGGGGCGCCGAAGTAGCTGTACAGGTAAGGAGCGTTGATGTCGGGTTCGTTGGTCGGGTCGTAGCGGGTGGCGTCCTTCGCCGTGAAGTCGAACTTCCCGTCCGGGGTGCGGAAGAAGGCGTCCAGCCGCTTCACCGCCGAGTCCTTCCCGCCCATCGCGCCGGCGAGCCCGGCGACGTCCGAGTAGACCATCCAGGTGTAGCGCGCGCTGGATCCCTCGACGAAACCGGTACCGGTGCCCGGCGTGAAGGTGCCGGCCCAGGTGCCGTCGGCCTTGCGGTCGCGGATGTACCCGCCGTCGGTGGTGGCGTTGGCGTCGAAGACGTTCGACCAGTTGCCCGAGCGCTCCAGGAACTTCTTCGCGTCGGCGGTCCTCCCGGTCTGGCGGGACAGCTCGGACAGACCGTAGTCGGCCGCCGCGTCCTCCAGCGTCTCGGCGGCGCCGCCCCAGCAGTGGCAGCCGTCCGCCGGTACGTAACCGAGCTCCAGGTACTTGTCGAGCGCGGGCCGCTGGCCTACGCACTCGACGTTGCAGCCCGAGCTGTCGGAGTCGTTCGCCGTCGGCACGGTGGCCGCGGTCACCAGCGACTTCAGCGCCCCCTTGACGTCGAAGTCGTGGCCGCCGAAGGCGTAGATCCCGGCGAGCGCCGCGTCCGACGGGTCACCCGACATCACGCTTGTCTTGCCGTTCTCCAGCAGCCAGCGGTCCCACTCGCCGTCGTTCTGGCGTGCGTAGTTGTAGAGAGACTGCGCGTAGTCGCTGCCCGCCCGCGGGTTGATCAGCGTCATCAGCTGAACCTGTGCGCGGTACTGGTCCCAGCCGGAGAAGGTGCCGTACTGCGCCTTCTGCCCCTTGGCGAGCCGGTGCGGTTTGCGGTCGGAGCCGAGGTAGCGGCCGTCCACGTCGTTGGTCAGAGTGGGTTCCAGCATGGAGTGGTAGAGCGCGGTGTAGAAGGTGGACCGCTGGGCGTCGGTGCCGCCGCCCACCTCGATCGTCCTCAGCGCCTTGTCCCAGGTCTTGGCGGCCTGCTTTCTGACGGAGTCGAAGGTCTCGTGACGCCCGTTCTCCGCGCGGAGGTTGTCCTCCGCGTTCCGCGCGCTGACGTAGGAGACGGCGACCTTGGCCTGCGCGCCGGTGGTGCCGTCGGCGAAGGTGATGTACGCCCCGGAGCCCTTGCCCGCCTCGGGGTTGCCGGACGAGCTGTACCCCGTACCGCCGGAGGCCGAGGTGGAGCCGGGGGCGACGGTGTCGTCCGTCCAGGTGCCGACCTTCGCGAAGTCCTTGTCGAAGTGGGCGGTGAAGTAGAGCGTGTAGAGGTCCTTGCGGTTGTTCGCGCTCTGCGGACCGCAGAAGTTGCCGGCGGAGACCGAGCCCGTCACGGTCCGCGCCGCCTTGTCGATCTTCACGGTGGCGTCGGTGCTGCCGCTCTCCGAGTTCGAGGTGCGGAAGAGCATGCTGGCGGGCTTGTCGGCCGGGAAGCCGAACTGCCCTGTGCCGGTCCGGGCGGTCGTGGTGAGTGCCGCCGAAGCGCCGCTGGCCAGGCCGACCTTGTAGTAGCCGGGGGCGGCAGTCTCGTCCGCGTGCGAGAAGTCGCTCGCGTACTTCGCGTCGGTCGCGTCCGAGGTGGGCGAGGTGTCGATGTCACCCACGTACGGCATGATCGGGATGTCACCGTTCGCACCGGAGCAACCGACGCCGTTGAGGTGCGTCAGGCTGAAGCCGCGGATCTTCGTCGCGTCGTACTGGTAGCCGCCGGGAGCGGGCGTCGAGACCTGCTTGCCCCGCGAGTTCTGCGGGCTCCAGGCCAGCATGCCGAACGGCTGGACGGCGCCCGGGTAGGTGTTGCCCGCGTTCGCGGTGCCGATCAGCGGGTGGACGTACGACACCGGGTCCTTGACGGTGGTGTACGAGGATGTTGCCGACGCGGGGGCGGCCGTGGAGGCCAGTCCCAGTGCGGCCATGGCGGTCACCGCGACGCAGCTGACAGCTCTGAGCCCGGCGTGCGTCCGACGGCTGTGCGTGTCTGACACCGATCCTGCCCCTTCGTGTGTGACGGACGGTCAACGGGCCGGGGCGGAAGCTCCGTTGCCTGCCCGGGGCGATCCTGTGCCGACAACGTTGTCAACGACGGGAGGATGCTCCTCCTGCCGCACCGGGGTGTCAAGGCCCCACGAGGACTCCGCCGGGCCGTGGGCACGCGCGGGGCCGGAGCCGTCCTGCGGCCGTCGTCGGACGGCGGCAGGACAGCTCCGGCCGTCGTCGGACGGTGGCGATCGGCCGAATCGTCGGACCGGGAAACGCCTGGAGCGTATGCGGTCTGCGGCGCTCTCCCGGCCCGCCGGCCTGCCGCCGACCGGGAGGATCCTCGGACTCTCGGGGCCGGGACCGCCGGGTCCGGTACCGCCGGGTCCGGTACCGCCGGGTCCGGACCCGTATCCGGGGGCGGTTGCGACGCCACCCCCGGCCCGGTCACCGGCGGTCGTGGGTCAGGACTGGCTCACCTCGGCCGCGAACCAGTCGACGCTCATCTCCGCCCCGGAGGTGATGTCGGCCCCGGGGGAGGTGCAGCCGCAGACCTTGTCCGGATACGAACCGCCGATCGCCACATCGAAGATCGCGAAGAATCCGTGGTCGACGGCGGCCTTCCAGGTCGCGTCGGACACCTCGCTCTGGTCCACCGCGAAGGTCTGTACATCGTCCAGGTAGAAGCGCAGCTGCTCGGCGTTGGCGTCCCGGCGGTCGACGATCACCGAGTACGTGTGGTAGCCGGACTGGCAGCCGTCGCAGGCCTGCAGGTCGCTGCTGATCCCGTCGGGGTCGTGGCACTCGCCGGCCCACTCGCCGCAGTGGAAGGTGGTGGAGTGCTGGCTGAGCGCGTTGACGTCCTCCATGATGTCCAGCTCGCCGATGCTGGGCCAGTTGGTCGCCCCGGCGGGGCGGGCGTCGGCGCCCATCGCCCAGAAGGCCGGCCAGTAGCCGAGTCCGCTCTCGGGGTCGGGCTGTTTCAGGGAGGCGCTGAGCCGCATCTGTCCGCCCTCCGGTGCGGCGAAGTCGGTGCGCTGGGTCTCCACCCGGCCGGACGTCCAGTGACCCGAGTCGTCCCGTATGGGCTTGATCACCAGGTGACTTGAGCCGTCCTGGTAGACGTTCTCCGTCGAGTCCGTGGATGTTTCGATCTCGCCGGTGCCCCAGTTCGCGGCGCCGCCCGGGTAACTGGTGCCGATGTCGTAGAGCCAGTCGGTCGTGTTGAGGCCTGTTCCACTCGCGCCGTCGAAGTCGTCCCTGAACATGGTGGTCCAGTCGGCGGCGGCTGTTCGGGCTTTCGCAGCCGGTTCGGCGGCTGCGGCGGTGCCGCCCGAGAGCCCGGCGGGACCCGCCAGGCCCGTGAGCCCGGCCAGTGGCAGGCAGAGCGCGAGTGCGGTGAGTGCGGCCGGCAGACGCCGTCGGGTGTGGCGTCCGGAGCCTGGAGAGATGCCTTGAGACCTGCCGAAGGAAGGGATCCTGTTCATGGGGTCTGCTTTCGTGGGGTGGGGGGACAGGCGGGTGAGAGCGCTCTCAACCGCCTGCGGACGACTGTCGGGCACGGTGACTGAACCCGTCAAGGTGCTTGTAGCGTTCACTTCCTGAAGGCAATTGGCCTCAAGGGGTGGTCAGTTGGTGCAAGGGTTTCAGCGGTGGCGCGTGGTTCCAGTCCCGTCCGACGGCGGCAGCCGGTGGTCGCGCCGGGGTCCTCGGGGAACCGTCCCGCGTGCAGCCGCAGCGCGTGCACCATGGCGCGCGTCACGACGGGGTGGAGGTGTCGTCGCTGCGTTTGACCACTTCGAGAGTGAGGCCGAGGTTCCGGGAGGTCCAGTCTGTGGAGACTGACTGATGAGACAGTCAGTCTCTATGCACTTCCTCAAGATGCCCTATGTGTCAGCGAAATCTCGTGAGACGTTGCATTGAGTTCATCTCAACACGTGGGGTACGGTGACGCACCATGAACGAGGACACGGTGCCTGTACGGGTGCGTCAGGTGATCGCGGCAGCCGAGGTGAGCCAGCGCGAGTTCGCGCGGCGGATCGTCATGGACCCCTCCAAGCTGTCCCGGTCGCTCAGTGGCGCCCGGCGTTTCACCGTCGCGGAGTTGTCCAGGATCGCGGCCACCGCCGGGGTGGACGCGGGCTGGCTGCTCGGTACCTCGGGCGAGACTCGCCGGCCGCGCGGCCAGGGCACCACCGATCCCGCTCCGGGTGGCCGGCCGGCCCAGATCGTGCGGGAAACCGTGGAGCTCATCGCTCGACGCGGATTCCACTCCGTCCGGGTCGCCGACATCGCCGAGGCCTGCCACACGAGCACCGCCGCCATCCACTACCACTTCCCCGGCCGCGACGAGCTCCTCGAAGCCGCCGTGCGCTGGTGCATGGACGAGGACACCGCACGCCGCGACACCCGGATCGCGGAGGCCGCCGACGCGGTGGAGGAACTGCGCCAGCTCATCGAGATGCAGACGCCGTACACCGAGCGGCAGCGTGTCCAGTGGAGCGTCTGGCTCGACCTGTGGGCGGAGGCGGCCCGCTCCACCGCCGTGGGCGGGCTGCACGTCGAGTACTACCGGCAGTGGCGCACGACGGTCGCCGACGTACTGCGCAGAGGGATGACTCAGGGCGTCTTCCGCCCTGTCGAACCGGAGCCTGCCGCACTGCGGCTGACCGCGCTGATCGACGGGCTCGCCTCCCAGGTGCTCGCGACCGCCCCGGGCGGTCCCGGCACCAGTGCCCTGGACATGCACAACGCGCTCCTCGCCTACGTGGACGAAACCCTCACCCTGCCCGGCCGCACGGCCTGATCCCGTCCGCTCCCCAACCGCGCATCTCCATCCCCGCGTCTCGCACAGGCACAGGCACTCTCGCACCCGCACCCGCGCTCAAGGAGGCATATCGCATGTCCGTGAACCAAGAAGTGATCATCACCTGCGCTCTCACAGGAGCCGGCGACACCGTGCGCAAGAGCCCTCATGTGCCGGTCAGTCCTGAGCAGATCGCCCGCTCCGCCGTGGAGGCGGCCGGGGCCGGGGCGGCCGTCGTGCACATCCACGTCCGCGATCCCGAGACCGGTGCACCCTCCCGCGACCCGCGGCTGTACCGGGAGGTCGTGGAGCGGATCAAGGAGACCGGCACCGATGTCGTGATCAACCTCACTGCCGGGATGGGCGGCGATCTCGTCATCGACCCCGCTGATCCGCTGACCCGGTTGCCCGGTACCGACCTGGTCGGCGGGCTCGAACGGCTCCCGCACGTAGAGGAGTTGCTGCCCGACATCTGCACCCTCGACTGCGGCACGCTCAACTTCGGTGACGGCAGCAACCTCTACGTCTCCACTCCCGACATGCTCCGCGCGGGCGCCGGGCGCATCCAGGAACTCGGCGTGCGGCCCGAGCTGGAGATCTTCGACACCGGCCAGCTCTGGTTCGCCAAACAGCTGCTCGCGGAGGGGCTGCTCGACGATCCCACCGTCTTCCAGCTCTGCATGGGCGTGCCCTGGGGTGCTCCCGCAGATCCCGGGGTGCTTCAGTCGATGGTCAACATGCTGCCCGAGGGTGCCCGTTGGGCGAGCTTCGCGCTCGGTCGGATGCAGATGCCCTGGGTCGCGCAGTCCCTCCTGCTCGGCGGGCACGTCCGCGTTGGCCTGGAGGACAACCTCTACCTCGGCAAGGGCGTCAAGGCCACCAACGCTCAGCTCGTGGAGCGCGCCGTCGGCATCGTCGAGGCGCTGGGCTCACGGGTCGCCACTGCCGACCAGGCGCGCCGACAACTCGGTCTCAAGCCGCGCGGCTGAACCGCTTCCACAACCCCGCCCCTCCGTCCCAGGAGACCGCCACCCATGTCCCACCCCGAACCCGCTCCCACCCTGCCCTGCGCCCCGGAGGCCGTACGCCGCGTCGCCTGTATCGGCGCCGGTGTCATCGGCGGCGGCTGGGCCGCCCACTACCTCGCCCGCGGCTACGACGTGACCGCCTGGGATCCCGCACCGGACGCCGGGCCCCGGTTGCGCAGGCTCGTCGAGGCTGCCTGGCCGGCGCTCACCCGGCTCGGTGTCGCGCCGGACGCCTCACAGGACCGGCTCACCGTCACCGAGACCCTTGAAGAGGCCGTCACGCAGGCCCAGTTCATTCAGGAGAGCGCCCCGGAAAGGCTGGAACTCAAGCGGGAACTGCTGGCCCGGATCGACGAGGCCGCCCCCTCCGGTGTCGTCATTTCCTCGTCCACGTCCGGCTACCCGATGACCGATATGCAGACGGACTGCGCCGACCCCGGTCGGCTCGTCGTCGGGCATCCCTTCAACCCGCCCTACCTGATCCCGCTCGTCGAGGTCGTCGGTGGCACCGCCACTCGCGAGGACGTGGTCGAGTGGACCGGCCGGTTCTACGAGGCGGCCGGGAAATCCGTCATCACCATGCGGCGCGAGGTGCCCGGATTCATCGCCAACCGCCTCCAGGAGGCCCTGTGGCGTGAGGCCCTGCACATGGTCGCGGAGGGCGAGGCCACCGTCCGGGAGATCGACGACTCGATCACCGAGGGGCCCGGTCTGCGCTGGGCCACCATGGGCCCCATGCTGACCTTCGCGCTCGCGGGCGGTGAGGGCGGCATGGCCCATATGCTCGACCACTTCGGGCCTTCCCTGAAGTCGCCGTGGACCCGGCTTGAAGCCCCTGAGCTGGACAAGAAGCTGTACGACGCGGTGGTGGCCGGCTGCGACGAGGAGGCAGAGGGCCGGACGATCGCCGAACTCGTGGCCCAGCGCGACCAGGGTGTGATCGATATTCTGCGGGCCACCGGACGGCTGCCCCGGTTCCCCGAGGGCGGGGTGGCGAAGTGAGCGAGGCACTCCCGCTGTTCCGGCAGACCGTCCGGCCCGAGTGGATCGACTACAACGGCCACCTGAGTGAGGCGTTCTACGTCCTCGTCTTCGGTTACGCGACGGACGCCCTGATGATCGAGACCGGTATGGGCCCGGAGTACCGCGCTGACACCGGCTGCTCGCTCTACACCGTCGAATCGCACGTGCGCTACCTGCGCGACGTTCCAGTGGGCGCCCCCCTCGCCATCAGGACCCGGCTCCTGGGCACCGGTGCGCGCAAGACGCGGTTCGCGCACGAGATGTACGTACTCGACAGGGCCGAGGCCGACCCGGAGCCCGGGGCCGAGCCGGTCGCCACGAGTGAACTGCTGGGCGTCCACGTCGACCAGGGCAGCGGCCGGGCCGTGCCGTTCCCCGAGGCCGTACGGGAGCGACTCTCGGCGCTGACGGAACCCGCACCCCCATGGGCCGGACGTTCCATCGCCCCGGTTCCCGGCTGAACCGATGCGGTGGTCGTGACGGGCATCGTCACCGTGGCCGCCGCGCTCGCGGCCGGCTGTCCGCTCGGGGCGCTGCGCCCGTAAGCGGCCGAGTTGCGGCGGGAGAACCGTCGGCTGCGCGAGGATGTCGACGTCCTCAAGCGGGCCACGGTTTTCTTCGCGAAGGGGACCCGGTGACGGCCGTTCATCGCGATGATCCCCTTCGCGCGTGGCATGGCGGTCATGGCGCGGTGATCAACCGGCGGATTCCCAGAAGAAGGAGGAGCAGGTGTCCCTCAGAACGCTGCGACTGCCGTACTCGCCCAGGCAGACCCGGTAGCTGATCCATCCGTCCTCGGGGATGTTCATGTTGACGTCGAGCCTGGCGTACTTGCCGTAGTGGTTCCAGTCGCGTACGTAGTCGCTGCCGCCCACATCGGAGCGCTCGTACTCCACCACCACGGAGTGCCCGTCGCCGGCGTTGTCCCAGACCAGCAGGTGGTCGCCGTCATGGACGAACGACGCCGAGCCGGCACAGCTGGTCTTCCAGGTGCACTTGTCGCCGGTGTGCGGCCCGGACGTGTACGTCACGGTGTACTCGGCCGCGGAGGCGGTGCCGGCCAGGGGGAGTACGGCCAGAACGGCCGCACCGGCGGCGCCGGCAAGCGTCATGCGCTTCTTCATTGCGGTGATCCTTACGTCGATCGCGCTCACCGGCGGCTGGTGCGTGGTGGGCGGGATGGTGAGGGTGTGGAGGGCGGCGGTGGGACATCGGTCCGAACAGTGCCTCCAGGTCTCGATACTCATCGGCCGACGGACCCCAGGACATGAAATCGGTCGACGTGCAACCGTCCACGAGCCCCTTCTCCGTACGCGAGCGGTGTGAGCACGTCGTCTCCCTGCGCGCCCGCGCTGAGTATCGATGGGCGTCCCCGGAGAGGACGGGACCCAGGATGCGGCGCGGGATTCGGGCGAACAACCCCCGGCTGTACATGGTCTGATAACCCCGGAGTTATCCGTGGAGGCTGGGGGGCACGTGATGGAACTACGAGACATCGAGATCTTCCTGACGCTGGCCGAGGAGCTGCACTTCGGCCGGACCGCAGACCGACTGCACGTGTCACAGGCGCGAGTGAGTCAGGCGATCGCCAAGCAGGAGCGGCGGATCGGCGCGCGCCTCTTCGCCCGGAGCAGCCGCAAGGTCGAGCTCACTGCCATCGGAGCTCAGCTGAGGCAGGACCTCGGCGCCGGCTACCAGCAGATACTCGACGGCACCCGCGCGGCCACCGCTGCTGCCCGCGGCACCACGAGCACGCTGGCCATCGGTCTGCACGGGCCCCAGGCGCACTACTACCCGCAGGTCATCGGCCTCTTCCGGGCCCGGCACCCGGAGGTCGGGATCCATGTCCAGGAGATCAACTTCTCGGACCCTTTCGGCCCCCTCCGGGACGGCTCGGTCCAGGTGGCGACCTCCTGGCTGCCGGTCCGTGAACCGGATCTGACCGTCGGTCCGGTGATCGCGGCCAAGCCCCTGGTCCTCATGGTGGCCGCCGACCATCCTCTTACCCTCCGCGACAAGGTCAGCATGGAGGACGTGGCGGACTGGCCCCTGCCGCATTCCGCAGCACCCATCCCCGAGTACTGGCAGCAGACGCTCGTGCCCACCCACACCCCCGGTGGCCGGCCGATCCGGCGCGGGCCGAAGGTCTCCTCGATCCAGGAAGTCGCCGCCGTCGTCGCGGCAGGTGAGGCGGTCTGCCTCGTCCACGGCGACGCCGCCGACTGCTACCAGTGGCCCGGCCTCCGGTACCTGCATCCGTACGACGCCCCGTTGGGAACCTGGGTCCTCATCTGGCCCACGGCCGGGGAGACGGACCTTGTCCGGGCGCTCGCGCAAGCGGCGCAGGACGCCACGCTGAGCGGAAGGTGACCGAGGCGCCGACGCCGGTACCCCACGGTCCAAAGCCGACCTGGACGCTGACCCCAGGTTCGGCCTCGGGCTGCGTCCGGTCGGCAGCCGCGCCCGCGTTGGCGCTGACGCGACCTGTCTCGTAGGCGACGATGACGGCCTGGACGCGGCCGCGGAGTCCGAGCTCGGCGAGGATGCGGGCGACATGGGGTCTTGACGGTCGTCCCGGCCAGGTGGAGGCGGGTGGGGAGTTCGGCACCGGACTCAAGGGGCGGCCCCGGGCCTGCGCGTACGTATGGGCGGTGGGTGGGGCCGTGGGCGGGTCACTCCGAGCCATAGTGGCGCGTTCTCGTCGGCAAGATCGTCATGTTCATCTCATATTGACCTGACCGGTAGCGGGGTGTCGTAGGTTGAACCCTGCCGACGCGGGCTCGACGACTCGCCCCCATGCGCGTCACGAGTCGGTGCGGTGTCTCGGCTAGGGGGGAGAGCCACATGCTTGGTGATCGGACGGGGGACGCTTCCAAACGGGCGTTCGGTGTGCGCGGAAACAGACTGCGCGACGCCCGGCTTCGCGCGCACAGTCATCGGCTGATGCGCCGGCTCGCGCCCACGCTGCCGTTGAGCGTCACCGCTCTGTGTGACTCGCTCGGTGCGCTACGGGGTACGCCGATCAGCCTGCTGGAGTGGGAACTCCCGGCCGACGGCCCCTTCGGTGTGCTGATCTCGCGCGAGCACGAGGACGTCATCGCCTACCAGGCGAGGACCACGAAGGCGCATCAGGCGCACATCATCCTTCATGAGGTCGGGCACATCGTCGCCTACGACCTCGCCGGTGAGCGCCCGGCGCAGACGCAGCTGCGCACGTGCTACTCCGACAGGGACGAACGGGACGCGGAGATCATCGCCTCGACGATCATGCATCACGCGATCTCCATGGGCCGTCGCGCGCGGCTCTACGGCCTGGACACACCGTGGCGGCATTCGGTGTACAACAGCCTCGTCCTCACCGACGCCTCGACGTGAACGCGCTCAACCTGGTAGCCATCGTCACCCTTCTCGGTGGTGCGGCGTGGACGCTTCCCGCGCTGGTCCAGCGACGTTTCCGTGATCCGATGCGTCTGCACCTGTGCCTGTCGCTGTTCCTGATGGGCACGGGCAACGTGCTGAGCCAGCCGCACGTGCTGCGGCTCGTGGACCGCTGGACCGTCGTCGGGTTCTCCAAGTTCTCCTACAACGTGGCGATCGTGATCGGGCTCTGCCTCATGGTCGGCTTCCTGCGCGAATGCCCGCTGACCCGCTGGAGGTTTCCGTGGCCCTGGGAGGTGGGCGCCTGCCTGGCCTGCCTGACGGGGATGTTCGTGCTGACCCTGCTGCTCCCGGGGCAGCTGCGTAATCACGCCCTGACGTCCGGCTACCTCGTGGACGGACGGGTGCGCGCGTTCTACAACCTCGGCAACTTCTACCTGCTCTTCGGCTACACGGCCTGTGCCGCGCTCGCCGCCCGCCATGCGCGCCAGGGGCCCCGGCTGCGCAGGCTGTCGTTGGGCGTCATCACCGCCGGCCTGGGGGGCCTCGCCCTGACCTGCGTCTTCCGCTTCCTCTGGGTGAACCTGCCCACGCTGCGGGAGCCCGGGCAGCCGATCACGTACGCCTACGACTTCGTGTTCGGCCAGATCGCCGCCATCGTGGTGTGCGCCGGGCTGACGCTGCCTTTCGTGGTGAGCGTGCCGCGGATCGTGCGGGAGAGGCGGGACGGCCGCGAGCAGTACCGCGCCCTGGAGGAGCTCTGGATGCGGCTGATGGAGCACCACCCCGAGCTCGTCCTGGACCCGCGGCGCCGGCGCCGGCGCCTCTTCTCCGCGAACGCCTCGGACGTGTACCGCCGTTACATCGAGTGCCGCGACGGGCTGACCCGCCTCGGCCCGCATCTGCAGCTCGCCGCCGAGCGGATGGCGGCCTCGGGCCAGGAAAGCGGCCGGGAGGGCGGCCAGGCGAGGATCGTCGATCACGCGCTGCGTCGGATCGTCGGCGACGAGGACCGGGACGGTGGCCTGCCGACGGCGTCGTCCTTCGTCATCGCCCCCGAGCACCAGCACCGCGTCGACGGTCACGACTACGAGAGCGACCTCGCCGCTCTGATCCGGCTCTCCGGGGAGCTGCGCGCCCTGCGCGGCGACGCCGCGCCCGGCGGATCCGGACCTCAGCCGCCGTTCGTGCCGGAGCGGCCGGAGTCGTCGGGACGGTCCGAGCCATCGGGGTCGGCGGACTCCCGCGACGCGTCCAGCACGTCCATGATCGACAGCAGCTGGTCGCGCAGACCGGGGGTGAGTTGACCGGCCCGCATCGCGATCGACCTGACCTGCCGGTCGGACAGGGCCGTCGCCCACTCGTCCTTCTCCTCGGCGGGCGGGGTCGGCACATCCTCGTTGACCAGGGCGCTCACGGACACCGGCAGGGTCATGTCCCTGGACTGGAAGTACGTCACGATCGCCGAGAGCACGTTGACCGTCGGATTGGTCTGTGACCCGTTGCGCAGCGCCGTGAGATAGCTCCGGGAGATCGTCACGTCGTGGCCAGGGTCCTCGGAGATCGCCTGGGCGACCTCGGACGTCGACGGTTCCCTGAGGCGGCCGACGGCGTCCGCGGTCGCGGCATCGGCGAACCAGGAATTCAGGCGTTCCGCCAGCGTTGCCATACGTCCGATCTCCCTCGGCTCCAGCGACTCGGGGTTCCGGTTGGTCCACGCCGGGGGCATGGAACGCGACTGACGCGCACACTCCGCATCGCACAGTCGTTCTTTATGAAGCTGCTGCGTGTGAACTGTAACACGAACGTCATCCACGGAGTCTTGCTGCTACTATAATCGACAGCACGCTGATAAAAGGGTCTTGCGTCTAGTGTTTCGGCGCTCGTCATTGGAGGGGACAATGCGTAGCGGTACTGCTTTCACCCAGGGGCTTCGCCAAGCTGTCGAGAACGGGCCGGTATGGACGGTCGAGGCCGTGCGGCAGGTGCGTTACCACGTGGTCAGCTCCGACAACCTGTTCGCTCCCGACAACACGGCACTGCTGACCGGCTGCCCCGACGTGCCGTTGCGGCCGGGGGAGCGGCGGCTGGTGGTCATCGACCGGAACGTCGACGCGCTGTACGGCGCATCGGTGCGCGAGTTCTTCGCCGCCCATGGAGTCGAAGCGGAGATCGTGGCGCTGCGAGCGGACGAGACGGTGAAGCAGTGGGACGCCGTGTCGCATGTCATCGACGCGATGAACCGCTTCGGCATAGACCGTCGCCGTGAGCCCGTACTCGCCATCGGGGGCGGGGTGCTGACCGACATCGTCGGCTTCGCCACGAGCCTCTACCGGCGCGGGACGCCGTACATCCGTATCCCCACGACACTGATCGGCCTCGTCGACGCCGGAGTGGGCGTCAAGACCGGGGTCAACTACGAGCTCGGCAAGAACCGGCTGGGGACGTACGCGCCGGCCGCGGCGACGTTCCTCGACCGGTCCTTCCTGCGCAGCCTGGACCTGCGGCACATCAGCAACGGCCTCGCCGAGATCCTCAAGATGGCGCTCATCAGGTCCGAGGACCTGTTCGCCCTGCTGGAGTCGAGGGGAGCGGCCGTGCGCGCGGACCGGTTCCAGGGGACGACCGGTGAGCTCGCCTCGGCCGCGGACACGATCGTCGCCGAGTCCATCCACCTCATGCTCGAGGAACTCCAGCCCAACCTCTGGGAGTCGTCGCTGGAGCGCTGCGTGGACTACGGCCACACCTTCAGCCCGACCATCGAGATGCACGCGCTGCCCGAACTGCTGCACGGGGAGGCCGTGGTGATCGACATGGCCCTCACGACGGCCCTGGCGACCCTGCGCGGCGACATCGCCGCTGCCGAGGCGGACCGTGTGTACGCCGTGATCCAGGCACTCGGTCTGCCGCTGTGGAACGACGTACTGGACGACCCGGCCCTGCTGGAGAACGCCCTGCTGGAGACGGTGCGGCACCGTGACGGCCGGCAGCGGCTGCCGCTTCCCCTGGGCATCGGGCGCCACCACTTCGTCAACGACGTCACACCGGCGGAACTACGCGAGGCCGCCTGCCTGTTGCGCGGCTACGCCCAGGCGTCGCCGTTCGCCTCCCAGGCCCAGGCGCTCGTCCCCGAGGGGGTGGGCGCGTGAGCGGCGCGGGGCGCGGCCCCGCCACCGCGGTCGTGGTCGGCGGATCGACCGGCATCGGGCGGGGCATCGCCGACGCATGGGCCGCCGCAGGGATCGAGACACATGTGTTCAGCCGCAGCAGGCCGGCCGGGCCTGGCGGCGACCTGCTGGTGTGGCACCCGCTGGACTTCCGGGACGCCGACGGGGCCAAGGCCGCGCTACGGGCGGGGATACCGTCCGGGACCGACCTGGTCTGCTACTCGGCGGTCTACTTCACCGCCGGACGTCAGCCCTTCACCGAGACGTCCGAGAGCGACTGGCTCGACCAGTTCGCCATCAACGTGCACGGCCTGTCCTGGACCCTGAAGGCGGCGCTGCCGACCCTGCGCGAGGCCGCTCCCGGGATGTTCCTGCACATCTCGTCCGAGGTCGTGTACAACGCCGGCCCGAACCGGGCGGGGTACGCCGCCACCAAGGCCGCGGCCGGCTCCCTGATCCGGTCCGTCGCCCAGGAGACCGATCCCGCCGATGTGACGTTCGTCCAGGCGCTGCCCGCAGGCATGGTCGACTCACCGGGCATCAGGGCCAGGCGCTCCGCGGACTTCGACTACAGCGGTTACATGGCCCCGGCCGCCTTCGCCCCGCTGGCCGCCGAACTCGCGGCCACCCGTGGAGTCCCGTACGCCGGTGAGGAACTGGTCGTGCACGAGGACACCACCTGGTCCCCGGTCGAGGACGGGCTGCCGCGGTCCCAGTCGCGCTCCCTGTCCGACTCCCGCGGGTAGGGATCCGGGCGTCGCCCACGTCCCGGCCACGGGCGTCGCCCACGCCCCGGCCACGAGGGCCGTCCCCGTTCCGGCCACGAGCGTCGCTCACGCCCCGATCACCTATCAGGAGGACCCCTTGCCACAGATGCACGCGTCAGCGCTGCTGTTCGACATGGACGGCACACTGGTGGATTCGACCGCACTCGTCGAGTCCACCTGGGCAGGCTTCTGCGACCGGCACGGACTCGACCTCGACGAGGTCCTGGCCTTCGCGCACGGCCGCCCCACCGCGCACACCGTGGGCCGGTTCGTCCCGGACCAGGAGCTCGCCGTTACGGAGACCCGCAGGCTCGTCGCGATCGAGGAGTCGGAGACCACCGGCATCACCGAGATCCCCGGCGCGGGCGCGTTCCTCGGGGACCTGCCCCCGGGATCCTGGGCCGTCGTCACCTCGGCCGGCCGGAAGCTCGCCGAGGTCCGGCTCACCGCAGCGGGCCTGCCCGTGCCCGACGTCCTGCTGAGCGCGGACGACGTGACGCGGGGCAAGCCGCATCCCGAGGGATACCTGCGGGCCGCCGCCGCGCTGGGCAGCGAGCCGGAGTCCACCCTCGTCTTCGAGGACTCCGACGCCGGTGTCCGTGCGGGGCTGGCCGTCGGCGGGCGCACGGTGGTCATCGGCGGGCTCACCACATGGGACGGGACGGCCGAACGGTACGCCGACTTCCGCGGCTTCCGCTTCGCCGGGACGGACCTCGCCCGCCCCGGTGTGCTGCTGGACGTCCCCGAGCCCGTCGCCGCTCCGGCGGTCCGGCCGTGACGCGTCAGGCCCAGGCGGTCGGGGCCCCGGCAACGGCCGCACTCGCGGCGGACATCGGTGGTACGTGGGTACGGCTGCGGACCGGAGCAGCGGACGCGCCCGTGGAACGGCTCCGCTCTCCCAGCCGGCTCAACCACCCCGGCAGGCCGGTCGCGGACCTGCGGGAGGGCATGGTCGAGCTGCTGTGCGAGGTCGCGCCGCCGGGAGCCCGTGCGGCGATCTCCTTCGGCGCGGCCATCGACCACCTCACCGGAACCGTCTACGGATCCGCGCCCCTGTGGGGATCCGAGGCCGCCCCCTACGAGCTGGGAGAGGCGCTGCGGCGCCGCCGGCCCGACGTCACCTGGCTCCTCGTCAACGATGTGACCGCCGCCCTCGCCGACTTCGCCGACACCCATGCCAGGAGCGGCACCCGGCGCATCGGCTATCTGACGATCAGCAGCGGCATCGCCATGCGCGTCGCCGACCTGGAGCGGACACGCATCCCGGTCGACGCGTGGGGCCTGCAGGGCGAGATAGGCCACCTCCCCGCCATGACGACCGACCCCCGGGCGGCGGGACTGAGCTGCGCGTGCGGGGAACCGGACCACCTCGCCTCGATCGCGTCGGGCCCCGGTATCGCACGGGTCGCCGAGAGGCTGGGCATCACCGGGGTCCCCGAGGTCGCCCAGTGGCTTCCCGGCGCACTCGACGCCCGCCACCCCGAGGCCCGCCGACTCCTCGAACTCTGCGTGGAGCCGGTCGCGAACATGCTCCGCACCCTGTGGTGCCTCGACCCCCACCTCGATCTGCTCGGCATCGGAGGAGGCGTCGTGGAGGGCCTGGGCAACCACTACGCCGACGCGTTGCGCCGCAGGCTCGCCACCGCCACCTCCTACGCCGACCGGGGACGCGGCGAGGCCTGGCTGGACGAGCGGCTCGTGTTCTGCGGACCCGGCCGGGTCGACGCCCTGCGCGGGGCGGAACGCATCGGCCGCTGGCTGCCGGGAATCGTCCCGTGACCGCCGCCACGCACCGTGCGCTGGTGCGCAGGTCACCGGACGCAAGGGGCCGCACCCTCGTCGACGTCGCCGAGGTGCCGACACCGTCGCTCGGTCCGGGGGACGCCCTGCTCGCCCCGGTGATCGCCGGGGTCTGCGGAACGGACTGGCAGATCCTGCGAGGGCTGCGCGACGACCCGAGCCCCGTCCTCGGCCACGAAGGGGTGGCCCGGGTCGTCGAGCCCGGTGACACCGGCCTGCCGGTCGGCACCACGGTCACCGTGAACCCCACACACCCCGACGATCCCTCGTTCCTGCTCGGCCACAACCTGCCGGGCCTGTGGGCGGAACGCGCCCGCATCCCCGCGTCGGCGGTACGCGCCGGGCTGGTCGTCCCGGTGCCGGACGGCGCCGACGAGCCACGGGTGGCCGCCCTGGCCGAGCCCCTCGCCTCGGCCCTGTACGGCCTGGACATCGCCGTTCACACCACACGCCCCGCCGCCCTTGTCGTATGGGGGGACGGCATCGTCGGACGCCTGGCACGCGAGGCCTGGCAGTACGAACTCCCCGGGCTGCACACCCTGTTGGTGGGCCACGGAGCGGACGCGGTCGACCCGCACGACGGGGGCCTGCCCGAGCTGCTCGCCGGCCTGCCCTCACCGGTCGCCGTCGTGATCGTCACCCCGCGTACCGGCACCGGGGAGGCGCTGACCACGGTGGACCGGCACGTGCGGGGCACGCTGCTCGTCGACGTACACGCGGGTCTTCCGTCGGGGGACATGCCGCTGGCCGGCCGCACCGTCGACGTCGCGGCGCTGCGTGCGGCCAACTGCGGGGGCGCTCCCTGGCCGCCGCGGGTGTACCCCTTCGACCGCCCCGCCGGCCCTCTGCTGCTCAGCGGCCACCGCGGGGTGGCACGGGAGCACCTGCTCAGGGCGTTCGGCCTTCTCCTGGCGCGTCGGCAGGAGCCGGCGACGCCCTTCGGCGCCGAGGTGCTGACGCACGAGACCGGCCTCGACGAAGCGGCGGACCTCGTCAACTCGGCGCTCACCTCGCCCGGACGGGCCGTCGACGGACGCCGGGTGCTCAAGGCCGCGATCCGGGTCGGAGGACAGCCGTGACAGCGCCGGCCGTGACCGCGCCCGCCGTCGCCGCACCGCAGTGGCGGATCAGTACCTCCCGCTCCGAAGCCGCCCGTGTCGCCCTGGCCGCCGGGGCGGACGCGCTCCACCTGGACTTCGGCGGCGCCCACCGCGGCCCGCCGCTGAGCGACCCCGTCGAACTGCGCGCGGCCGAGGCGATCACCAAGGACATCCCGGTCCCCGTGCTCGCGGTCAACCACCTCAACGACATCGGCCTCGCGCACCCATCGGGCGCACCGAACCCGGCCGCCCTCACCCTCCTGGAACAGGCGCTGGAGTGCGCGCGGCGGCTGGGGGCGCAGGTGCTCCATGTCCCCGGCTTCCGGCGGAGCCTGCCCGCCACCGACGCGCTGCGGGCCGGTACCGCCGAGGTGCTGCGCATCATGTGCGCCCAGGTCTCGGCGGCGGGGACGACCCTCGCCTACGAGTCGCCGCTCGGCCCCCGCGACTCCCTCGCCGTCGCACGGGCGGTGGGCCGGCCGGCCCTGCGGCTCGTCCTGGACACCGGCAACCTCATGGACGCAGGGGAGGCCCCCCTGGACTTCGCCGACGCGGTCGGGGCGGCCGGACTCCTCCTCCCCGACCTGCACGTCAAGGACTCCGAGCGCGCCGCGGACGAAGGGGTGGCGTCGGGGCTCGCCCTCGACGGCCTGCCGGAGCTTCTGCGGCGCTCGCGGGCCCGCTCGGTGCTCGTGGAGAACGACTACCGGGACGCACCCGACCGCCTCCGTACGGACATCACGCTCTGCCGCACGACGGCAGGGCCCAGCCATCACGAGGACGAACGATGAAGACCATTCAGCTCACCGCGCCCGGCGTGGTGTCGATCGCCGAGGCCGAAGCGCCGGAACCAGGACCGGACGAGGTGCTCGTACGGGTGGGCCTGCTCGGCCTGTGCGGAACCGACCTCGGCTTCTTCGACGGAAGCAGCAACTACCTGCGTGACGGCCTGAAGAGCTATCCGTTCGTGGTGGGCCACGAGTGGACCGGCACCGTGGCCGCCGTCGGCCCCGGCGCCGACCGGGCTCTGCTCGGGCAGCGGGTGTCGGGCCACAACTTCCGTGCGTGCGGCCTGTGTCCGCACTGCCGCGGGGGACGTATCAGGTACTGCCCCGACCGCAGCGAGATCGGCGTACTCGGCACCCGCCCGGGCGCCGGGTCCCAGCTGCTCGCCGTGCCGGTGGACACCCTGACCCGGATCCCCGACGGGCTGTCCGACGCCGCGGGCGCCCTGCTGGAGCCGACCGCCGCGGCGGTCCACGCCGTGGACCGGCTGGCGGTGACCCGCGACGACCGGGTCGCGGTGCTCGGCGCCGGCACGCTGGGGCTCGCTGCGGCGCAGGTTGCCGTGGCCGCCGGGGCCGACACCGTCGTCTTCGACCCTCAGCCCGCCGCCCGTGAGCTGGCCGGCCGGCTCGGTCTCCGCGCGGCGGAGGCCCCCGCCGCGCCGGACGAGGAGTCCTTCGACGCGGTGATCGAGGCATCGGGCAGCACGGCGGCGGTCCGCTCCGCCGTCCGCCTGGTCGCTTCGGGCGGCCGTATAGCCCAGTTGGGGACACCGCACCACGCCACCGACGGCTTCGACGCGGCGGCCCTGGTCATCCGGGACGTGACGCTCCACGGCGTGCTGTCCGGCATCGGATACTGGGACCGGCTCATCGGACTCGTACGCTCGGGAGCGGTGAACCTGGACGCGCTCGTCGACCGGGTCTACCCCCTCGACGAACTGGACGCCGCCTTCGCCCGCCTGGCGGCCGGCAACCGCGCGCGTCCCAAGGTCCTGGTCCAGATCGGCTCTCCGGCCGCCGCCGATGCGCCCGCGCCCGACGTCCACCCGTACGCGGGGGCCGAGACGGAATGAGGAACACCACTGCGCCGCGGACGGCTGCGCCGGCCAGGATCGACGCGCCGACCGCCGCACGCCTGGCGGTGCTCGCCGGTGCCACGTTCGTCTACGTCACCTTCGAGGTCTTCCCGGTCGGGCTCATCCAGGACATCGCCCACAGCCTCGATGTGACGACCGGTCAGGTCGGCTTGCTCGTCAGCGGTTACGCCGTGGTCGCGGCCCTCGTCACCGTCCCGACCGTGGCGCTGGCCTCACGGGTTCCGCGCCGCACGGCCCTGGTGGCCTCGCTCGTGGTCCTGATCGTGGCAGAGCTGCTGGCCGCGGCGGCGTCCGGATTCACGATGATGGTGGTCAGCCGGGTCGCCGCCGCCCTGACCCACGGGGTGCTGTGGTCGCTGGTCGCCCCGGCCGCCGCCACGCTGGTGCCGCCCGAGCGGGTGGGGACCGCGACGGCCGCGGTCTTCGGCGGGGCCTCCCTCGCCGCGATCGTGGGCAGCCCGGGCACGACACTGATCGGTGAGCTCATCGGCTGGCGGGCCACCCTGCTGGTGCTGACGGCCGCCACCGTGGCGGTGACCCTCGCGCTCGTCAGGGCCCTCGCGCCGCGGGTGGCAGGCGCCGCCCCCGAGCGGGACGGCCCGGTGGCCGGCCGGCCGCTGACCGGCCGCCCGGTGGCCGACGGTGCGGAGCGGGTGCGGGAGGACGGGCACGGGGCCGTGAACTGGCCCGCTGTCCTGACGCTGTGCGGCGTCGCGACGGCCCTCGTCACCGCGCACTTCCTGAGCTACACCTACTTCGCCGTCATCGTCGCCGACATCACGGGAACCTCGCGTGCGACGGTCGTGCTGCTGACGGTCTTCGGCCTCGCCGGGGCCGGGGCGACCTACCTCGTCGGCCGGTACAACGACACCGCCCCACAGCCGGCCGCCGCCGTCACCATGGCGGTGTTCGTGGCAGGCGCCGGGCTCCTGGCCGTGGCGTTCGCCCCGGCTCCTCCGGCGGTGCGCTACGCCGCGGCAGCGGTCGCGGTCGCTCTCTGGGGCGGCGCGTTCGCCGCCGCCGGGCCGGTCTTCCAGACGGGTGTCATGCGTCTGGCGGCCGGGGGAGCCGACCGTGCGTCGGCGGTCTATGTGACGGGTTTCCAGGTCGGGATCGCCGGAGGATCGGCGCTCGGCGCCGTCCTGCTGGGCTCATCGACCGTCTGGCTGCCTCTGCTGACGACCCTGCTCGCGGTCGCGGTGCTGGTGGCGGTCCTCGTGCGGCGGCCGGTGCCCGCCGTCGGCGCCAGGAGCTGAATCTCTCCGTTCCGGGCCGTCCGCCGGCACAGTGCGATCAGTCAGTGGCCTAAGTGCTTGTATATGAGACAGCAGACTTCTATAGTAATCCTTACGTCTACTGAGGGTCGCCCCGCGGCGGACAGAACCGTTCTGCTTGTCACCGCGACCCGATCTGCCGCGCCCGAGGCGCTCATCGAGCCCTCCCGGCCGTCCAGCACCGTCGCCCGCCATCTACGAGAGGCACTCCATGCGGTTCCGTATGGCCGTACTGATCCTGGCCATCTTCTGCGTCGGCACAGCAGAACTGGCGCCGAGCGGGATGCTCACCGACCTGTCCAGGGACCTGTCGGTGACCGTTCCCACCGCGGGCCTCCTCGTCACCGTCTACGCGCTGACGGTCGTGTTCGGCGGGCCGCTCGTCACCGCCGCCTCGACCCGGGTCCGCCGTAAGTACCTTCTGGTGGCGCTGCTTCTGGTCTCCGTCGCAGGCAACGTCCTCTCCAGCTTCGCGCCCACCTTCGGCGTCCTGGTCGCCGGCCGCATGCTGACGGCCGTCATCCACGGCACCTTCCTCGCCGTCTGTGTCGTCACCGCGGGCAGCATGGCGGCGAAGGGCAAGGAGGGTTCCGCCGTGGCGGGCACCCAGCTGGGGATCAATCTGGCGACCGTGCTCGGTGTTCCGCTCGGGACGCTGGTGGCCCAACAGCTCAACTGGCGGGCCACCTTCGGCGGCGTTGCGGTGCTCGCCGCGGTCGCCGTCGTCCTCATCCTGCTGGTGATCCCGGACGACGGCGGTACGGCGGGCTCGTCCGCCGCGCACGAACTGCGGGTCTTCAAGAAGTGGCAGGTGCTCGGCACGGTCCTGGCCACCGTCCTGTGCTCGGGCGGCATGTTCACACTGATCACGTACATGGTGCCGCTGCTCACGGACGTCGGCGGTTTCCCCTCCGCCTGGGTCCCGGCGGTCCTCGTGGCCTACGGCCTCGGCTCGATCGTGGGCAACGCCATCGGCGGCAGGATCGCCAACAGGTCCGTCGACACGGCCGTGCTCGCCCTGTCCTGGACGCTCGCCGCGGTCTGCCTCCTGTACTGGGCCGCCGCCCCGTCGGCCGTCGGTGCGGCCGTCTTCCTCGTCCTGTTCTCCATCGCGACCTTCGCCCTGATCCCCGGGTTGCAGACCAAGGTCCTCTCCGCGGCGGCGGACGCGCCGACGCTCTCCCTGACCGCCAACATGTCGGCCTTCGGCCTCGGTGCGGCGCTCGGCTCCTGGGCCGGCGGCCAGCTGATCGACCAGGGCTTCGGGACCCGCGCGGTGACGCTCGGCGCGGCGGCGTTCACCGCACTCGGCGCCCTGCTGATCGCCCAGACCGTGTACGTCGGCCGACGGGGCACGCCCGGCAGCACCGGTACGCCCGGCACCAGCGGCAGCACTTCGGGCAGCCGGCCGGCCGGTGACGTCCCCCGCGCGGAGGCCGGGACCACCGTCTCCCCGACCCCCTGAACCACGCGTTCCCGACCGAGAGGGCCCAGCTCATGCCTGCCGACTCCGCGCTGTCCACCAGACCCCAGCTCCCCTCACTGACGGGACTGCGGTTCATAGCCGCCGCACTGGTCTTCTTCTTCCACGCCTCCCTGATCTTCATCTCCATGAACCCCTTCGCCGACGAGAACGTCGCCGACGGCTTCCGCTGGCTGTTCAGCAAGGCGGGCTGGATGGGCGTCTCGTTCTTCTTCGTGCTCAGCGGGTTCGTCCTGACGTGGTCGGCCAAGCCCCAGGACACGATCACCGGCTTCTGGCGCCGCCGGCTCCTGAAGGTCTTCCCCAACCACATCGCCACCTGGGCGCTGGCGATGCTCCTTCTCGCCGGCACGGCCGTCCCGCTGAAGGTGTGGCTGCCCAACCTCTTCCTGCTGCACTCGTGGTTCCCCGACCCGAACGTCCATCTGAGCCTGAACGCCCCCGCCTGGTCGCTCTGCAGCGAGCTGCTCTTCTATCTGCTCTTCCCTTTCCTGATCCGTCCGGTCCTGCGGATCAAGGAGGGCGCGCTGTGGGCGTGGGCCGGGGCCATGGTCGCCGGAATGCTGGCCGTGCAGCTGGTCACCGACTTCCTCGCACCGAGCAGCGTCCCCGCACCCGGCACCGATGTGACGGTCTGGCAGTTCTGGTTCGGGTACAACTTCCCGCCGGTGCGGATGTTCGAGTTCGTGCTCGGGATGATCCTGGCCAGGCTGGTCCTCGCGGGTGCGTTCTCCAGGATCCGGATTCTCCCGGCGGCGCTGCTCTGCGTGGGCGGTTACGCGCTGGCCATGGTGGTGCCGTTCCTGTACGGCCTCAACCTGGCCACCGTCGTCCCCGTCGCGCTGCTGATCTGCGCGGTGGCCAGGGCCGACATCGACGCCAGGCCGACGGTGCTGCGCGGACGCACGATGCAGTGGCTCGGTGCGGTCTCCTTCGGCTTCTACCTCGCCCAGCAGATCGTGCTCTCCTTCGTCCGGACGACGCTGATGGACAACCGCACCTTCGCGACCCCGGTCGGGATCGCCGTCGTGGTGGCCGAGTTCCTCGGGGCCCTGGTTGTCGGCTGGCTGCTCCTGGTCTGTGTCGAGCGCCCCGTGATGCGCCGTTGGGCCCGTCCACGCCGACCCGCCGGCACGGCCCCCGTTCCCGACACGGCCTCCTCCGACGTGCCCCCTTCCGAAGCGACCCCCTCCGACCGGCAGCTCACCGCCGCTCCGTGAAAGGCAACGCCTCCCCATGTCCTTGTCGCCGTCGACGGCCCGCGAGCTCCGCACTCCCGAGCGCTCAAGACCCAAGCTCCCGTCCCTGACCGGACTGCGCTTCATAGCCGCCGCACTGGTCTTCTTCTTCCACGCCACCTTCAGCGACCCTCCCATGAACCCGTACGCCGACGCCGACTGGCAGGAAGGCTTCCGCTGGCTGTTCAGCAAGGCGGGCTGGATGGGTGTCTCGTTCTTCTTCGTGCTCAGCGGGTTCGTCCTGACGTGGTCGGCCAAGCCCCAGGACACGATCACCGCGTTCTGGCGCCGCCGGCTGCTGAAGGTGTTCCCCAACCACGTCGCCATGTGGGCCATCGCCATGGCCCTGTTCGCCGGGGCGATGACTCCGGTGTCCGCCTGGCTGCCGAACCTCTTCATGCTCCACTCGTGGTTCCCGCAGCACGAGACCTTCATCAGTGTGAACCCGCCGAGCTGGTCGCTCTGCAGCGAGCTGCTCTTCTACCTGCTCTTCCCTTTCCTGATCCGTCCGATCCTGCGGATCAAGGAGGGCGCGCTGTGGGCGTGGGCCGGAGCCATGGTCGCCGGAATGCTGGCCGTACAGCTGGTCACCGACTTCCTGGTGCCACAGAACCCGCCGACGCCTGAAGGCTTCGGGATCTCCCTGTGGCAGTTCTGGTTCGGGTACAACTTCCCGCCGGTGCGGATGTTCGAGTTCGTGCTCGGGATGATCCTGGCCCGGTTGGTCCTCGCGGGTGCGTTCTCCAGGATCCGGATCCTTCCGGCGGCGCTGCTCTGCGTGGGCGGTTACGCGCTGGCCATGGTGGTGCCGTTCCTGTACGGCCTCAATCTGGCCACCGTCGTCCCCGTCGCGCTGCTGATCTGCGCGGTGGCCAGGGCCGATGTGGACGGCAGGCCGACGGTGCTGCGCGGGCGCACGATGCAGTGGCTCGGCAAGGTCTCCTTCGGCTTCTACCTCGCCCAGTACGTGGTGATGTACTTCGGCCGGACGACGCTGATGCACGAGCGGCTCTTCGACCCGGTCGTCGGCACCCTGGTCCTGCTCGGCTTCTTCGGTGTCACCCTGCTCGCCGGCTGGCTGCTCCTGGTGTGCGTCGAGCGTCCCGTGATGAGCCGATGGGCCAGACCGAACACCGCCCCGAACACCGCCCCTGGCCCCGGCCCGGCTGCCGACCAGGCCGCCGCCCCGGAAGACGGCCACGAAGAACGCCGGCCCGCCCCCGTCCCGAACTGACGGAGCGTGTCCGGCACGGCTTCCCGGTCTCCCCGGGTACCCCCACCGCACCACCTCGCCACCCGCGCCACCCGCGCTTCCCTACGACCCTGGAGGCCCTCGTGCCCACGATCGACGTCAACAACACCCCCGTCCACTACACCACCCAGGGCAGCGGCCCGAGCCTGCTGTTCGTGCACGGCACCGCCGGGAACGGCGAGACCAACTTCGGTCATCTGCGCGAGCACTTCACCGACCGGTACACCGTCATCACCCCCGACTTCTCGGGCAGCGGTCAGACCCCCCTGCACGCCGACGAGCTGAGCCTGGACGAGCTGGTCGACCAGGTGACCGGCGCGGCCCGCGCGGTGACCGACGAGCCGTTCGACATCGTCGGCTTCTCGCTCGGCGCGGTCGTCGCCGCAGCGGCGGCGGCCAAGCACCCCGGGCTCGTCCGCCGTCTGATCCTCATCAACGGCTGGGCCCGCAACGACGACCCGCGCCAGCAGCTGGCCGTCGACCTGTGGCGTCGGCTGCCGGCCATCGACGCTGACGCGTTCGCCGCGTACAGCGCCCTGCTGATCTTCTCGCCGCCGTTCCTCGCCGGATTCGGCAGCGACGGCGTCAAGGCCACGGTCGCCGGGATCACGGCCGAGGTCGGCACCCTGCGCCAGATCGAGCTCGATCACCACGTCGACATCCGAGACCGGCTGGAGTCGATCACCGCCCGCACCCTGGTCATCGGCTCCAGCCGGGACGCGCTGATCCCCGTGGAGCACTCGCGGGAGATCCACGAGGCCGTCAAGGGCAGCGACTACGCCGAGCTGGAGAGCGGCCACATGGTCCTCTTCGAGAAGCCGGCCGAACTGGTCGAAATGCTCGCCGAGTTCCTCGACCGCGACTGACCTCCACGTCCGCGGCCGGCGCGGGCGGCACCGTCCCGCCCGTGCCGGCCGCCCCGACACCCTCCCTTCCCGCCCTCCCGCATCCTCACGGAGGCCCACCATGTCCACCACTGCGGAACCCTCCGCGATACCCAAGGCGAGCGACGGTCCGGCGCCCCGGACACCACGAGCGGTGCACGGCCGGCTTCCGTCCCTGACCGGACTGCGTTTCATCGCCGCCCTGCTCGTGTTCGGCTACCACTCCTCGCTCGCCCTCCCCGCCCTCAACCCGTTCGCGTCCCAGGACGTGGCCGACGGCTACCGACGGCTGTTCAGCAACGCCGGCTGGGCCGGTGTGACCTTCTTCTTCATCCTCAGCGGATTCGTCCTGACCTGGTCGGCGCGGCCCGGTGACCGCCCCCTGAACTTCTGGCGGCGCCGCTTCTTCAAGGTCTACCCGAACCACCTGGTCACCTGGGCCCTGGCGCTGGTCCTGCTCACCGGCGCCGCGACCCAGTGGTGGCAGGCCGTACCGAACCTGCTTCTCGTGCACGCCTGGATCCCGGAGTTCTCGGTCTTCCTCGGCGTCAACCCGCCGAGCTGGTCCCTGGCCTGCGAGCTCCTCTTCTACCTCTGCTTCCCGCTGTTCCTGCGCTGGATCAAGCGAATCTCACCGCAGCACCTGTGGCGCTGGGCCATCGGCACCGCCGCCGCGGTGATCGCCGTACCGGCGCTCGCCTACCTGCTGCTCCCCGGCAACCCCGCGATGCCCGAGGGGTCCCCGGCATCCGTCTGGCAGTACTGGAGCGTGTACATGCTCCCGCCGGTGCGCGCTCTGGACTTCGTGCTCGGCATGCTGATGGCCCGTATCGTCCTGACCGGCGTCCGGTTCGGTGTGAAGCCGCTGCCCGCGGCCGTCGCGTGCGTGGTGGCGTACGCCCTGTCCCTGTACGTCCCGTGGCTGTACGCCCTGGACGCGGTCTTCGTCGTCCCGATGGCCCTGCTGATCCCGGCGATCGCCATCACCGACGTCTCGGGCCGGCCCTCCGTGCTGCGCGGCCGGTCCATGATCTGGCTCGGCGAGGTCTCCTTCGCCTTCTACATGGTCCATCTGATTCTGCTCAACGTCGTACGGGATCTGCTCGGTGACCGGTTCTTCGGGACCGCCGCGGGCCTTGGCGTGCTCCTGCTGGAGGCCCTCGTGACGCTCGCCGTCGCCTGGCTGATGTTCGTGGCGGTGGAGCGCCCGGCGATGAACCGCTGGGGCCGGTCCCGGAAGGTGCACGCATGAGGGCCGTGACGATCGACCGCTACGGGCCGCCCTCGGTGCTCAAGGTGACCGAACGGGACAGGCCACAACCGGGTCCCGGCGAGGTACTGGTGCGTGTGGCCGCGGCAGCGGTCAACCCGGTGGACCTCGCGGTGCGCAGGGGCGAGATCCCCTCACCGGTCCTGCCTGCCGTCGTCGGCTGGGACGTCTCGGGCACCGTCGTCGCGGCGGGCCCCGGCGCTGACCGCTTCCGTGAGGGCGACCGTGTCGTCGCCGCTTACTCCCCGCTGGGCACCGGGACGGGGGTGACCGCAGAGTACGTGGCCCTGGACGAGACGCTCGTGGCCCATGCGCCCACAGGCGTTCCCCTGGAACACGCCGCCGCCCTGCCGTTGGCCGCCCTCACCGCCGAACAGGCACTGGAGCAGCTGGCTCCGGGATTCTCCGGACGGCTCCTCGTGGTCGGCGCCGCGGGCGCGGTGGGCGGATTCCTCGTCCAGTCGGCCGCCCTCCGCGGGTGGCGTCCGAGCGGCCTCGCCCGCCCGGGTGACGCCCGGACCGTGGCCGAACTGGGGGCAGCCGAGATGTACTCGGCGATCGAAGCGCTGCCCGCCGGCGCGTTCGACGTCGTCATCGACGCCGCGGGAAGCCCGAGGGCGCTGGCGGCGGTGCGCGACGGGGGCCGCTATCTGTCCCTGACGCCCTTCTCCGTGCCGGAGCCCGAGAGGTCGATCGCCGTGGACGTCTACGGCGTGCGGACCGACGGCACCGAGCTCGACGCCCTGGCACGCCGGGTGGACGAGGGCCGGCTGACGCTGCGTGTCGCCTGTGTCCTGCCGTTCGAGGAGGCGCCGAAGGCGCACGCTCTCCTCGAAGAGGGCGGCACCAGGGGCAAGATCCTGCTGTCCCCCGGGAGTTGAGAACCCCGCGCCCCCGCGCCCTACGACCTCCGGTGCGCGGGGGAGCGGTGTGCCGCTACGCCGTGGTGCCTGACACCGTCGCAAGGGCGGGGTCCGGGGCCTCGGCGGGGACCGAGGACAGCGGGATCGGCGTGAACATGGGCGGCTCCTCGTCCACGGTCAGCGCGGTCGGGCCGTACAGCCAGTCCACGAAGGAGTAGTCGTACGTCTCCCGGGCGCGCAGCAGCACATTGCGCTGCTCGCGGGCGAGGCCGTCGAGGTGCCACAGCTCGCCCCACGCGCGGGAGGTGGTGAGCACCCGGCGGCAGTGTTCGGGGCGGACCGCCTCGTAGGCGAAGAGGGCGGCGTCCCAGTCGACCGAGCCGTCGGCCGCGCGGTTGCGGGCGACGTGCTCGCCCAGGACCCAGCCGTCCTCGATCGCCATGATCGCGCCCTGCGCGATGTACTGCAGCGGTGGATGCGCCGAGTCGCCGAGCAGGGCGATCCGGCCGTGGACCCAGTTCATGAGCGGGTCGCGGTCGAACATCCGCCACCACTTGTCCCGCCACATGAAGGGCAGGCCCTCCTGCACGAAGCCGCAGGTCTTGGTGAAGGCCTCGTCGAGTTCGTCGGGGGTTCCCCAGTCCTCCTGGCCCGCGACGGCCTTGGGGGACTCGAAGACGGCGACCTGGTTGAGGAGTTCGCCGCCGCGCAGGCCGTAGTGGACGAAGTGGCACTTCGGGCCGACGTACACCACGACCTCGCTGAGGTCGGTGCCCCGGACCCGCGGCTGCTCGGCCGGCACGGTCCCGCGGTAGGCGACGTACGCCGAGGAGACGGGGGCGTCGTCGACGAGCAGCTCGCGGGCGGCGGAGTGCAGGCCGTCGGCCGCGATGACCAGGCCGGCCTCGTACACCTCGCCGGAGGCGAGCGTGACGTGGGCCCCGCTGCCGCTGTTCTCGTAACTCACCACCCGCGCGTCGTTGATCAGCTCGACGCCCGCGCGCTCGCAGGCGCGCAGCAGCAGTCCGTGCAGGTCGCTGCGGTGGATCACCATGTACGGGTAGCCGTAGCGGGTCTCCAGGTCGCGCAGGTCGAGCCGGGTCAGCTCGTCGCCGTCGACCGCGTCGCGCATCACCATCGCGTCAGGTACGACGCCGAGGGTCTTGGCCTCGTCCAGCAGGCCGTAGTCGTCGAGGATGCGGGTGCAGTTGGGTGCGAGCTGGATGCCGGCGCCGACCTCGCCGAAGGCGGGGGCGCTCTCCAGCAGCCGGACGCCGAGGCCCTGGCGGGTCAGCGAGTACGCCGCGCCGAGGCCACCGATGCCGCCGCCGACGATGATCACATCAGGGTGGGACATGACTTCTCCTTCCTCAGAGCCACGGGCCGAGCGCGGGGGCGCCGGTGAGGGTGTGCGGACGGCCGGCCAGCCAGGCGGTGACCTCGGGGAGAGGGCCGTCGGGCAGCTCGGTCAGCCCGCGCTTGGCGCCGATCTCGTCGGCCAGCGCGGTCAGGAAGCCCGCCGGGAGGCCGGCGAAGGAAACGCCGGTGCCGAGGTCGACCGCGTGGACGCAGGCCTCGCGCGACCTCATCCAGGGCAGCTCGGTGGCGGGGACGGTACGGCCCTGAGCGGTGACGACCTTGCTCCGCCACTGGCCTTCGGTGAGCTCGTCCAGCCCCTCGGCGAGCCTCCGCGCCGATCCTGCCAGCCAGGAGCGGAGCTCGTCCGCGCTCATGCCCGGCCCCTTGGCGATGCCTTCGGCGCGCTCGTCGACCGAGGCGTACATGGGTGTCTCCTCGCCGGTGGCCGCCCAGTGCACCAGATTGCACAGGGCGTCGGCGTTGGCGGCGACATGCGCGGCGAGGTGCTTACGGGTCCATCCGGGCAGCACGCTGTCGGCCGAGAAGCCCGCCTCGTCGAGGTCAGCGACGGCGTCGAGGAACAGCCGCGTGCCCGTACCGGCCCAGGCGCGAGCCTCGGCGAGCGTCCGTGTGCCGTCCGTCATGCCGCGACCACCTTGTTGTCACAGGCGCCCAGGCCGGAGATCTCGGTGGTCACGCTCTGCCCGGGGACGAGGAAGACCTTCGGGTCGCGGGCGTTGCCCACACCCGCCGGGGTGCCGGTGGCGATGATGTCGCCCGGGTTCAGGGTGATGACGGTGGAGATGTACTGGACCAGGAAGACCGGGTCGAACAGCAGCGTGCCGGTGTCGTCCTGCTGCATGACCTGCCCGTCGACGAGCGTCCTGACCTCAAGCGCGGGGCGGACGCCGCCGACCTCGTCGGGGGTGACGACGTAGGGGCCGACCGGGGTGGAGGCCTCCCAGATCTTGCCCTGGGTCCACTCGATGGTGCGGAACTGCCAGTCTCGCACCGAGATGTCGTTCATCACGGTGAAGCCGGCGATGGCGTCGGCGGCCTGCTGCTCGTCGGCGCGGCGCACCTTCCTGCCGACGACGACGGCCAGTTCGACCTCCCAGTCGAACGCCTCGGTCTCGGCGGGCCTGACGATGTCGTCGTTGGCGCCCAGCAGGGTCTCGGCGAACTTCGGGAAGAGGGTCGGGTAGTTGGGCAGGTCCCGGCCCATCTCCTTGATGTGGTTGGTGTAGTTGTGGCCGACGCAGACGACCTTGGAGGGGCTGGGGACGACCGGTGCGAAGTCCGCGCCCTCGGCCGGGTAGGTGGGGCCAGAGGTGGTGGTGGCCTTGTCCTGCCAGTCGGCCTCGGCGAACAGCTCGCCCAGGTCGGCGTACCCGAGGTCGACGTGGACCTCTCCGTCGAGGCGGACCGCGCGGGTCCCGGCGGCGGTGCGGATGGTGGCGAGCTTCATGGTCAGGCGTCCTTCTGGGTGCGGTTGAGCTTGAGCGCCTCGAAGACGGGCGCGTCGGAGAAACGGAACAGATCGAGGGCGCCCTCGTCGGAGTCGGTCCTGCCGGCCTCGGACCTGGCGGAGAACGGCTCCCAGGACGGGACGACGAACAGGTCACCGCGGGCGACCGTCCACGACCTGTCGCCGACCGTGACGACGCCGGAGCCGTCGAAGACCTGGTAGACCGACGAACCGGTCTCACGCACCGGCGCGGTCTCGGCGCCACGGGCGACGCGGTGGAACTCGGCCCGGAGGGTGGGCAGGACGTCGGAGCCGTTGTGCGGGTCGCTGTAGCGCACCGCCGCGTGACCGGGCTCGACGGTGCCGCCGTAGCCCTCCTTCTCCAGCAGGAGCTGGTCGGCCAGGGCGGCGTTGGTGTACTCCCACTTGTAGGACAGCAGCGGGCTGCCCGGAGCCGTCGGGACGGCCGACAGCGGGCGCAGGCCGGGGTGCGCCCACAGACGCTCGGAGCGCGACCGCTCCGGGGTGGTCCGCTCGGCGTCGCTGATCTCGTCACGGCCGAACTCGAAGAACTGCGCCTCGGTGACGTACTGGAAGGGGATGTCCAGGCCGTCGATCCAGGCCATCGGCTCGGAGGTCGCGTTGTGGTGGGCGTGCCAGTTCCAGCCGGCCTGCGGGAGGAAGTCGCCGCGGTTCATCGGCACCGGGTCGCCGCCGACGACCGTCCACACGCCCGAGCCCTCGACGACGAAGCGGAAGGCGTGCTGGGTGTGGCGGTGCTCGGGGGCGTCCTCGCCGGGCATCAGGTACTGGATGGCCGCCCACAGGGTGGGGGTGGCGAACGGCCGGCCGCCGAGGGAGGGGTTGGCCAGCGCGATGGCGCGGCGCTCGCCGCCACGGCCGACCGGGACCAGGTCGCCCGCCTGGGCGGCCAGCTCCCGCAGCCGCTCCCAGCGCCAGACGTGCGGTACGGCGCGTGAGCGCGGGTGGGCGGGCATCAGGTCGCCGATCTCGGTCCACAGCGGGACGAGCAGCTCCTGTTCGAAGCCCCGGTACAGCTCTTCGAGCGCCGGGGTGACCGTGGGCTGCCCCTCGGCCTGGACGGCCTCGAGGTGGACCGGGGAATCCGTGGTGGAGTTCTGGGAGACGGATGAAGTAGTCACATCGCTCAGCGTGCATCGCGTCGCCCATGGGAACCTGGAGATTCTGGAGAACAGAATCTCCTGCGCTACGGATGATCTCCGGCGCTATGGACGAGTGAGGACGGGCCATGGACAAACCGCTCAAGACGCCCCCGCCCTACCCCATCGCCAGCGTGGACCACGCGCTGCGGGCGGCGACCATCCTGCAGATGGAGGGCGGTGCGACCGTGGCCAGGATCGCCGAGCGGCTTGGTGTCGCCAGGTCGACTGCCCACCGGATCCTGGCCATGCTGGTCTACCGTGACTTCGCCGTGCAGGACGAGAGCCGCGTCTACCGCGCGGGGCCCGTACTTGAGCTCGCCGCGCACTCCCAGTCCCTGGTGTCACGGCTGCGCGCGGTGGCCATGCCGCATCTGCACCGGGTCGTCGGTCTCCTGGACGAGACGACGAATCTGATCGTGCGCACGGGGGACACGGCCAGGTTCATCGCCAGTGTCGAGTGCCAGCAGGCGCTGCGGGTCGGATCCCGGGAGGGCATGGTGTTCGCGGCCTCCCGCACGACGGCGGGACTGCTGCTGCTCGCCGGCCTGTCCGACGACGAACTGGACGAGCTCTACGCCCCCGAGCGCTACCGGGACCGCCCCGCCGAGCTCCCCGATCTCTCCAGGCTGCGGACCGAGTTGCGGCGGCTGCGCCGCAACGGGTTCGCCGTCAACCAGGGGCGCTCCGAGCGTGGGCTCGTCGCCGTCGGCGTCCCGGTACGCGACCGGGACGGCAAGGCAGTGGCGGGCCTCTCGGTGTCCATGCCCAGCGTGCGCTACGACCCGCACCGCCTCCAGCCGCTGGTCGCCACCCTGAACGCCGCGGCGCACGCGCTGGAGAAGGACCTGGCCGAGGAGCGGTGACGCCGGTGACGCCCGCTCAGCTCCCCGCCGACTCCTCCGAGGCCAGGTCGAGCTTCGACTCCATCGACCGCACCAGCAGCGCCAGGGCTTCCAGGACCCCGGCCGGTCGTCACCGAGGGCGGACAGCAGGGTCGACTCCACTCTCAGCTGACGGGGAAAGAGGCCGCCGATGGCCTCCTTCCCCTCCGGGGTGACCGTGATCAGGGCGACACGCTTGTCGGAGGGGCTCGGCGTGCGGGTGATGCAACCCCTGCGGTCCGGCTTGGCGAGGGTCTTGCCGACCGCGGTTCTCAGCTGCCCACGGCGCAGGCGTCCCCGTTGAGCTGGAACCGCGGCGGCGGCGCCGCGTCACCGGTGTGCTCGGCGAGATAGCCGAGGGTGATGCTCGCGCCCGGAGCGATCGTGGCGTTCTGCGAGGCGTTGACCGCCTCGATCATGTCGCCCGACTGGGTCAGGTCCGTGCTCCAGTCGGAGACGACGGTCTGTCCCAGCGGCAGCGGGAATTCGAGTGTCCAGCCGTCCACGGGCTCGCTGCCCGTGTTGGTGACGGTGAGGTCGACCGTCGTGCCCGTACCCCACTCCGTCACCGTGCGGTCGACGCGGCAGGTGGGCTCCTCCTGCGCGAACGACATCCGGTGCAGGCCGCCGGGCAGGTCGTTGACCATGTAGAACTCCCCGTCGGATGTCGTCCCGATCGCCGTCACCTGGGTCGGCGTCTGCCCGATCTCGGCCTGCTCGTACCCGCCGTCGCCGTCGGGGCGCAGGGCCCAGACCGTGGACGAGCAGTAGTCCGTGGCGATGTACGTGCCGTCGGCCAGGTCGGCGTACTCCTGGCCCCGGTAGACATGGCCGCCGATGAGCGCGCAGCCGCCGGTGTACGGGGAGTACGTGAAGACCGGGTCGGTGTACGTCTCGCCGGACACGCAGTCGCCGCCCTCGAACTTCTCCAGGCCCTCGTAGCAGGACCAGCCGAGGTTCAGCCCGCCCTGCCCGGGGGCCAGGTGGTCGACCTCCTCCCAGCGGCCCTGGCCGACGTCTCCGATCCACATCGAGCCGTCGGCGTCGTCGAAGGAGAACCGCCACGGGTTGCGCAGCCCGTACAGCCAGATCTCCTCGTGGGCGCCCGCGGTGCCGACGAACGGGTTGTCGTCGGGCACGCAGTAGGGGAGCGGGTCGCAGCTCCGGCTCACGTCGATGCGCATGATCTTGCCCAGCAGGGTGTCCAGATGCTGCGCGGAGCGCAGGGGGTCGGCGGAGCCGCCGCCGTCGCCGATGCTCCAGTACAGATCGCCGTCCGGACCGAACGTGAGCTGGCCGCCGTTGTGGTTGGTGTTCTCGGTGTGCTCCTGCGAGAGCAGGACCTCCAGGCCGGAGTCGTCGAGCCGGTAGCGGGCGAGAGTGACCGCTGCGTCGGGCAGCGCCGTGTACGCGAGATACAGGGTCTGGCTGTCGGCGAAGTCGGGCGGGAAGGCGATGCCGAGCAGGCCGCGCTCGTTGCCCGACTCGTCGACGGCGGACGTGATGTCGATGACGGGGGTCCCCGCCAGCCCGGTGTCCGGGGCGTAGACGCGGACGGTGCCGGACTTCTCGGTGATGAACAGCCGGTCCGTGCCGTCGTCGGGGGATGCGACGGCGGTGGGCCGCTTCAGCCCTGAGGCCACCTGGGTGGTGGTCGCGCTGAGCGAGGTGAGCGGCACGGACGGGGCGGCCTCCGCGGCCCGGCTCCGGGCCGGCGCGGAATCCGCCGTGGCGGGGGCCGAGAGGGGCGCGGTCAACAGGAGAGCGAGCAGAAGGGGCCAGGCCCAGCGGCGTCTTGACATATATCGGCTCCAGAGGGGGAACGCGCATCAAGGTTCCATGGAGAGCGGCAAGCACGGCCGAACCGCATCACCAGCACCGTGGGAGCGCTCCCGCACCAGGCTGAGGGTCATGGAACGGGACGGCAACGCGCGATTGAGCCACCTTCAGGCCGCATGGCGCAAAATGATCCCGAGCAGGCGGGGTGCGGCCCCCTCACGGAGGGCCGCACCCCGTGCCTCAGGGCGCCAGCGCCGGCGGGGCGGCGTCGACGCCCCAGCTCGTCGGCTTGCCGGAGAGCTTGATCCTGATCGTGCCGGAGTGGAGCAGCTCCTCGTGGGAGAGCCAGCTACGGTGCAGCCTGCCCCGGTCCGTGCGCACGGAGGACACGTACTGGAGCTTCGACGCGCTTGCGCCCGGGGCCTCGACGCGGATCCGGCGCCCGTGCTCGGGCCGGATCTCGACCTTGTCGAACATGGGCGCGCTGACGATGTAGTCGGCGGAGCCCGGCTGGGCCTCGAAGACGCCGGCCATGGCGAAGACGAGCAGCGACGAGGTGGCGCCGAGGTCGTCGTTGCCGGGCATGCCGTAGGCGTCGTCGGTGAAGAGCGTCCGCATCGCGCGCAGCACGGCCGAGGTCTTCCAGGGCGCACCGGTCCACGCGTACATCCACGGTGCGTGGAAGTCGGGCTCGTTGTTGGGGTTGAAGGCGAAGTTGTTGTGGTAGTCGTACGCGCCGGTCACCCAGGAATCCGATGCGGCCTTCGCCGGGTCGGTGAGCACGGTCGGCATGTCGAAGAAGGTGTCAAGACGCTGCTCGGCCTTCGCCCGGCCGCCCATGAGGCCGAACAGCGCCTGCGGGTCCTGCTGGGCGAGCCACTGGTACTGCCACGCGGTGCCCTCGTGGAACGCGCCGGACTGCGTGGGGTCGGGGTCACCGGCGACGGTGCCGTCCGCGTTCCTCGTGACCGGGAACCCCGAGAAGCCCTCCGAAGTGACGTCGGTGTCCCAGAGCTTGGCGAAGTTGTCGCAGCGCGGGGCGAGCTTCGCGGCCTTGTCCTCGTAGCCGAGGCCGTCGGCCATCGTGGAGAGCGCGCAGTCGGCGAGTGCGTACTCGAGGGTGGCCGAGCCCGCCTGGCGGCTGTCGCCGTAGGTGTAACCGGGCAGGTCCTGGTAGCCGACCCAGCCGTTCTCGACGTACGTCGGGTTGCCGTCACGGCCACGGAAGGCGGACTGGTCCGAGGGGACCTCGTTGACGTTCTTCCAGAGCGCGTCGAAGAGCTGACGCGAGGTGCGGTCGTCGAGCAGGCCGCGGTTGTACAGGTCGACGACCCACGGAGTGACGGGGTCGCCGCTCATCACGTTGGTCTCGCCGTTGCCGAGGCCCCAGCGCGGCAGCCAGCCGCCGTCCTGGTAGATGCGCAGCACGGACTTGGCCATGTCCGTGGCCTTGTCCGGATCGATCAGGGCCACCAGCTGGTTCTGCGAGCGGTAGGTGTCCCAGAGCGAGAACATCTGGTAGTACGTCGCGTCCGAGCGGTGCACCTTGTCGTCGAAGCCGCGATAGCGGTTGTCGACGTCGGAGCCGATCGACGGGTGCAGCAGCGAGTGGTAGAGCGCGCTGTAGTAGGTGCGCTGGTCGGCGGTGCTGCCGCCCGCCACGCGCATACGGTTCAGTTGGTCCCGCCAGGCGTCGTGCGCGCCGGAGCGGGCCTTGTCGAACGAAGCGGGCTGCTCGGCCCCGCGATTGAGGCGCGCGCCGTCGACCGAGGTGTAGGACAGGCCCACCGACGAACCGACCTGGTCGCCCCCGGCCGGGTCGAACGACAGCCAGGCGCCCGCGCGTCGGGTGCCGCGCGATGCCTCACGCTCGTCCGGGGTGAGGGTGTCGTCGGACCAGGTGCCGAACGTCGAGAAGGTCCGGTCGAACTTCGCGCTGAAGTAGACGCGGTAGCGCTCCTTGCCGGTCTCACCGCAGAAGTTGCCGCCCTGGAGCCAGCCTTCGACGGTGTCCTTGCCGACCACCTCGATGTCACCGGCGTAGGTGCTGCCGTTGCTCTCACCGGTCTCGATGAGGACGTTCTGCGCGTCCGACCCGGCGGGGAAGGTGTAGCGGTGCTGGCCGGTGCGCTCGGTCGCGGAGAGTTCCGCCTGGATGCCGTTGTCGAACGTCACGCCGTAGGAGCCGGGCGTACGGGTCTCGTTGTCGTGGCTGAACTTCGCGGCGTACTTCTCCGGGTCGGACGACGTGACCGCACCGGTGGTCGGCATGAACCGGACGTTGCCCATCGTCTGGCAGCCGACGCCCGAGAGGTGCGTGTGGCTGAAGCCGAGGATGGTGTCCTGCGCGTAGTCGTAGGACGCGTACTTGTTCAGCTGTGTGTCGGGGCTCAGCTGAACCATGCCGAACGGGGCTGCGGCGCCAGGGAAGGTCGTACCGTCACCGTTGTTGCCGATCGAGGTGTCGACGAGCGCGGTGGGGTCGGCGGCGAACTTCGGTCCCTGTTCCGCGGCGCCGGCGACCCCGGAGGTGACGGACACCGCGGCCAGGGTGGTGGTGATCAGCAAGGTGGTGAATGCGCGCTGCAACGCTCTCATCGCGATCCTCTCGTAGACAACGTTGTCAATTCCGAGCCCGATGATCTTTGCCGTTGCGGCGTCCTTCCGTCAACCTGCTCTACCGGCCTCCGGGAGGGCTCGTTACCATCCCCTGGGACGCGCGGGTGCGCGAGCACCATGGCGCTCAGGTCGCTGAAGAAGGTCATCCGCAGATTGGGCCTGGTGCCGAGGAAGCGCAGACCGCGTGGTCGCCGTGGTCTGGTTCGGCGGCGACGCGAAGATCACCGGACTCCTGGTCGCCGCACCGGCGCTCGGGGCCCTCCTGGGCAGCGTCTTCTCCGGGTGGCTCGGCCGCATCCGCCGGCACGGGCTCGCGGTGCTGATCGCGGTGGCCTGCTGGGGCGGAGCCATCGCCGTGTTCGGGCTCACCCGGCAGCTCTGGCCCGGCCTTGTCCTGCTCGCGCTCGCCGGATGCGCCGACTCCATCTCGATGGTCTTCCGCAACACCATGCTCCAGGCGGCGGTGCCGGACGAGATGCGCGGCCGGTTGCAGGGCGTGTTCATCGTCGTCGTGGCGGGCGGGCCACGGCTAGGCGATCTCGTGGCCGGCTCCGTGGCCGACCTGACCTCACCGGCCGTGGCGGTGACCGGCGGCGGCATCGCATGCGTGCTGGTGGTCTGCCTGCTGGGGCTGCGCTGGCGCGGCTTCGCCCGCTACGACGCGCGGGACCCGCAGCCGTAACAGCCGGTCCCTGCCCGTTCTGTCCCACTCGCCGGTACGGGAAGGACGCCCGGGGAGGTCAACTGACGTCGATGACCTTCGGCATCTCGCCCCCGGTCGTCGTGGGGTCGATGACCGAGAACGCCGCGCCCTGCGGATCCGTCAGGGACGCGAACCTGCCGAACGGCATGGTCATCGGGCCGTACCGCAGCTGCCCCCCGAGCGACGTGGCCTTCTCCACGACCGCGTCGCAGTCCTCGACGCAGAAGTACACATTGAGGTGGGCGGGCACCTCGGACGGGAACTCGTCCCCCATCTTCATCCGGCCGAGCAGCGGGTCAGCGCCCAGGTCGTAGAGCGAGAAGTCGATCGCGTCGTCGTCGACGTGCTTCACGCCGTAGCCGAAGACCGCCGGGAAGAAGGCGTCCGCCTTCGCCGGGTCCCGGGTGAAGACCTCGGCCCAGGTGTAGGCGCCGGGTACCGCCTGCGCCTCGAACCCCTTGTGGGCGTCCGCCTGCCACACCCCGAACACCACCCCGCCGGGGTCGGCGGCCAGCACCATCGTGCCGAAGTCGCCGATCCGCATCGGTTCCACCAGCACCTTGCCCCCGTGCTCGCGTACCTGCGCGGCGGTGGCGGCGGCGTCCGGTGTCGCCAGGTACAGACACCAGGCGGACGGTGCCTCCTGGCCGGGCGGTGGCGGCGACAGCGCGGCCACCGCCTTGCCGTCCGCATACGCCTGGGTGTAGTTGCCGTACTCCGGCAGGGAGTCGCCGTAGGTCCAGCCCAGGAGTTCACCGTAGAAGCGCTTCGCACCCTCCAGGTCGCCGAACGTACCGTCGGCCCAGCAGGGGGCACCCTTGGATTCCGCTGACATGGCGCGGACCTTTCTTGTCGCGGTGGACGCGGTGAGTGGTCTCCCTTGCCACGCTAGGCGCAGTCCCGGCCGGGCGCGCGTCCCGGCGCCCTACGGACCCGTGGGGCCGACGACCGAGCGGGCGACCCCCAGCTCCACCAGGTCCTGGGGACGCAGCCTGAGCTGGTCGGCGGTGGACCGTACCTCGTCGGGGCCGCGCTTCAGGATGGCCGCCGCCAGTTCAGGCGCGATCACCGAGAAGTAGCTGTCCGCCGTGACGTGGGTGTTGTCCGGCGCGGCCAGGGCCAGCGCGCCGCCGGAGCCGCCCTCGCCGATCACCAGAGTCGTCAGGGGGACCCCGGCGCCCGCGACCGCCGCGAAGACGTCGGCGATGGCGGCGCCCGCACCGGCCCGTTCCGCCTCCGCGTCGTTGGCCGCGCCCGGAGTGTCGATCAGGGTGAGCACCGGGAGTCCGAGCCGGTCGGCGAGCCGGATCACCCGGGCCGCGGTGCGGTAGCCCGCGGGGCGGGTCGCGGTGCCGCACTGGGCGGCGTACGCCACGGGCCGCCCGGCGTGCAGGCCCACTCCGCAGAGCAGCCCGGGGTCCCGGCCTCCGCACCGGTCGCCGCTCAGGGGCAGCCGGTCATCGAAGTAGGCGTCCAGATAGGCCTCGGCCCGTGGCCGCGCCGCCGCCCTCGCCTGCTCCACCGCCGCCCAGCCGGTCGCGGGCAGCCTCGTGTCCGACAGGGCCCCCGGCACCGGGGCGGCCCGCGCCGGGCCGTCGCCCGTCAGCACGGCCAGCCAGCGGCCCAGCGTCCCGGGCAGCTCGTCCGGGGTGACGACCGCGTCGACCTGGCCCGCCGCCAACTGCCCCTCGGCGGTGTACGCGTACGGATCCGCGTCGGCCGGCCGCACCCTGGACCCCCCGAAGCCGATCTGCGCCCCCGGCAGCGCCAGCACCACATCGGAGCCGGCCCCCACGGTGGCCCAGCCGCCCCCGGTCGTCGGATCCCGCAGCACCGCGATCTGGGCCTGCCCCTGGGCCCTCAGCCGTGCGGAGGCGCGGGCCACCCGCTGCAGCTGTATCAGCGCGATCATTCCCTCCTGCATCCGGCTGCCCCCGGTGGCGACGAGCGAGACGAGCGGCAGCCGGCGCTCACCCGCAAGCGCGTACGCGGCCTCCAGGCGGTCCCCGGTGCTGCCGCCCAACGAGCCGCCGAGGAAGCCGAATTCGAAGGAGACCAGGACGCAGTCCCGGCCGCCGACGACTGCGGTCCCGTACAGGACGGACTCCTCCTCACCGGTCCGCGCCGATGCGCGCGCCCTGGACTCCGCGTACCCGGTCCAGCCGAGCGGGCCGTCCGGGGGAGTGGGGCCGGCGGGCGGCCGGTGTTCGGTGAAGCTCCCGGTGACGGCGTCGATCGCCGCCCGCGCCGACATGCGGCTGCTCCTGGGGTCAGACACCGAGCGACCTCTTCATGATCTTGCCGAGCTCGTTGCGGGGCAGCACGTCGAGGTAGCGCACGACGCGGGGGCGCTTGTGCGGTGCGAGCTGCTCCGCCACGTGATCCGCCAGCTCCCGCTCTCCCGGGGGTGATCCGGCGTCCTCGGGGACCACCCAGGCGACGATCCGCTCGCCGAGGTCGTCGTCCGGCTCACCGGTGACGGCGGCCTCCCGCACGCCGGGATGGTCGAGCAGGGCGTTCTCGATCTCGCCCGCACCGATCTTGTAGCCGCCGCTCTTGATGAGGTCCGTGGCCTTGCGCCCGACGATCCGTACATAGCCGTCGGGGTCGACCGTGGCCATGTCGCCCGTGCGGAAGAAGCCGTCGTCGGTGAAGGCGGCAGCCGTGGCGTCGGGCCGGTTCAGATAGCCGGTGAAGAGGTTCGGGCCGCGCACCTGGACCTCGCCGATGGACGCGCCGTCCTGCGGCGAGGCGTCCTGGAGCGTGGCGTCATGGAGCACGGTGCCGTCCTCCTCGACGAGCCTGAGCTCGACCCCGGGCAGCGGCGGGCCGACCGTCCCTGCGCGGGGTGCGCCGTCGGCCCGTACGCCCGTGTTCATCAGGGTCTCCGTCATCCCGTACCGCTCGATGACCCCGCGGCCGGTCGCCGCGGTGATCCGCTCGTGGTCGTGGACCGGCAGAGCCGCCGACCCCGAGACCAGCAGCCGGGCACCCGCCAGGGCCTTCGCGAGGCCGGCGGGCGCGTCCGGGCCGTCCAGCGCGCCTGCCAGCCGGTGGTACATCGTGGGCACCCCGAACAGCATCGTTCCCCCGGAGAGCAGCTCCCGGGCCACTCCGTCGGCCGAGAACCGGCCGAGGTGACGCACGGAGCCGCCCCTGCGCAGCGGGCCGAGCACGCCCAGGATCAGCCCGTGCACATGGAACAGCGGAAGCGCGTGGACGAGGACGTCGTCGCCGGTCCACTGCCAGGCGTCCTCCAGCGCGTCCAGCGAAGCGGCGATGGCCCGGCGGGGCAGCACGGCGCCCTTGGGCGGGCCCGTCGTGCCCGAGGTGTAGACGACCAGGGCGGGGGAATCCGCGGACGGCTCGGGGAAGTCGGCCCCTGGCGTACGCACGCCGGGGCCGGCAGCGTCGACGTCCAGCCGCTCCAGGGTGCCCAGCGCGGCCGGCAGCACGTCGCCGGCCCCGGCCAGCACCATCGAGGGCGTGCTGTCGGCGACGATGTGCGCGAGCTCCCGCTCCCCGGTCTTCGGGTTGAGCGGCACGGCGGGCACTCCCGCCCGAAGGGCGGCCACGACGGCGACCACCGTCCCCGGGGTGGAGGTGGCCCAGACGGCGACGCGCCCCGCCCCCGCGATCCGGGCGGCCAGGGAGGCGGAGGCATCGGCCAACTGTGCGTAGGTCAGGACGTGTTCGCCGAACCGGACAGCCTCGGGCGAGTCCGTCCGGCCGGACGCTCCGCGCAACGCGGGCAGAAGAGAGGTCACACGCCGAAGCCTAGGCTCTGCCCCCCTGAGGCCGTCAGCTCTCCCGGTCTTCAAGTACGTCGGCGGATACACCCCGAACGCGACGATGCCGCCGAAGCCGATCGCGTACAGCGCGGACAGCTCCCAGGTCACCCGCAGCCTGCCCGCAGTGCCCAGCCGGTGCGCCAGGGGGGAGGGGGGAGCTGAGGCCAAGACGGTCCTTGAAGTCGCCCGACAGCGGGGAGATCAGGTTCCGTGCCCAGAAGGTGAGCGTGAATCCGGGCGTGGCACGGCGGGCTGAGCCATCCGGGTAAAGCCCTCGCTCGGCAGACGTCCCATGGGCGAAGGGCCTCTCAGGGGCCCCCGCGGAGGGCCTGTCGACCGCCGTTTCCCGCTCCGGGCTGCGACAATCGCCGGTATGGAACGGCTGGACAGAGAGATCCTCGGAATTCTCCAGGAGGACGCCCGGATCTCGTACCGCGATCTCGGCGCACGCGTGGGGCTCAGTGCCAACGCGGCGGGGGACCGCGTGCGCCGCATGCGCCGCGACGGGGTGATCCGCGGCTTCACGGTCGTCGTCGACCCGGCCGCCGACACCCGCTCGGGCCTCGTCGTCTTCATCGACGTGTCGCTGCGTCTCGACACGACGAACGAGGAGTTCGAACGCTCGGTGCTCACCCTGCCCGGCATCACCGAGGTGGTGCATGTGACGGGTGGCCACGACTACCTCGTACGCGCCACGGCAGCCGACCCCGGTTCCCTGGACGCGCTGCTGCGACGGCTGAAGAAGGACGCGGGCGTCGCCCACTCCAACACCAGGATCGCCCTCAGAGCGGCGCCTGCCAGATAACGGTCGGCGACCGGCTGCCGTCCTCGGCGCGCCCGTCGTCCGCGACCGCGAGCCGCACCGCGGGGCGCCCGTCGGGCAGCCGCGCTGTCGCGTCCACCTCGACCTCGACGGCCGACACCCCCGTACGCCGGTGCGCGGCGGCCAGGGCGCCACGCAGCACGTCCAGCAGCTCGCCGTCCACCGGCTCGGTCACCAGGGCGTCCACCGCGCCGGTGAACTGCACCGACGGCTGGAAGCCGAGCAGCGGCGCCGCGCCGGCCGTCTCGCGCAGCACCCGGCCGCGGAAGGCCGTGGGCGCGTCGGCGGGCGGCTGCTGAAGGGCGAAGATCGCGGTCCTGACCTCCTGGATGGTGGAGTCCAGCTCGTCGACAGCCTGTCCCAGCAGCTCGGCGGTCCCCGCGTCCCCCGCCAGGTCCTTGCGGCGGGTCGACTCCAGCATCATCTCCGTCGCGAACAGCCGCTGGACGACGAGGTCGTGCAGATCGCGGGCGATGCGGTCGCGGTCCTCGTAGACCGCCAGCTGCTCCCGGTAGTGCTGCGCGTCGGCCATCACCAGGGCAAGCGCCGCCTGGGAGGCGAACTGCGAGGCGAGCTGCCGGTCCAGCGCCGTGTACGGGGCCTCGCCGCGCCGCCGGGGGAGGGCGAGCGTGCCGATGAGCCTGCCGCCGTTCTGCAGCGGCAGCATCATGCTGGGGCCGAACCGGGAGCGTACGTGCGTCGTCATCCGGACGTCCGTCGCCGAGTCCTCGATGAAGACCGCCTCGCCGCCCAGCAGTTGGACCAGGACGGGGGAGCCGGGCGCGATGGTCGTGCCGACGAGGCCGGCCGGATCGTCGAGGGTGGAAGCGGCGACGATCTCCATCCCGCCGCCCGGGATCGGCTGGAGGATGACCCCGGCCGCCGCGCCGGCCAGCACCCTGGCACGCTCGGCGACGGTCATCAGGGCGTCCGTGGTCCCCGCTCCGGTCAGCAGCGCCCGGGTGACGGCCGCCGCCCCCTCGATCCAGTGCTCCCGCTGCCGTGCGGCCTCGTACAGGTGGGCGCCGCCGATCGCGGCGGCGGCCTGGGAGGCGAGCAGCCGCAGGAGCGCGGGTTCGGTGTCGGCGAAGCGCCCCGGCTCCTCGGCGGTGAGGCAGAGACTGCCGAGCACCTCGGTGTGGACCCGGACGGGCGCCCCGAGGAAGGAGCGCATCGGGAGGAGCGGAGCCGGCATCGCGCGGGGGTGCGGGCCCGCCGTCAGATCCTGGACGCGCACGGCCTGCGTCTCGTCCACGAGAGCCCCGAACATCCCCGTACGCCCGTCCAGGAGCGGGCCCGCCGCCCGGCGTTCGCTGTCGGACATCCCGGTGGTGAACAGGTCGGTGACGCGGCCGTCCCTGCCGTGCAGGAGGGCCAGGGCGCCGTAGCGCGCCCCGGCCAGCGCCGTGGCGGTGTCCACGATGTGCTGGAGCGTGGTCCGCAGGTCGAGGTCCGTCCCCGCTGTCACCGGTGGCCGTCGGCTATCGGCTGACGAGCGGGGCGAGGTCCAGCGGCTGGACCGTGCCGTCCAGCATCGCGCCGAGCCCCAGCACGGAGCACACGTCGGGTCGCTCGGCGATGCGCACCGGCACACCCGTCGCGTCGCGCAGCATCTGGTCGAGCCCCGGCAGCAGCGCGCTGCCGCCGACCATCATGATCCCGGACTCGGCGATGTCGGCCACCAGATCGGGCGGGCAGTCGCGCAGCACCTTGCCCAGACCGTCCAGCACCGCGGTGAGCGGGGTGTGGATCGCCTGGCGTACGGCGGCGGTGTCGACCTGCACCGAACGGGCCAGTCCCGTGGCCACGTCGCGGCCGTGGATCTCCGTCGTCGCCGGGCCGTTGAGGGTGAGGCCGTTGCCCCGGAGCGCCAGTTGCAGAGGGCGCACCGACTGGCTCGGCAGCATCAGCTCATGGTGCTGACGCAGATGCTGGATGACCGCGTTGTCGATGGCCTCGCCGCCGATCGGGATGCGCACGGCCCGCACGATCGAGCCGAGCGAGAGCACCGCGATCTGGGTGGTGGCGGCCCCGCAGACCATGATCATGGTGGCGGTCGGCTGCTCGACCGGAAGGCCGCAGCCGACGGCCGCGGCGATCAGGGTGTCGACCAGCTCCACCCGACGCGCGCCGAGTCCCACGAGGGTCTCGACGGCCGCGCGCTGGGCCAGCGGATCGGCGTCGTGCGGGACGCAGGCGGCGGCCCGCAGCCGGGGCTTGCGGCGCAACTGGCGGCGGAGCTTCTCACCGAGCAGATGGCGCAGCATGCGCTGGGCCATGTCGATGTCGACGACGGTTCCGCCGGAGACCGGGCGGGCCACCCGGATGTACGCGGGTGTACGGCCGGTCATCTGTTCGGCGAGCGCGCCGACCGCGATGAGCGAGCCGGTGCGCGTGTTCACGGCGGCGACACTGGGCTCGTCGACGACGAGCCCCACTCCCTTGATGTACACACGGGTCCTCGCGGCCCCGAGATCGACGGCGACATGGCAACGGCGCAGCTGTTCGAGGCTGACGGTCACGGCAGGTTCTCCCGAGAGCGCGGACGGAGGGGCACCGGCGGCAGCCGGCTCTCCTGGCATCGTCGCGCCACGGCGGGGGCGGCGCGCGCTGGGTGAGCCGTAGGAGGGACCCTCGGCTGACGGGGCGCCAGATCGTCACCGGGCGCCGTCGTCCGGCAGCCGCTGGAACAGCCCCCAGGTGAACTCCGCGACGCGGGTCCTGCCGTCGGCAGGGTCGGTGAAGGCCAGCGCCCAGCGGGTCGGGGCGCTGCCCTCCATGGGGCGTGCCGGGGCGAAGGCCCTGGCCACCTCGTCCACGGTGCAGGACCACGGGCGCAGGTCGGCGGCCGTACGCAGCTCGGGGCCGGCGGCGCCGGGGGCGCGGACCAGCCATTCGTTCCATACGGCTCCGCCGGGACCCGCCATCACCTCGAACCGCAGATCGGGCCAGAGCGGCAGCGGCCACAGCAGCGCGTCGCACTCCAGGTCGCCGACCTTGCGGCGTACGGAGGTCTCGGGCTCGCCCAGCACCGAGCGGTAGCGGCGCAGCGCGCCCCGGCCGCGCGGGGCGCGCAGCATCGCCTGCCAGCGGCGGTTCGCCTCGCGCATGTCGGCGAGTGAGGCGCTCAGTTCATGACGGGCGTCCTCGACGAGGTCCGGCTGGTGGTCGGCCATCCGGCGCAGCAGGACGAGTTGGAACTGGAGCGGCCCGAACGGGGCGGAAGCGGTCATGGATCCATCCTGCCGGGTGCCATGCGCGGGGGGCGGCGCGCACCGGAGTCCTCGATTCCACACAGGATCCTCACCTGCGGGGCTTCCTGTGTTGTTCCCTGCACGTCTAGTCTGCGGGCGCGATGGATTACTGCCACCCGTGCCAACGGCACCTCAACGGGGCGCTGGCGTGCGCCGGTTGCGGGACCCCCGCCGACGCGCTGGACCCCTATGCCGCCGCGGCCCCCTCCGGCGACGGTACGGAGGAACCCGCCACCGAGACCCTGGAGACATCGGGGGCCGCCGGTCACCGACGCCGCGCCAGGGGCGACACGGGACGCCGCCGCAGAGGGCACCGCCGGCGCGGCCGTGCGCTGCTGCTGACAGCGGTGGGAGTGGTGCTGGCGCTGGGCGCGCTGAGCCTGGCCGAGCTGGCCATGGAGCCCGGGGGAGACAGCGGCGCGTCGGAGTACGTACGCGAGGCCACGTCCGCCCCGACGGAGCCTGCCCCGTCCTCCTCGTCCCGCACGGAGCCCGACGGGGCGGGTCCTGTGGACGAGCCCACCGTCGTGCCCGTCACCGAGTCCGGCTCCGCGACCGCCGCGGCCGGGCCCCCGTCGTCGTCCGCGCCGGCCGGGCCCTCGTCGTCCGCGCCCGCCGCCGCCTCGCCGTCCGCCTCCGCGCCCGGGACGGCGCCCACGGACCCCGGCGACACCGACCCGCCGGCCGAGCCCTCCGGCTCGGGGAAGCCGACGGCGGACCCCACGTCGCCCGAGCCGTCGGACGACCCGGACCCGGAGCCCACGCCTTCGCCGTCCGACGACTGCTGGTGGTTCTTCTGCCGCTGAGGCACCCGGCGCTTACGGGGCGCCAAGCGCTTCCGGGGTGGTAGGCGGCAGGTCAGGCGCCGCCACCGTCGGCGTCATCGCCCAGCATCCGCCGCAGCAGGTCGCGCAGCACCGTGCGCTCCGCGTCCGAGAGCTCGGCGAGCGGCTCCCGTGCGAAGTCCAGCGCGTCCCGCAGCTGCCCCGCCATCCGGATGCCCTCATCGGTCGGGGCGGCGAGCTTCACCCGCCGGTCGGCCGGGTCCGGGCGGCGTTCCACCAGGCCACGGAGCTCCAGCCGGTCGACTATGCCGGTGATGTTGGACGGTTCGCACTTCAGTTTCCGGGCGACCTTGCGCATGGGCATCGGTTCCAGGGAGAGCAGTCCGAGCACCCGCGCCTGCGCGCCGGTCAGCGCGTGTGTGGCCGCGGCCCGGTCGTACTCCTCGTGGTAGCGCGCCACGACCCCGCCGATGAGCTGAATGACGTCCAGCGTGAGCGGATCCGTGCGCGAGTGGGTGGCCATGGCGTCCAGCGTACCGAATTACTTGACAACGTGAAATATCTGGACGCATGGTTGTTTCATGTCCTGAAGCTTTTCGCTTCCCGCCCGTGCGAGACCACCCCGTACGTCATCGAGGAGAACCCGAGCCCATGTCTGCACTTCCCACGTCCAGCCGCGAATGGCACCTCGTCGCCCGCCCGCACGGCTGGCCCGAGGCCTCGGATTTCGCGCTGCGCGAGGCGCCGGTGACCGCTCCCGGTGAGGGCCGCGTACTCGTGCGCAACCTCCACTTCTCGGTCGACCCCTACATGCGCGGCCGGATGAACGACGTGAAGTCGTACACCCCGCCGTTCAAGCTCGACCACCCCATGGACGGCGGCGCGGTCGGCGAGGTCGTCGCGTCGAACGCCGAGGGCTTCGCCGTCGGTGACCACGTCCTGCACAGCCTCGGCTGGCGCGAGTACGCCGAGGTGCCCGCCAGGTTCGCGGTGAAGGTCGACGCCTCGCTCGCCCCGCTCTCCGCCTACCTCGGCGTGCTCGGCATGACCGGGCTCACCGCCTACGCCGGGCTGTTCGAGGTGGCGTCCTTCAAGGAGGGTGACGCCGTCTTCGTCTCCGGCGCGGCCGGAGCCGTCGGCAGCCAGGTCGGCCAGCTGGCGAAGATCAAGGGCGCCTCCCGCGTCATCGGCTCGGCCGGCTCCGACGAGAAGGTCAAGCTCCTCGTCGAGGAGTACGGCTTCGACGCGGCCTTCAACTACAAGAACGGCCCCGTGAAGGACCAGCTCGCCGAGGCCGCGCCCGACGGGATCGACGTCTACTTCGACAATGTCGGCGGAGAGCACCTGGAGGCGGCGATCTCCTCGTTCAACGTCCATGGCCGCGCCACCCTCTGCGGGATGATCGCCCAGTACAACGCGACGGAGCCCGCCCCGGCCCCGCGCAACCTGGTGCTCGTCGTCGGCAAGCGGCTGCGCCTCCAGGGCATGCTCGTCGGCGACCACTCGGCGCTCCAGCCGCAGTTCGTCCAGGACGTGGCCGGCTGGCTGGCCTCGGGTGAGCTCAAGTACCGCGAGACGAAGGTCGAGGGCATCGAGCACGGCTACGACGCCTTCGCCGGCCTGCTGCGCGGCGAGAACACCGGCAAGATGATCGTTTCGCTGGACTCCTGATCCGGACGAGAGGCCTATGCTCCCTGCAGGCCGTCGCGATCGTGGGCGCGAGTCGCGGCGCACAGCAGGAGGAGTATCCGCATGACCATCCAGCGCATCGACGTGGCCTACACCGCCGTCGCCACCGCGGAGAACGGCCGTGACGGCCGTGTCTCCACCGACGACGGCAGGCTCGACGTCGTCGTCAACCCGCCGAAGGAGATGGGCGGGAGCGGCGCGGGGACCAACCCCGAGCAGCTCTTCGCCGCCGGTTACAGCGCCTGCTTCCAGAGCGCGCTCGGCGTCGTCGCCCGTCAGGAGAAGGCCGACATCTCCGGCTCGACGGTGACCGCTTCGGTCTCCATCGGCAGGACCGAGGCGGGCGGCTTCGGCCTGGAGGTCGCGATCAGCGCCTCCATCCCGAACGTCGACACGGCCACCGCCCAGGAGCTCGTCGAGAAGGCGCACCAGGTGTGCCCCTACTCGAACGCCACCCGGGGCAACATCAAGGTGGAGCTCTCCGCCGGCTGAGACCGGACCTGATCGCGTGGGCCCGAGGGCCGCATCCCTTCCACGGGGGGTGCGGCCCTTCGCCGTGCGCGGCCGGGGGTGCGGCCCTGTCCGGGGAGGCGCGCAGAGGCATTGACGGCCGAGGAGGTTGAACTCTACGGTCCCGTTCGAGGTTCCGAGCAACATTCGAAATGTCGAACGAGTAAGGAAGCCATGACCCGCATCGCGCGCTTCACCCTCGACCCTGCCTTCACCGTCGGCGCCGTCGATCCCCGGCTCTACGGCTCCTTCGTCGAGCACCTCGGCCGCTGTGTGTACGACGGCATCTTCGAGCCGGGCCACCCCTCGGCGGACGAGGCCGGACTGCGCACCGACGTCCTGGACCTGATCCGTGAACTCGGTGTCACCGCCGTCCGCTACCCCGGGGGCAACTTCGTCTCCGGCTACCGCTGGGAGGACAGCGTCGGCCCCGCCGACGAACGGCCCCGCCGGCTCGACCTCGCCTGGCGCTCCACCGAGACGAACCGCTTCGGTCTCTCCGAGTACATCGGCTTCCTGAGGAAGATAGGCCCGCAGGCCGAACCGATGCTCGCGGTCAACCTCGGCACCCGCGGCGTCCAGGAGGCCATCCGGCTCCAGGAGTACGCCAACCACCCGTCCGGCACCGAACTCTCCGACCGCCGCGCCGCCCACGGCGACCAGGACCCCTTCGGGATCAGGCTGTGGTGCCTGGGCAACGAGATGGACGGCCCGTGGCAGACGGGACACAAGACCGCCGAGGAGTACGGGCGGCTCGCGGCCGAGACCGCGCGCGCGATGCGCCAGATCGACCCCACCGTCCAGCTCGTCGCCTGCGGGTCGTCCAGCCGCGCGATGCCGACCTTCGCGGCGTGGGAGGCGACGGTGCTCGCCGAGACCTACGACCTGGTCGACCACATCTCGCTGCACGCCTACTACGAGGAGACCGACGGAGACCGGGACTCCTTCCTGGCCTCCGCGGTGGACATGGAGTCCTTCATCGAGAGCGTCGTGGCGACCTGCGACCACGTGGGGGCGCGCCTCAAGTCCACCAGGAAGATCAACCTCTCCTTCGACGAGTGGAACGTCTGGTACCAGAGGCGCTTCCAGCAGGAGACGGCGGAGAACCCCCTGGACTGGCCCGAGGCGCCCCGGCTGCTGGAGGACAACTACAGCGTCACCGACGCCGTCGTCTTCGGCTCCCTGCTCATCGCGCTGCTGCGCCACGCGGACCGGGTGACCATCGCCTGTCTCGCGCAGCTGGTCAACGTCATCGCGCCGATCATGACCGAGCCCGGCGGCCCGGCCTGGCGCCAGACCACCTTCTTCCCCTTCGCCCAGGCCGCCCGGTACGGACAGGGTCAGGTCCTGGACGTACGGGTGGACTCGCCCACGTACGGGACGGCGAAGCACGGCGAGACCGACCTGCTGCACGCCACCGCCGTACGCGACCCGGAGACGGGCGCCGTCACCGTCTTCGCCGTCAACCGTGGCCAGGACGCCGCGCTGCCGCTCGAAGTGGCCCTGACGGGACTGGACCTGGACCGGGTCGTCGAACACCTGGTCGTCGCGGACGCCGACCCGGAGGCCACCAACACCCTCGCCGCGCCCGAGCGGGTCGTCCCGCACGCCGCGAAGGGTACGGAGCTGACCGGCGGCACAGTGCGGGCCGTCCTCGAACCGCTGTCCTGGAACATGATCAGGCTGGCCTGACGCACACCGGCAGACCGACGGCGCCCTTCCCCCGCGGGGAAAGGGCGCCGTCGCGCGGAGCGGGGGGCGTTACGAGCTGCCCTTGCGCTTGTTCCAGACGTCGAAGCCGACCGCTGCCAGCAGCACCGCTCCCTTGATGACCTGCTGCCAGTCGGTGCCGATCCCGACGAGGTTCATGCCGTTGTTCAGCACGCCCAGGACCAGACCACCGATGATCGCGCCGAGGACCGTGCCGACGCCGCCGCTCATCGACGCGCCGCCGATGAACGAAGCCGCGATGGCCTCCAGTTCGAAGTTGAGGCCGGCCTTGGGCGAGGCCGCGTTGAAGCGGGCGGCGAAGACCAGACCCGCCAGGGCAGCGAGCATGCCCATGTTCAGAAAGACCAGGAAGGTGACCTTCTTGTCCCGCACGCCCGACAGCTTGGCCGCGGGCAGGTTGCCGCCGATCGCGTAGATGTGGCGACCGATGATCGCGTTGCGCATCACGTAGCCGAACCCGACGACCAGCACACCCAGGATGAGCAGCACGACCGGGGCGCCCTTGTAGCTGGCGAGCAGCAGCGTGACGACGAGGACGGCCGCGACCAGGGCGACCAGCTTCAGCAGGAACAGGTTGAAGGGGGGAACCTCCAGGGCGAACTCCTGCTGCCGCCTGCGGTCGCGGACCTCCTGGAGCACCACGAAGGCGATCAGTACGAGGCCCAGCAGCAGGGTGAGGTTGTGGTAGTTGGTGTTCGGTCCGACCTCGGGCAGGAAGCCGTTGGCGACCTTCTGGAGACCCTTCGGGAAGGGGCCGAGGGTCTGGCCCTTCAGGACGATCTCGGTCAGACCGCGGAAGAGCAGCATGCCCGCGAGGGTCACGATGAACGACGGTATGCCGAGATAGGCGATGAAGAATCCCTGAAGGGATCCCGCGACGGCACCGATGGCCAGGCACAGCACCACCGCGAGCGGCCAGGAGAGATCGTGTTCGACCATCAGTACGGCGGACATCGCGCCGATGAACGCGGTCAGCGAGCCGACCGAGAGATCGATGTGGCCCGCGATGATGACGAGCATCATCCCGATGGCGAGAATCAGGATGTAGCTGTTCTGCAGCACCAGGTTGGAGACGTTGCGCGGCAGCAGCAGGTCGCCGCCCGACCACACCGCGAACAGCACCACGATCAGACCGAGGGCCATCAGCATGCCGTACTGGCGCATGTTGCGGCGCATGCCGCCGATCATCAGCTGCAGCAGGCCGCCGCCGGATGCCGGTCCGTCCTTGCCCGGCGGCGACGGCGGGGTCTTGGCGGTCACATCGGTGCTCATCGGGTTACCTCTTTGTCCTTCGTCATCTGACGCATCAGCGCTTCCTGCGAGGCCTCGGCCCGCGAGAACTCACCCGTCAGCCGTCCCGCGGCCATCGTGTAGATGCGGTCGCACATGCCGAGCAGCTCCGGCAGTTCGGAGGAAATGAAGACGACCGCCTTGCCGTCGGCCGCCAGCCGGTCGATGACCGTGTAGATCTCGTACTTGGCGCCCACATCGATGCCGCGCGTGGGCTCGTCCAGGATCAGCACCTCGGGACCCGCGAAGATCCACTTGCTGAGGACGACCTTCTGCTGGTTGCCGCCGGACAGCTTGCCCACCGGCTCGAAGACCGTCGGCGCCTTGATGTTCATGGACCTGCGGAAGTCCTCGGCGACCTGCTGTTCCCCGTGTTCACTGACCACACCCCGCTTCGCGACCTTGCCCAGCGCGGTCAGCGAGATGTTCCGGTTGATGGTGTCGATGAGGTTGAGGCCGTAGTGCTTGCGGTCCTCGGTGGCGTAGGCGATGCCGTGCTTGACCGCCTCGGGGACGGTCTTCGTACGGATCTCCTTGCCGTCCCTGAGGACGGTGCCGCCCGCGTACCGGCCGTAGGACCGGCCGAAGACGCTCATCGCGAGCTCGGTGCGGCCCGCGCCCATGAGCCCGGCGATGCCGACGATCTCGCCCCGCCGCACCTCGATCGAGACGTCGTCGACGACCTTGCGCTGCTGGTCGATGGGGTGGTGCACGGTCCAGTTGCGGATCTCCAGGGCGGGAGCGCTCCCCTCCTCCGGGTGGTGCGGGGTCCGGTCGGGGAAGCGGTTCTCCAGGTCGCGGCCGACCATCCCGCTGATGATCCGGTCCTCGGTCGTCTCCGGGGCCTTCACATCGAGCGTCTCGACGGAGCGCCCGTCGCGGAGGATCGTGACCGAGTCGGCGACCCGGCGGATCTCGTTCAGCTTGTGCGAGATGATGATCGAGGTCATGCCCTGTTCCTTCAGCGAAAGGATCAGGTCCAGCAGCTTCCCGCTGTCCTCGTCGTTGAGGGCTGCCGTCGGCTCGTCGAGGATGAGCAGCTTCACCTTCTTGGACAGCGCCTTGGCGATCTCCACCAGCTGCTGTTTGCCCACGCCGATGTCGGCGACGCGGGTCTCCGGGTGCTCGTCGAGTCCGACCCTGCGCAGCAGTTCGCTCGCGTGCCGCAGGGTGTCGTTCCAGTTGATCAGCCCGCGCTTGGCGTGCTCGTTGCCGAGGAAGATGTTCTCCGCGATCGACAGATACGGCACCAGCGCCAGTTCCTGGTGGATGATCACGATGCCGTGCTGCTCGCTCGCCCTGATGTCCCTGAACCGGCAGGTCTCGCTCTCGAAGAGGATGTCCCCCTCGTAGCTGCCGTGCGGATGGACGCCGGAGAGGACCTTCATCAGGGTCGACTTGCCGGCGCCGTTCTCACCGCAGATGGCGTGGACCTCGCCCTGACGGACAGTCAGCGTGACGTCCGAAAGCGCCTTCACACCGGGGAAGGTCTTGACGATCGAGCGCATTTCCAGGACGGGTCCCGCCATGGTCTTGCCTTCCAATCCTTGAGGGAGCCCGGTTACTTGAGGTCGTTCTCGGTGTAGTAGCCGTCGTCGATCAGCGCTTCCTTGTAGTTGGACTTGTCGACGCTGACCGGCTGGAGCAGATACGCGGGGACGACCTTGACACCGTTGTCGTAGGACTTGGTGTCGTTCACCTCGGGCTTCTTGTCGTTCAGGGAGGCTTCGACCATGTTCGTGGCGACCTTGGCGAGCTTGCGCAGGTCCTTGTAGACGGTCTGCGTCTGCTCACCCGCGATGATCGACTTCACGGAGGCGAGCTCCGCGTCCTGGCCCGTGACCACGGGCATGGGCTTGGACTTGGAGCCGTAACCGTCCGACTTCAGGGCGGAGAGGATGCCGATGGAGATGCCGTCGTACGGCGAGAGCACCGCGTCCACCTTGGCGCTGCGGTAGGTGGACGTCAGCAGGTCGTCCATGCGGCGCTGCGCGGCGCCGCCGTCCCAGCGCAGGGTGGTGATCTGGGTGAGCTTGGTCTGCTTGGACTTGACGACCAGCTCGCCCTTGTCCACGTACGGCTTCAGGACGTTCATCGCGCCCTGGAAGAAGTACCGGGTGTTGTTGTCGTCGTTGGATCCGGCGAACAGCTCGATGTTGAAGGGCCCCTTCTTGCCGTCCTTCAGACCGAGCTTCTCCGCGATGTAGCCGCCCTGGAGCTCGCCGACCTTCTCGTTGTCGAACGAGGCGTAGTAGTCGACGTTCTCCGTGCCCAGGATCAGCCGGTCGTAGGAGATCACCGGGATGTCGGCTTCCTTCGCCTGCTGCATCACGTTGTTGAGCGACTTGTTGTCGATCGCCGCGATGATCAGGGCGTCCACACCCTGCGTGATCATGTTCTCGATCTGCGAGACCTGCTGGTCCGGGTCGTCCTCGCCGTAGACCAGCTTGGGCTTGTAGCCCTTGGCCTTCAGCTCCTTCACGACGTTGGCGCCGTCGGCGATCCAGCGCTCGGAGGACTTGGTCGGCATGGCGACGCCGACGGTGGCGCCTTCGGAGCCCCCCTTCTTCTCCTCACCGCCGCCGTCGCTGTTCTGACCGCAGGCGGTCAGAGCGAGGGCGAGGGAGGCGGTGGAGGCTATGGCGGCAAGTGCGGCTCTGCGGTTGCGCATAGTCATCATCCTTGATGTGGGTCAGGGCCCGGTCCGATGGCGCCGGAACGCCCGGGGCGGATCGACCGAGAACAGTTGTGTGGGATTGTGCGCGGCTGTGTCTTCTTTTGAGCGGGGAGTTTCCGGAACGTTATGACGAGAGGGCGAACCGGTTGAGCGGGCCCGGGAGTCGGGAGCCGAGCGGAGACATGTCTCCGTCGGCTCCGTGCCTGGCCAGCAGATCGAGGGCGAGGCGTCCACGCCGGACGCGCTCGCGGGCCGAGTTCAGCGCGAGGTCGCGCAGATGGTGGCCGTAGGGGTAGATGCCGGGGGCCTTGGAGAGGCCGAACTTGAGGTAGATCGGGGCGCCGCGCCGGATCAGCTCCGCCGCCTCGTACATCCGCACATAGCCGCCGAGGTCGTCCGGTGCCTCGATGTAGAGGTCCATCGGAGCCCGGGAGACCCGCCGGATCTCGGTGAACTGGGCGAGCGTCAGGTCGGAGGGGATGTTGACCGAGTCGGCGCCCAGCTGCTCGAACACGGCGTACGAGGCGGGGTTCACCGGCCCGATGAGCGCCGACACCTTGAAGGTGGTGTCCTCGGGCAGCACGCCCTGCGCACGCAGCCGGTGCAGGGTCCACAGCACCCCCTCATCGGCCACGAGCAGGCACTTCACCCCCAGCGCCGCCGCCCGCAGGGCATCCTCCACGCAGCCGGCCAGGGCGTCATGGCCCCGGGAGCGCAGCCCGGCGCCGCCGGAGTCGGTACGCACGGACGCGCCGGTGTCCCAGGTGCCGCGCGGGCCCGTGAACAGGCAGAGCTCGATGCCCCGTTCGGCGCAGCCGTCCACCATCTCGGTGATCTCCGCGTCGGTCAGCATCCAGATGCCGCTGCCCTGGCTGACGCGGTGGACCGGGACGTCGAGCCTCGCGGACTCCTCCAGTACGACACCGAGGGCCTCGGGACCCTCCACGGACGGCACCTCGGTGCGCCAGCTCCCGCCGTCGGGGAAGGAGTGCGGGGACGCGTCGGCGGGGGAGAGGAGTGCCGGGCCGAGGCCGAGGGCGGTGAGCGCGGCGTCGCCGGGGCGGCGGGGGCCGGCCGTACCGGGGGAAGAGGCAGGGGCGTCGTTCACGACTGGTCCTTCATGTTCGGTATTTCGGACGAGGTTCGGATCTCTATGGACGGGATCTCGGGCAGCGGCCGTGAAGCCGATGCGGCGTGGGTCAGGGCCGCAGCAGCACCTTCCCGGTCTCCGGGGCCCCGGATCCCACCAGCGCCACCGCCTCGGCGAACCGCTCCAGCGGGAACTCATGGGTGATCAGCGGTGCCGGATCGAGCAGCCCGGCCGTGAACGCCCGCACCGCGTAGGACCAGGCCGCCGACGGCGCGCCGAAGACGCTGCGCACGGTGAGCTGGCTCAGCGACAGATGCACCGGGTCGATGCCCACGGCGCCCGGGGTGAACATCCCGGTCAGCACCACCCGCCCGCCGCGCCGCGCCAGCAGACACGCGTCAGCGGCGGTGGACGGCGCCCCGGCCGTCTCCACGACCAGGTCGTAGCGGCCCCCCACCTTCTCGGAGTCCTCGGGCACCAGGGCCTCGCTCGCCCCGAAGTCCAGTGCCTGGGCGGCACGTTGCTCCCTCGGGTCGATCACGGTGAGCTCCGCGGGCGACACCGCCGCCAGCAGCTGCACCGCGAGCAGACCGAGCGTGCCCGCCCCCACGACGGCGATCCGCTCACCCGGCTCGGGCGCCCCGGCCCGTACCGCCGCCGAGATCACCGCGGCGGGCTCCAGCAGGGCGGCCGCGCGCAGATCCGCGTCGTCGGACAGCGGGTGCAGCAGTCGCGCCGGGACCACCACATGGTCGGCGAACGCGCCGGGCCGGGTGAACCCCGTCTCGTCGTACCCCGCCGTGCACAGGGAAGTCTCCCCGTACCGGCACCGCTCGCAGCGCCCGCAGGCCCGGAAGCCCTCGGCGACCGTACGCCGGCCGGTCAGCGCGGGGTCGACGCCCTCGCCCACCGCGTCGACGGTCCCCGACCACTCGTGCCCCGGCACCACGGGATAGCGCACATAGGCGGGGTCGCGGTGGCCGTCGTACACCTCGCGGTCGCTCATGCAGATCCCGGCCGCGGCGACCCGCACCCGGACCTCACCCGGACCCGGCTCAGGGAGCGGCCCCTCGGTCAGCCGATGGCTACCGGGCTCGTCGATCGTCAACGCACGGGAGAAGGTGCTCATTTGGGCTGCCTCTTCTCCCAGCCGTCCGCCCACAGGTCGAACCGCGCCTGCTGCTGCGGGAATTCCGCCGCCGCGTCCACGTCCAGCTCCACACCGAGCCCGGGTGCGTCGGAGAGCTCGAAGCAGCCGGTGGCGGCGTCGACCGTCGGGGCGCCCTTGACGACCTTCTTGATGTCCGCGTCCGCGAAGTCGTTGAAGTGTTCGAGGATCTTGAAGTTGGGGGTGCAGCCCGCGACCTGGAGGCTGGCCGCGGTCAGCACCGAGCCGCCCACGTTGTGCGGGGCGATCAGCGTGTAGTGGGTCTCCGCGGTCGCCGCCAGCTTGCGGGTCTCCAGGATGCCGCCGATGTGGCCGACGTCCGGCTGGATGATGTCGGCGGCCCCCGACTCGAAGAGCTCCCTGAACTCGATCCGGTCATGGATGCGTTCACCGGTCGCGATCGGCACGTCGACCTTCTCCGCGACCTTGGACAACGCCTTGAGGTTCTCCGGCGGCACCGGCTCCTCCAGCCAGGCCGGCCTGAACGGCGCCATCTCGCGGGCGATCCGTACCGCCGTCGACGGGCTGAACCGTCCGTGCATCTCCAGCATCAGCTCGGTGTCGGGCCCGATGGCGTCCCGTACGGCCTCGATGAGGGAGACGGCGTAACGGGTCTCCTCCTGGCCGAGCTCGAAGTGCCCCGTACCGAAGGGGTCGATCTTCAGCGCCCGGTAACCCCGCTCGACGACCCCTTGCGCCGCCTTGTGGTACGCCTCGGGGGTGCGCTCGGTGGTGTACCAGCCGTTGGCGTACGCCTTGACCCGGTCGGTGACCTTCCCGCCGAGCAACTGCCAGACGGGGACCCCGAGCGCCTTGCCCTTGATGTCCCAGCAGGCCATCTCGACGACCGCGATGCCGGACATCACGATCTCGCCGGCCCTGCCGTAGTCGCCGTACTTCATCCGGCGGACGAGGTCCTCGACCGCGAACGGGTCCGAGCCGGTGATGTGGTTGACCGACGCCTCGTGCAGATAGCCGAGCAGCGCATCCGTGCGGCCCAGCATCCGGGTCTCACCGACCCCGGTGAGGCCCTCGTCGGTGTGCACCTGGACGTAGGTGAGGTTGCGCCACGGCGTGCCGACGACATGCGTGCTGATTCCGGTGATGCGCACGGGTGTTGCCTCTCCACGTGTTCGGTATTTCGTCGCTCGTTCGAAATGCTGGCGTGACGGTAGGACGGGCCGGAGGGCATGTCAATGGTTCTCGCACGTACTCTGTCGCCATGAATGATCTCGGCGCTGGTTTCGGATACCTGATGAAAGGCCAGCGCTGGGTGTTCGGCCACGGCCGGTGGCTGGGCTTCGGCCTGCTGCCCGCGCTGGTCACCCTGGTCGTCTACGCGGGCGCGTTGGTCGGACTGGCCTACGGCGCCGACGACTTGGTCGCCTGGGCCACCCCCTTCGCCGACGACTGGTCCTCGCCCTGGCCGGGTCTCCTGCGAGGCACCCTGGTCGTCCTGGTCTTCCTCCTCGGGATGTTCCTCGCGGTCATCACCTTCACCGCGGTGACCCTGCTGGTGGGCCAGCCGTTCTACGAGTCGCTCTCCGAGGAGGTCGAGCGAGGCGAGGGCGGCGAGGTGCCCGAGTCGGACCTGCCGCTCTGGCGCGAGCTGTGGATCTCCGCCCGGGACTCCGTCCGCATCCTGCTGCGCGTCGCGGTCTACGGGGTGCTGCTCTTCGCCCTCGGCTTCATCCCCGCCGTCGGGCAGACCGTGATCCCCGCCCTCGGCTTCTGCGTCTCCGGCTACTTCCTGTCCGAGGAGCTCACCGGCGTCGCCCTCCAGCGCCGCGGCATGGTCCTGAAGGACAGGCTCGCCCTGCTGCGCCGCCGCCGCATGATGGTCCTGGGCTTCGGCGTCCCGCTCGCGCTCGCCTTCGTCGTCCCCTTCGTCGCCGTTTTCCTGATGCCGGGCGCCGTCGCCGGGGCCACGCTGCTGGCCCGCGAGCTCGCGCCTCCGCCCGCGCCGGATGCGGAACCGTCCCCTTCGTCGCCGTACACCCTGCGCAAGGACTGACGGAGGAGCGAGCGCGACATGGCGTCGAACGTGACAGATTCCCCGAAGGCCTCCGCCGAGGTGTTCCTCGACGACCTCCGCGCCCGCCTCGGCGATCTCGTCGACGCCTCGGCACTGACCAGGGCGCTCTATTCGACCGATGCCTCGAACTACCGCGTCGTCCCCCAGGCCGTGGTCATGCCCGGGTCGAAGGGCGACGTGGTCACGGCTGTCGGCGTCGCCCGCGCCCACCGGGTCCCCGTCACCGTCAGGGGAGGAGGCACCTCCTGTGCGGGTAACGCCGTGGGCCCCGGGCTCGTGATCGACTTCTCCCGCTCCATGAACCGGGTCCTGTCGGTCGACCCGGAATCCTCGACGGCCGTCGTCGAACCGGGGACCGTCCTCAGCACCCTGCAGAGCGCTGCGCTGCCCGCCGGGCTGCGGTTCGGGCCCGACCCCTCCTCCGCCGACCGCTGCACGATCGGGGGCATGATCGGCAACAACGCCTGCGGTCCGCACGGCCTCTCCTACGGGCGCACCGCCGACAACGTCGTGTCGATGACCTGGCTGACCGGGCACGGCGAGATCATCACGGCCGGCTCAGGGACCGGGGCGCTCGACGCGGTACCCGGTCTCGACGCCTTCGTGACGGAGAACCTGGCCGTGCTGCGCACCGAGTTCGGGCGCTTCGGACGCCAGATCTCCGGCTACTCCCTCGAACACCTGCTGCCCGAGAACGGCCACAACCTCGCCGCCGCCCTCACGGGCACCGAGGGCAGCTGCGGAATCCTCCTCGAAGCCACGGTGAGGCTCGTCCCCCGGGCAGCGGCGCCGGCGCTGGCCGTCCTCGGCTACCGGGACATGGCCGCCGCCGCGGACGATGTCCCGAGGCTGCTCCCCTTCCGCCCGCTCGCCCTGGAGGGCCTGGACGCACAGCTCGTCGATGTCGTGCGCCGGGCGCACGGCGGCGCCTCGGTTCCCACGCTGCCCGCGGGCGGTGGATGGATCATGGCGGAGATCGGCGGCGCCACCGCGCGGGAGGCCGTCGACGCGGGGCACCGGCTCGTCGCCGCCTCAGGATCGTCCGACGCCGTCGTCCTGCCCACGGGCCCCGAGGCGACCAGGCTCTGGCAGATCCGCGCCGACGGCGCCGGCCTGGCGGGACGCACCGCCGACGGCGAGCAGGCCTGGCCAGGATGGGAGGACTCGGCCGTGCCCCCGGAGAGGCTCGGGGACTATCTGCGCGCGATCGAGGCCCTGATGGCCGACGAGGGCGTCTCCGGGCTGGCCTACGGCCACTTCGGCGACGGGTGCGTCCACCTGCGCATCGACTTCCCGTTGGAGACCGGCGGCGCGCTCATGCGCAGGTTCCTCGAACGTGCCGCGGCCCTGGCCGCCGAGCACGGTGGCTCGCTCTCGGGCGAACACGGGGACGGGCGTGCCCGCTCCGAGCTGCTGTCCACCATGTACAGCCCAGGGGCCCTGCGCGCGATGGAGGCCTTCAAGGCGCTCCTGGACCCCGGGGACGTCATGAACCCGGGCGTCGTCGTCCGCCCGGCGCCGCTCGACGCCGACCTGCGCCGCCCGCAGGCCGTCGAGCTCCTGGCCACCGACGGCTTCGCCTTCCCGCACGACGCGGGAAGCATCACCGGGACGGTCCACCGGTGCGTCGGCGTGGGCAAGTGCCGAGCCGACCTGGGCGAGCAGGGCGGATTCATGTGCCCCTCCTACCTCGCCACACGGGAGGAGAAGGACTCCACCCGAGGGAGGGCGCGCGCCCTCCAGGAGATGCTGAACGGCGGAGTCCTCACGCGCGGCTGGAGCTCGCCGGAGGTCCACGAGGCCCTCGACCTGTGCCTGAGCTGCAAGGCCTGCGCGAACGACTGCCCCACGGGCATCGACATGGCGACGTACAAGGCCGAGGCGCTGCACCAGACCTACAAGGGACGCCTGCGTCCGATCAGCCACTACACCCTCGGCCGGCTCCCGCGGTGGCTCAGGCTCGCCGCGCCGCTGGCCCCGCTCGTCAATGTCACCGGCCGGGTCCCCCTGCTCCGCAAGGCGATGATGCGCATGATGGGCGCGGACACCCGCAGGTCGCTGCCGCGGCTGCCCAGGGCACCGTTCCGCCGGAGCGGGACGGGCGAGGGCGTCAGGAGGAGGCCGGACGGACACCGGGTGCTGCTGTGGGTCGACACCTTCTCGGACGCCCTGGCCCCGGAGATCCCCCGGGACGCCATCGAGGTCCTCACCGCCGCCGGGTGCGACATCGAGATCGCGGGCCCCGGGGCCTGCTGCGGACTGACCCTCGTCTCCACCGGCCAGCTCACCGCCGCCAAGACCGCGCTCCGCGGAACGCTCGACCTCCTCCACCCCCATGTCAGGGACGGGAGGACCGTCGTCGGTCTCGAACCCAGCTGCACCGCCACGCTCCGCTCGGACCTCGTCGAGCTCCTCCCCGACGACCCCCGCGCCGCCGAGCTGTCCCGCTCGGTCAGAACCGTCGCCGAGTTCCTCACCTCCATCGGCTGGACCCCGCCGCGGGCCGCGGAGAAGCTGCTCGTACAGCCGCACTGCCACCACTACTCCGTCATGGGATACGGCCCGGACCGGGCGCTCCTGGAGGCGATGGGCTGCGACGTGGAGACCTCCGCGGGATGCTGCGGGCTCGCCGGGAACTTCGGCATGGAGAAGGGCCACTACGAGATCTCCGAGAAGATCGCACAGGACGGCATCCTCGCCAAGGCGTCCGCGGGCCCCGACCGGCGGATCCTCGCCGACGGGTTCTCCTGCCGCACCCAGGTACGCGACCTGGCCGGCCTCGACAGCCGCCACCTCGTCCAGATCATCGCCGAAGCGCTCAGGCGCGAGGAACGCTGAGCGCACCCGGCGTACGGGGGACCAGAGGGGCCGGCCCTCCTTACGCGGCGGGTCCTGCCGCCGTGACCTTGCGGTAAGCGATCTCGGCCAGCCTGGCCTGGCCGTCGCGGCCCGGATGGAACCAGTCCCATCTGCTCAGCTGCGCCCCGGTGAACCGGTAGTCGAAGACCGCCCCGCCGTCGTAACGGCAGCGCTCGTCCTCGGCGCAGACCTCCCGCAGCACGTCGTTGTACGCGACGACCCGCTCCCGCACCGCGTCGCGCCGCGCGACCGCCTCGGGTCCCATGTCGTCGGCGTCGCCCAGCATCGACCGGCAGATCCCCAGCTTCCAGATCTGCTTGCCCAGCGGGCTTCCCCGCCCGGTCGACCAGAGCCTCTTGAGGTCCGGCACGCTCGACACATAGACCTGGGCCTCGGGGGCCGAGGCACGCAGCTGCCGCAGCGACGCCTCGAAGGAGGAGCGGAAACCGGCCACCGGAGTCATCAGCCGCACCGAGTCGCGGCAGGCGTCGTTCGCGCCGATCATCACCGTGACCAGCTCGGGACCGTCCTTCGCCGCCTGCGCCATCTGCTCGGGGAGCTGAGCCATCCTGGCGCCCGACACGGCGTGGTTCCAGCTGTGCGAGGCCACCTTCGACGCCCCCAGAAGACGTACGGCGAGACTGCGCACCCCGTCGTCGGTCCCGGTGGCCCAGGACACCTCGGGGCAGTCGGTCAGCACCGAACAGGCGTCGAAGCCCCGGGTGATGGAGTCCCCGACGGCCGCGACGGAGGCGGGGCTCGCGTTCCACACCGACGTCGGCGAGGGGCTCGGGGCGCCCGCGGTGCTCCGGGGCCCCGTGCCTCCGTCGGACGAACACCCTGTGAGCGCTACGGCACCGGCCAGCGCGACGGCGCCCGCGGCGGCGGCACCCCGCACGCGGAGGCGTGTCGAACGCTCAGGCATCCCTCTTTCCCCTCCGGTCGCACGGGTGATTGTGCCCCTGGCACACCTGGACAGCCCCAGGTGGCGGGCCCTCGCGCACTCGCGGGTGAATGCTGGGCGAATCATGGGCCCGGGACCGACCGTACGTCACACACCCGGCCCTGGCGCACGGTAGCTTTTCCCCGTCGAACCAGTGGCGCCCGACCGGCCCGCGGACGAATCGGCGGGTATCGGTGGGTCGGCTAAGTTATCTCACGTCACATACTGTCCCTTTTCAGGAGATTCACTCCCGATGCTGTTTACTGAAGACAACCTCGGGAGCCGGCCGGGAAGAGACGGTACGGGCGCGAGGCCGCTGGGGAAGGCGAACCTCGTCCCACACTGGAGGTCCCGGTGACGACACGTGGAGTTCTTTACGTTCACTCCGCACCGCGCGCGCTGTGCCCGCACGTCGAATGGGCGGTAGCGGGTGTACTCGGTGTGAGGGTCCAGCTCGACTGGATCAGACAGCCGGCCGCCCCTGGCACCTGGCGGTCCGAATTCTCCTGGAAGGGCCGTGCCGGGACGGCATCCGAGCTGGCCTCCGCCCTCCGCGGCTGGGACCTGCTGCGCTTCGAGGTGACGGCGGAGCCCTGCCCCACGGCGGAGGGCGAGCGCTACAGCTCCACACCCGGCCTCGGCATCTTCCACGCGGTCACCGGCATGCACGGCGACATCCTGGTCCCGGAGGACCGGCTGCGGGCCGCGCTGGCGCGGTCCCTGCACGGCGAGTCGGACCTGGAGGCGGAGGTCGCCAAACTCCTGGGCAAGCCGTGGGACGACGAACTGGAGTCCTTCCGCCACGCGGGCGAGGGCGCCCCGGTCCGCTGGCTCCACCAGGTGGTGTGACGGCGCCAGGCCCTCCCCGACCCCATGCCTCCCCCCTCGCCGAAACGTTTTTTCACCAAGCGGGACCGGAGCTCCCGGGAACGGCCCGCGGCATGCGAAAGGCCCGCTCTCCCCCGGGGAAAGCGGGCCTCACAGCAGTCGGACGGGTCAGACAGACCGGAACGCCAGCACCACGTTGTGGCCACCGAAGCCGAACGAGTTGTTGATCGCGGCAACCGACCCCTCCGGCAGCACCCGCGGCTCACCCTGCACGACATCCGCGTCGACCGCCTCGTCGAGCTCATCGACATTGATGGTCGGCGGAGCCTTCCGGTGGTGCAGCGCCAGCACCGTCGCCACGGTCTCGATACCGCCCGCGCCACCCAGCAGGTGACCCGTCATCGACTTCGTGGCGGAGATCGCGACATGGTCCAGGTCGTCGCCCAGCACCGCGCGCAGCGCCTTGATCTCCGCGATGTCACCCTGCGGCGTGGACGTGGCGTGCGCGTTCAGGTGAACGACCTCGGACGGCTTCAGGTCCGTGGAGTCCAGCAGATTCCGCATCGCGGCGGCGATCCCGCGCCCGGTGGGCTCGGGCTGCGCGATGTGGTGGGCGTCCGCGGACAGGCCCTGGCCCAGCACCTCGCAGTAGACCTTGGCGCCCCGCGCGGCGGCGTGCTGCGCGGACTCCAGGATCACGACACCGGCGCCCTCACCGAGGACGAAGCCGTCACGGCCCGTGTCGTAGGGACGCGAGGCCTTCTCGGGCTCGTCGTTGCTCTTGGACATCGCCATCATGTTGGCGAACGCCGCGATCGGCAGCGGGTGGATGGCCGCCTCGGTGCCACCGGCGACGACCACATCGGCACGGCCGGTGCGGATCATCTCGACGGCGTACCCGATGGCCTCCGCACCCGAGGCGCAGGCCGAGACCGGGGTGTGGACACCGGCCTGGGCATTGACCTCCAGGCCGACGTTGGCCGCCGGGCCGTTGGGCATGAGCATGGGAACGGTGTGCGGGGAGACGCGGCGTACGCCCTTCTCCTTCAGCACGTCGTACTGGTCGAGCAGGGTGATCACGCCGCCGATACCGGAGGCGATGACCGAGCCCAGACGCTCGGGCTGGATCTTCTCGTCCTCACCGGCCTTGCCGGTGAAGCCTGCGTCCGCCCACGCCTCGCGCGCGGCGATCAGCGCGAACTGCGCCGAGCGGTCCAGCTTGCGGGCGAGCGGCCGGGGCAGGACCTCGCCGGGATCGACGGCCGCGAGGGCGGCGATCCGGACGGGCAGTTCGGCGAAACGTTCGCCCTCGAGAGGCTTGACGCCGGACCGGCCGGCCATCAGACCTTCCCAGGTCGATGCGGAGTCGCCACCCAGCGGAGTGGTTGCGCCGATACCGGTGACGACCACGGTGCGATTGGTCGGGCTCACTGGAAAATCTTCTCCACGTGTAGAGGGTCGTGAATCAGCGGCGCCACCGCCGGGTGGCGACACACAGGACGGGCTGGGATCAGCCCTGGTGCTTCAGGATGTACTCGGCGGCGTCGCCGACCGTCTTGAGGTTCTTGACGTCCTCGTCGGGGATCTTGACGTCGAAGCGCTCTTCGGCGGCGACGACGACCTCGACCATGGACAGCGAGTCGACGTCCAGGTCGTCGGTGAAGGACTTGTCCAGCTGGACGTCCTCGGTCGGGATACCGGCGATCTCGTTGACGATCTCGGCGAGACCGGTGACGATCTCTTCCTGAGTGGCGGCCATGGTGGCGCTCCTTCGATGTGTTTATGCGGGGTTCGGGCGTGCGGACCGAAAGGTCCGGTGTGTCAAGGAGGGTGCTGAAGATCTCGGCTGGATCAGGGAGCGGTGTCCGGTACGCCGCGGATGCGCGTACCGGGCGTCGCGAGCCCAGCCACGATCTTCAGCTCCCTCCTAGGGGAGGGTAACGACCGTCGCGGCGTAGACGAGACCCGCCCCGAAGCCGATGATGAGCGCCGTGTCGCCGCTCTTGGCCTGACCGGTCGCCAGGAGCCGCTCCATTGCGAGCGGAATCGAGGCGGCCGACGTGTTGCCGGTGGTCTCCACGTCACGGGCGACCGTGACGTGCTCCGGCAGTTTGAGTGTCTTCACCATCGAGTCGATGATCCGCATGTTCGCCTGGTGCGGAATGAAGACGTCGAGGTCCTCCGGGGAGATCCCGGCCGCTTCCAGCGCCTGCTGGGCGACCTTCGCCATCTCGAAGACGGCCCAGCGGAAGACCGCCTGGCCCTCCTGCGTGATGGCGGGGAACTTGACCTCGCCCCGCTCGTTGAGCGGAAGGTTCGAGACATCGCCGATGTGGAGGTCGTTCCACGAGACGGTCTGCTTGATCGTGTCGGACTTGTCACCCTCGGAACCCCATACCGTGGGGCCGATGGCCGGCTCCTGGGACGGTCCGACGACGACCGCGCCGGCACCGTCGCCGAACAGGAAGGCCGTCGCGCGGTCCTCCAGGTCGGTGAGGTCGCTCAGCCGCTCCACGCCGATGACGAGTACGTACTCTGCCGAGCCCTCGACGATCATGCCCTTGGCGAGCGTGAGGCCGTAGCCGAAGCCCGCGCAGCCGGCCGAGATGTCGAAGGCGGCGGGCTTGCCCGCGCCGACCTTGTACGCGATGTCGGTCGCGACGGCGGGGGTCTGCTTGAAGTGCGAGACGGTGGAGACGATCACTCCGCCGACCTGCTCGGGAGCGATCCCGGCGTCCGCGATCGCCTTGCCGGCGGCCTCCACGGACATCATCGACACGGTCTCCTCGTCGGAGGCCCAGTGACGGGTGGCGATACCGGAGCGGGAGCGGATCCACTCGTCGGACGAGTCGATCGTCTCGAGGATCACCTCGTTGGGCACGACACGGGTCGGGCGGTAGCCGCCGACACCCATGATCCGTGCGTACGGGGCGCCCTTGCTGGGCTTGATCTTCGACATGCTCTCGGGCTCCTTAGGCGCCTGCGTGCTCGGAGATGAGCGCGCGGGCAGCGTCGAGGTCGTCGGGGGTCTTGAGCGCGAGGGTCTTCACACCGGGCAGCGCGCGCTTGGCGAGCCCGACCAGGGTCCCGCCCGGCGCGGCCTCGATGAGCGCGGTGACACCGAGCGCGGCGAAGGTCTCCATGCACAGATCCCAGCGGACCGGGTTGGCGACCTGACCGACGAGCCGCGAGATGACCTCGTCGCCGGTGGCGACCGTCTTCCCGTCGGCGTTCGACACGTACGTCACCTTCGGGTCGGAGACCGTCAGGGAGTCGGCGGCGGCACGCAGCTTCTCCACGGCCGGGGCCATGTGGTGCGTGTGGAAGGCGCCGGCCACCTTCAGCGCGACGACACGGCGTACGCCTTCGGGCTTGTCCGCCTCCAGCGCGGCGATCTGCTCCGCGGTGCCGGCGGCGACGATCTGTCCGCCGCCGTTGACGTTGGCCGGGGTGAGCCCCAGCTTCTCCAGGTGCGGGATCGTGACCTCCGGGTCACCGCCGAGGAGCGCGGCCATGCCGGTCTCGGTGACCGCGGCGGCCTCGGCCATGCCGAGCCCCCGGGTGCGCACGAGACGGAGCGCGGCCTCCTCGTCGATGACGCCGGCGAGCGCGGCGGCGGCGATCTCACCGACGCTGTGTCCCGCGACGACGCCGGGCGAGGCGTCCAGCGCGGCGGCGGAGAGGAGGCCCGAGGCCACCAGCAGCGGCTGGGCCACCGCCGTGTCGCGGATCTCGTCCGCGTCGGCCTTCGTGCCGTAGTGGGCAAGGTCGAGCCCGATGGCCTCGGACCATCCCGCGATGCGGTCGGCGGCACCGGGGAGTTCGAGCCAGGGAGTCAGGAAGCCGGGCGTCTGAGCGCCTTGGCCGGGAGCGACGAGTACGAGCACCCTCACACTCTCTCTTGTGGACGGCCCTGGAGACCCGTGGGGACAGGGACGAAGAACCGTCGGGGGAATTGTTGAAGTTCGACAAAAGTCTAGGACTGAGTGTCCCCGGCGGCCAAGCGCCCCAGGATGAGGGCGATCCGTAGCGTGAACGCGGATCGGACATCGGACGGTGACCAGCCGGTGACGTCGGTCACACGTCGTAGCCGGTAGCGGACGGTATTGGGGTGCACGAACAGCATCCGCGCCGCTCCCTCAAGACTGCTTGCCTGCTCCAGATAGACACTCAGCGTCTCCAGAAGTGCCGAACCCGCTTCTTCGAGCGGTCTGTAGATCTCCTCCACCAGCTGATCGCGAGCGGCCGGGTCTCCTGCCATCGCACGCTCAGGAAGGAGATCGTCCGACAGGACGGGCCTCGGAGCGTCCTGCCACGCCGAGCAGGCCTTGAGTCCTGCTGCGGCGGCCTGTGCGGACCTGGTGGCCGCGAGGAGGTCGGGCACCACGGGCCCGGCGACGACGGGCCCCGCCGCATAGGGGCCGATCAGCGACTTCGCGACGTTCAGCGGATTGTCGCTGCCGCCCGCGATCACGACCAGCCGGTGCCCGAGCACGCCCGTCAGGACCTGGAGCTTGGCGTGCCTGGCGGCCCGACGGATCGCCTCCACGGTGAGCTCGCTGTCGCCCTCGGGAGCCGTACCGAGGATCACGCACACATGCTCGGGGGAGTTCCAGCCGAGCGCGGCGGCCCTGGACACGGCGCCCTCGTCGGCCTCGCCCGACAGCACCGCGTTCACCACGAGCGACTCCAGCCGGGCGTCCCACGCGCCGCGTGCCTCGGCGGCCTGCGCGTACACCTGGGCGGTCGCGAAGGCGATCTCGCGCGCGTAGACGAGCAGCGCCTCGCGCAGCACCGACTCGTCGCCCGGCGCCGCGACCTCCTCGATCGCGGCCTCCATGACCTCGATCGTCGTACGCACCATCTCGACGGTCTGCCGCAGGGTGATCGCCCGCGTCAGCTCGCGCGGAGCCGTGCCGAACACATCGGTGGAGATCGCCTGCGGTGTCTCCGGATGCCGGAACCACTCGGTGAACGCGGCGATACCGGCCTGGGCGACCAGGCCGATCCAGGACCGGTTCTCCGGTGGCATCGCCCGGTACCACGGCAGCGTCTCGTCCATGCGGGCGATGGCGTTGGCCGCCAGCCGGCCGGATGACTGCTCCAGGCGTTTCAGGGTCGCGGCGTGGAGATGGGCGTCGTGGGAGGCGGGCTGCTCAGGATCGGGTCGGGGCACGCACACAAGACTGCCTTATCGGGACAGGCGCACGAAGGGGCGGGGCGGAAGACCGGCCGGTGGGGATACCTTGGGGGTGTGATGGACGTACGCCGCTCCGGGGACCGCTTCCGCGGCGGAGACCCGGCCACGGGCGACTCCGCGGGCATCGAGACGCTGCACGCATTCTCCTTCGGGCGGTTCTACGACCCGGACAATCTGCGCTTCGGGCCGATCCTTGCCTGCAACGAGGAGCGTCTCGCCCCGGGCGCCGGCTTCGACGAGCATCCGCACAGCCACACCGAGATCGTCACCTGGGTGGTGGAGGGCGAGCTCACCCACCGCGACTCCGCCTCGCACGCCACGGTCGTACGCGCCGGTGACGTCCAGCACCTCAGCTCGGCCGGCGGGGTGCGGCATGTCGAACGCAACGACGGGGAACACCCGCTGACGTTCATTCAGATGTGGCTGGCCCCCGTGCACCCCGGAGGGGACCCCGCCTACACGCATGTCGCCGGGATCGCCGACTCCACCCCGTACGCCCTCCCAGAGGCGGGCGCGATGCTCCATGTGCGGCGGCAGTCCGAGGGCGAGCGGACCGCGGTGCCGGACGCGGCGGGCGCCTACGTCCACGTCGTGCGGGGCCGGGTACTCCTCGCCGGCGAGGAGCTGGCCCCGGGCGACTCCGCGCGCGTCACCGAGCCCCGGGGTCTCGAACTGGAGGCGCTGGAGCCGGCCGAGGTGCTGCTCTGGGAGCTGGCCGGGGTGTTGTGAGGTGGCCTCGCGGAACACGGGCTCAGGCACGCCGGTCCAGCAGCCCGAGCTCCAGTGCCGTGACCACCGCGTGCGTGCGGTCGGCGACGTCGAGCTTGGCGAAGACCCGCAGCAGATGCGTCTTCACCGTCGCCTCCGTGATGACCAGCCGCCGGCCGATCTCCACGTTGGACAGCCCGTCGGCCACCGCGCCCAGCACATCCACCTCTCTTCTCGTCAGCGTCACCCGCGCGGGCTTTCGCATACGGGCCACCAGCCGCGCGGCGACGCGCGGGGCCAGGACGGTCTCGCCGCGTGACGCGGAGTGGACGGCGTCCACCAGCTGCTCGCGGGTGGCGTCCTTGAGCAGATAGCCGATGGCACCGGCCTCGACGGCGTGCTCGATCTCCGTGTCGGTGTCGTACGTGGTCAGGATCAGCACCCTGGTCGAGGCGCGTCCGGCGACGATCTCCGCGGTGGCGTTCGTCCCGTCGAGGACGGGCATCCGCAGATCCATCAGCGCCACATCGGGCTCAAGCCGCTCGACGAGAGCGACGGCCGCCCGGCCGTCCTCGGCCTCACCGGCGATCTCGATGGTGGGTTCGTCGGCGAGCAGGGCGATGACTCCTGCACGCATCACCGCATGGTCGTCCGCCACGACGATCCTGAGCCTTCGTCCCTCCGCTGCGCCGTCCGTCATGTCATACCTGCCCGTCGGTGGGGATCACGGCGAGGACCCTTGTTCCGTCGCCGACCGAGCTGGTGACGGTGAGCTCACCGCCGAGCTCGGCCAGGCGTTCGCGCATGCCGTTCAGGCCGAAGCCGTGGGACTCCTCGGTCACGAAACCACGGCCGTCGTCGGTGATCTCCAGCTCCACGCCGTACGGCAGCGCGGTGAGGACCACCTGCACGTCGGAGGCCGCCGCGTGCTTACGGACGTTGGCGAGGGACTCCTGGGTGCAGCGCAGGAGAGCGATCCGGGTCCGCTGGTCGCAGTCGACGTCCGGCAGTTCCGAGGTGACGCCCACGCCGGTGTCCTCGGTGAACCGGTCCAGGGTCCGGCGCAGGGTGTCCGCGACCGAGCCGGCGGCGACGCCGCTCCGCGGGGCCGAACCGACGAGTACGCGCGCCTCGGCCAGGTTCTCGCGTGCGGTGTTCTCGATCGCGAGCAGCTGCTTGCCGCTTCTGCCGGGGTCGGCCTCCAGGCCGGACCTGGCCGCTTCGGCGAGCACGATGATGGACGCGAAGCCCTGGGCGAGCGTGTCGTGGATCTCCCGCGCCAGCCGTTCACGCTCGTCCGCCGCCCCCTGACGCTGGTGCGCCTCGACCAGCCGGAGCCGGGCGCCCTCCAGCTCGGCGCTGAGCCGGCGGGCACGCTCGTCGGAGTCCTCGGTGATGTGGTGGACCACCAGTCCGATCGACACGCCCGCCGCGTAGCCGATGAGCGTGAAGATCACGTTGCCGGTGAGGAACTCCCCGTCCCAGCCCTGCCGTACGACGTTGCCGGCCACGACCCCCGCGGCGGCGAGACCGCTGAAGCTGATCGCGGCACGCGCGCTCGCGGTGTAGATCCAGAAGTGCGGCAGCGTCACCACGAAGAGCGCGGCGCTGCCGTCGAGCAGGTACGACATCGCGCCCAGGCCCACGACGAGTACGTACAGGTAGGGCAGGGGGCGCAGGACGGGGTTGCCGGGGAACAGCCCCACCGCGCCGTAGGACAGGGCGAGCACGGCGAGCAGCACCAGCACCGGGAGCCTCGTCGTGCCCGGTGCGTCAGCGACCGCGATGGCCGGCGGGACCACGCCCAGCAGCACCCAGAAGACGGCGTTCCACCGGTGCAGCGAGGGTACGGTCGGCTCGGTGGCGGGCTGCGGCCGTGGTTTCACCGCGTCAGCCTACGTCCGCCAGGGCCCCGGCGGCAGGCGCACCGGCATGCCGGCTCCGCACCGGGCGGGCGGGCCACCAGGCACGCTCGCCGAGCAGCAGCAGGACCGAGGGCAGGACCATGAGCCGGATGATCACGGCGTCCAGCAGGACGGCCACGGCCAGGCAGAAGCCCATCTGCTTCATCTCGGTGAGGTGCAGGGCCACGAAGGCGCCGAACACCGTCACCATCACGATCGCCGCGCTGGTCACCACCTTGGCCGACCGGTTGATGCCGTCGAGCACCGCCTCACGGGCCGGCACCCCGTTCTGCCTGGCCTCCTGGATCCGGCTGACCACGAACACCTGGTAGTCCATGGACAGGCCGAAGAGGATCACCACGAGGAACAGCGGCACTCTGGACGCGATCGCGCCGAGGGAGTCGAAGGCCAGCAGGTCCTGTGCCCAGGTCCCCTGGAAGACCACGACCAGCATGCCGAGCGAGGCACCGGCGGACAGCAGATTGAGCAGCACACCGATGACGCCGATCACCACCGAGCGGAACGCCCACACGGTCATCAGGAAGGTCATCAGCAGCAGGAACCCGATGACCAGCGGCAGCTTGTCGCTCTCGTGCGCCACGTAGTCACGGCCCCTGGCCACATCGCCGCTCACGCCTGTCTCCACGCCGCCCAGCCGGCCGACGGTCGCGGGGATGTGGTCCTGGCGGAGGCGGACGAGCGACTCGATCGCCTGGGAGGAGGGTGCGGGGTGCGGGACGGCGAGCTCCAGCACGCTGATCCGGCCGTCGGACGACGTACGGACCTCCGGCTCCGTGTCCTTTGCGCCCTTCGCGCCCTTCGCGAACAGCGGATCCGACTGGGCCCGCCGGCCGAGGTCCACCAGCGCCTGCTTCACCTCGGGGGCCCGCTCCGGGGTGGAGCGTGCCACGACCTCGTGCGTGACCAGGAGTTCCGGGAAGCTTCCGGTCAGCCGGTCGTAGACCTGCATGGCCGGGATGTCGCGGGAGAAGGTGTCCTTGCCCGGGTCGATGAGCTTCAGGCCGAGCGCGGGCGCGGCCAGGCCGAGCATGACGAGGACCGACAGACACAGGGTGAGGGCGGGGCGGGTCCGCGCAGGGCGCAGAAGGGCGCCGGACACCCTCCCGGTCTCGGGCTTCGCGACCCGGGCCGGCTTACCGCGCTTCGCCCGACGGGCGGCGCGACGCTCCGTACGCCGGCCGATGGTGACCAGCAGCGCGGGGAGCACCGTGAGCGAGCTGGCCACGGCGACCGCCACGACGAGGATGGTGCCGGTCGCCAATGAGGAGAAGATGACATCGGTGGCCAGATACAGCGTGGCCGTGGAGACGATCACGGCGAGACCCGAGATCACGATGGCCCGGCCCGCCGTGGCCGCCGCCAGCTCCACGAGGGCCTCAGGGCCGAGCCGGCCGCCTGCGCGGGCCCGTTCCTCACGCTCACGCTTCAGGTAGAAGAGGGTGTAGTCGACGCCCACCGCAAGGCCGATGAGCAGGATGAGGTTCATCCCGACCCCTGCGTCGGGCAGGACGTGCGAAGCGACCATGGACAGCCCGATCGCCGCGGCGATCGAGGAGAGCGCCAACAGCAGCGGCACACCCGCCATGACCACCGAGCCGAAGACGATCAGCAGGGTGATGACGGTGACGGGCAGGCTGATGCGTTCGGATAGCGCGAGATCCTCGCCGCGCTGGTCGTTGACGCCCTTGCTGATGGCGGGAGAACCGGTCTCCTCCACCACCACGCCCGGGTGGCTCGCGCCGACCTCCGCCGTCTGCTCCAGGAGCGGGACGACGTTCTTCTTCCCCTCCAGCTCGGGGCCGTTCAGGACCACCGAGACCCGCAGGACCTTGCCGTCCTCCGAGCGGACGGGAGCCGCCACGCTCTTCACCTCGGGCAGGTCCCGCATCCGCGCGGTCACGTCGTGGGCCGCCGATCCGGCCGCGGCCATGTCCAGCTGTCCCGACCTGGCCCGGATCACGACGTGCTCCGTGGGGGACCGCTGAAGTCCGCCCTCGGTCGCCATCGCTTCGGCGCGTCCTGCTTCACCGACCCGGAAGTCCTCGGTGGTCGCCTGGTTGGTACCTGCCGCGATGCCGGCCACGAGGCACAGGATGACGAACACGAACCAGCCGGCGATCGCGCGCCCGGCGTGCAGGGCGCTCCATCGTGCCATGCGCACAGATAGTTGTCTCATGCCAGGAATCCTGGCCGCGAAGGTGCCGCCCCCGACACGACCTCCCGGTTGAACCTGCCGTCCACCGACCGGTGGACAAGGGGGGTGGGGCCAGCCGTAGTCGGGCCGAGGCGTCAGGGGAGCTTACGGACCCCGATCCGGCCCCTTGAAGGGGCTGGACCGTCCGTAGCTTCCCCGTGACGATGCCCTACTGCTTGCCGGTGCCGACGGGGTCCACAGTGACCTCCTGGTCGGCGCCTTCGGAGATCTGGAGGCGGAGGGAGACCGAGAGGGACTTGGAGTGGGTCTCGTTGGGCGGGGTGACCTCGATGGCGCTGACGTACGCGCCGGAGCCCTCGGCCGACGGGTAGTGCAGGGTGAAGCGGGTCGTCTCGCCGGGGTTGATGGCGACGGCCGGCGCGGCGAGGTCGGTGCGCTTGGCGCTGAGGGGCCCGGAGGCGTCCTGGGACTTGAGGTCGACACCGGGGAAGCCCTTGAGCGAGCAGGTGTCGTCGCCGTTGTTCTTGAGCCGGACCGTCAGGTTGCCCTCGCCCATGCCGTGCGTGGTGCTGAAGCCGAGGTCTGCGGTCTTGCAGGCGCCGGTGGTGACCTGCCCGTCGCCGCTGCCCTTCGCGGACTTCGTCGTGGTCGAGTCGTTGCCGGCGGCCGAGGTGTCCTTGTCGGACGCGCTCGCGCTGCTGTCGTCGGACGCGGCGGAGGAGGACGAGGATCCGGAGTCGTTCGTGGTGGTGGCGGCGTCGGAGTCGCCGCCCTGGCAGGCGGTGAGCGAGAGACCGGCGGTGAGGACCAGGGCGGCGAGGGTGAGGTTCTTGGTGCGCATGGTGTCTTCCTTGCGGTCGGTGCGTTCTGCCCGGTACGAGCGAGCCTTGCTGCTCAGTAGGACCCGCGCCGGCCCGTGGGCCGTTCCGCCCGGCCGCCCCCTAATACATGCCTGTTACATGCGATTACGGAGCGGCCGCGCGCTGGGACGGTTCCGTGACGGGCAGCCCCTTGAACGTCACCCGCGGCACAACCTCTTCACCCGAGCGGCAGGTCTTCCACCCATCACCTGTCCTGGGCTGCCAGCTTGTCCAGTTCGCGCATGGCCTGACCGTGGGCGCTCATGCGGCGCGACACGGTGCCGATCGTGAAGAGCGACCCGCCGGCGACCGAGACCGGTACGGAGGCGCCGAGCACGGTCACGATCTCCTGGAGGTCGGGTTCGTACGGTATGAACAGCTCCTTGGCGGCCCAGATCCACAGCACCGCGGCGGCACCGAGCAGGCCGAGGCCCCAGGAGCGTGTGCGGGCGGCCCGCTCGCGGAATTCGAGGTCGAAATCACGTGATCGCATAGCGGCCGAATCTACCGGAGCCGGTGGCCCCTCATTCCTTCCGCCTGGCCGCCTGCCGGTCCAGTTCGCGAACGGCCTGGCTGTGCGCGCTGATCCGGCCTGTCACCGTGCCGAGCGTGAAGAGCGTCACGCCGCCGGCCGTGACCGGTATGGAGGACGCGAACAGGGCCACTGTCTTCGGCCAGTCACGGGCCCTCTGGCAACTTTGATCCGACCTGTCTCCCGTGTTGGCCGTGGCGCCGTCCGTGAACAAGCGGGACTCGCAGAGACCGTTCGGCAACACCAGCAGCGCGGCGCCCCAGAGCCAGAGGAACGAGGCCGCGGCCAGCAGGACGATGCCCCAGGCGCGCGTCTTTCCTGCCCGGTCGAGGAAATCGGTGTCGTAGTCACGGGTTCGCATGGTCGCCGAACCTATCGGAGGCGGATCGCGAAAGGCCCACCGGGCGTGGCGGGTTCAGGCCGGGCCGTGCTGGGCGTCAGCGCAGCCCGTCCACGAAGGCCTGCCAGGCGGTGGTGCTCATGATGAGTACGGGGCCGGACGGGTTCTTGCTGTCCCGGACCGGGACGGAGGCGGAGCAGCCGTCGGCGGCGACCTCTACGCATTCGCCGCCGGTGCTGCCGCTGTACGAGGACTTGCGCCACGTCGCGGTGCCGGTGACCGTGCACTCGACGCATTCGCCGCCGTTGGTGCCGCTGTACGAGGACTTCCGCCACTGCGCTGCGGCCAGGTCATGGCTGGTTTCCATACCGTTCCTCCATCACGCGAGCGATCAGTGTCACCGAGTCCTCGGGGGAGAGGGCTGTGGCTTGCAATCGAGCGTAGCCGACCGAACGTTCCTTGATCACCTGCGGATTGGCGGTCATGTGGCCCTGGTCGTAGCTGTCCACGTAGAACAGATCGGGATCGTCCTCGAACCGCAGCAACGTGAACGATCCCATCATGCCCGTGTGTTGGCCGACGGAGAATGGGAGCACCTGAATCTGTACCCATGGGCTGTCGCAGAAGTCCAACAGCCGTCCCAGTTGGTTGCGCATGACGCGTCGCCCACCCACCCCCTGGAGCAGTGCCGCTTCGCTCAGGACGATCCACAGAGCCGGTGGATTGTCGCCCTGAAGGATGCGCTGGCGTTCCAGGCGGGCTGCCACCATCTCCTCGACTCTGCTGGGGTGGTCAACAGCGAGCAGGGCCCGCGCATACTCCTCCGTCTGGAGTAACCCGTGCACCAACTGCGCCTGGTACGTGGAGATGTACGTCGCCCGCGCCTCCAGTTCCGCGTACGGCTGGAACCACGTCGGCAGCTGGCTCCGCAGGACCAGGCCGACCAGCCGTGAGAACACGCCGTCCGTGCCGAGCGCGGCGTCCAGGCGTTCCGAGAAGTCGCGGGTCGGGACCTTCTTCGTCGTCTCGATCTGGCCGATCAGCGAGCCCGTGCAGAAGATGATCTCGCCGAGCTGGCCCTGCCGGAGGCCGTTGGCCTCGCGTTGGCGGCGCAGTTCCCAGCCGTAGTAGTCCAAGGGGGAAGCGCTGGGATCGAGTGACTGCACGTTGGCCACGGCGGGTGCCTCTCGCTTCAACGCCTGGCGGCGTTCGTTTCGGGTCGTAGCCGAGAGTAATCAACTCCATGCATCCTGGTGACATGAATCACGTATCCGACACCCGGATCGGTGACGCGGAGGCTGCCGTCTATCGCGCCGATCTGTCGATGGGCGCCCACTCCGCCCGTCATCTGCGCCGCATTCTGCGGCTCTACCTCACTCGTTGGGGTCTGCTCGATGTGGCGGACGCGGCGGAGTTGGCTCTCACGGAGCTGATCGCCAACGTCGTGCGGCATGTTCCCGGGCGCCGCTGTCAGACGCTGATCTTCCTGCTCCCCGCAGGTGGTGTGCGCGTCGAGGTGGCGGACGCGTGTGCCCGGTTGCCGCGCCCCGTCGTGGGGGACGTGCTGGACGAGGGTGGGCGCGGGCTGCTGCTCGTGGACGCCGTCGCCGACGCCTGGGGTGTGGCCGAGCGCGGTGACGGGGGCGGGAAGACCGTCTGGTTCGAGTGCCTGGGCCGCAGGGCCAGGGCCGCTCAGCGGGAGGACGAGGCGGCGGCGAGTTCCGCCAGCACCGCGTCCGTGAACGGCGTCCAGGCGTCGGCCGCCCAGGGGCCGAAGACCCGGTCCGTCAACGCGACGCAGGCCGCGCCCACCACCGGGTCGATCCACAGGAACGTGCCGGACTGCCCGAAGTGGCCGAAAGCGGCCGGGGACGAGGAAAGACCGGTCCAGTGCGGTGACTTGGAGTCGCGGATCTCGAAGCCGAGCCCCCAGTCGTTGGGGTTCTGGTGACCGTAGCCGGGGAGTACGCCCTTGAGGCCGGGGTGCACGACGGTCTGGGCTTCGAGGACCGTGCGGGGGTCGAGGAGCCGCGGGGCCTGGACCTCCGCGGCGAACCGGGCCAGGTCGTCGACGGTGGAGACGCCGTCCTTGGCGGGTGAGCCCTCCAGGGTCGTCGACGTCATGCCCAGGGGGTCGAGGACCGCCTGGTGCACGTACTCCGGGAAGGGGATCTCGGTGGCCTTCGCGATGTGGTCGCCGAGGACCTCGAATCCGGCGTTGGAATACAGCCTGCGGGTACCGGGGGCGGCCGTGACCCGGTGCTCGTCGTAGGCGAGGCCGCTGGTGTGGGCGAGGAGGTGGCGGACGGTCGAGCCCTCGGGGCCGGCCGGTTCGTCCAGCTCGACGGCGCCCTCCTCGTAGGCCACCAGTGCCGCGTAGGCCGCGAGCGGCTTGCTCACGGAGGCGAGCGGGAAGCGGTGCGCGGTGGGACCATGGGTACCCAGGAGCGTGCCGTCCGAGGCGACGACGGCGGCTGCCGCGGTGGGGACGGGCCAGTTCTCGATCAGCGCCAGGCTCTGCATGGTCATGAGCCGAGCCTAACGGGAGCCGGTGCGGGGATCACCACGCGATTACGCTTGCTTGGAGCGCACTCCAAGGTTCTAGCGTGGAGGACATGACGGTGATGGAAAGCATTTCCGCACGTACGGACACCTGCGCTTCGGCTCCGAAGCCGCATCCGCGCCCCGAGGGCCGGGACAACTACACCATCAGCGAGGTCGTCGCCTACAGCGGGCTCACCGCCCACACCCTGCGCTGGTACGAGCGGATCGGGCTGATGCCGCACGTCGACCGCTCGCACACGGGCCAGCGCCGCTTCAGCAACAGCGATCTGGACTGGCTGGCCTTCGTCGGGAAGCTGAGGCTGACCGGAATGCCGGTCGCGGACATGGTCAGGTACGCCGAACTGGTGCGGGAGGGCGACCGGACCTTCGTCGAGCGGCAGGAGCTGCTGGAGGCGACCCGCCGCGATGTGAAGACGCGGATCGAGGAGCTCCAGGGGACTCTGGCCGTACTCGACTACAAGATCGACTTCTATGGCGGCGCCCGTGCGATGGCGCCGGAGACGGAAAGGGTCTGACCATGAGCGAGACCGAGAAGATCGCGACCGTGGAGCTCGCCGAAGGCGGTCCGCGGGTCGGTGTGCAGGGACTCGGCTGCATGGGGATGAGCGAGTTCTACGGAACCACTGACGAGCCCGCCGCCCGGGACACCCTGGAGGCGGCACTGGAGGTCGGTGTCACCCTCTTCGACACCGCCGACATCTACGGCAGCGGGGCCAACGAGTCGTTCCTCGCGCCCTTCGTCGGGGCGCACCGTGACGAGATCACGCTGGCGACCAAATACGCCATCGAGCGCCGGGACGACGACCCGCACTACCGGGGCGTGCGCAACGATCCCGCGTACATCCGCCAGGCCGTCGAGGCCAGCCTGCGCCGTCTCGGCACCGATGTCATCGACCTGTACTACATGCACCGCCGCGACCCGCTCATCCCGTTCGAGGAGTCGGTGGGGGCGATGGCCGAGCTGGTGCGGCAGGGCAAGGTCAAGAAGCTCGGCCTGAGCGAGGTGACCGGCGACGAGCTGCGTGCCGCGCACGCCGTGCATCCGATCGCGGCCCTTCAGTCGGAGTGGTCGCTGTTCAGCCGGGACGCGGAGCGCAGCGCCGTGCCCGCGGCCGTCGAGCTCGGGGTGGCGCTCGTGCCGTACTCGCCGCTCGGCCGTGGGTTCCTGACCGGTGCGTTCGCGGACGCGGCCAAGGACCTGGGGGAGAACGACTTCCGTAAGCACCAGCCGCGCTTCACCGGTGAGAACGCCAGGACCAACGCCGCGCTGCTGGAGCCGGTGCGCGAGATCGCGGCGGCGCACGGCGTGACCGCCGCGCAGGTCGCCCTGGCCTGGGTGCAGCAGCGGGCACAGGTGCACGGCCTGACCGTGGTCCCGATCCCCGGTACGCGCAGGCGCAGCCGGCTGCTGGAGAACGTGGCCGCTACCCGGCTCACGTTGACCGACCAGGAGCTGGAGCAGCTGGATCCCATCGCGGGCAAGGTTGCGGGGGACCGGTACCCGGACATGAGCAACACGGCCACCGCGCGCGAGTAGCGCGTCAAGAGGGAGCCGGCCGGCTCACGGCCGGCGTACCACCGCGCCCAGCAACTCGGGGCCCGGCCAGGATCGACGGCCGCCCGGGCGTTCGGCCTCGTGGACCAGGGCGGCGAGCCGTGCGTTGACCGGTGCCGTGAGGCCGTGCTGTTCCGCCATGGCGACGACCTCGCCCTGGAGGCCGTCGATCTCGGTGGCCCGGCCGTGTTCCAGGTCGTCCCACATCGAGGAGCGCGCGTGCGCGTCCACCTGGAGGCCGGCTGCGGCGACACGGCGGAACAGGGCGTCGGGCAAGCGCAGGATCCCTGGCATGATCCGGGCAGGCGCGGGGCCGAGGCGGGCCGGCCGGACTCCCGCCGCGGCGAACGCCGTCAGTGCCTCCTCCTGGCACAGCGCGAGGCACCTCCGGTACGGGCGTGCGCTCAGCTGGTCGCGGAGCGGCAGGCCGGACAGCGCGTTCACCGCGTTGTTGAGATTCATCAGCAGCTTGGCGTGCTGTACCTGCCGCATGTCGTCGCGTGGCTCGACCGGCAGCCCGGCGGCCGTCAGAGTCGCCACGAGAGGGGCCGAGCCGGAGCGGCCGTCGATCATCAAGGCCCCGCCCGTGCCCTGATGGAAGGTGTCGGGCGCGGTCCGCGCGACGTTGTACGGGACCATCCCCGCGAGCACGGTGACGGCCGGGAGCTCGTCCCGCAGTAGCCGGGTGTTGTGCAGCCCGTTCTGGAAGCTGACGACGACGGCGTCCGGACGGAGCCTTCCGGCCAGCTCCCGTCCGGAAGGAATCGTGGCGGCGGACTTGACGGTGACCAGTACGAAATCGGCCTCGGCGACCGCGTCGGGCTCCTGTGTGAGCGTCAGCAGTTGTCGTGGGACGCGAACGGTGGGGCGCCCCCCACCGCTGAGGGTCACCCCGTCGCGCAGCCCGTCCAGCACCGAGGGACGCCCGATCAGTGTGACGTCCGCGTGCTGCGCGAGATGGCCGCCGAGGTAGCAGCCGATGCTGCCCGCGCCGAACACGACGATGCGCGGGCGATGGCCGCCGGTGGGATGAGGCATTCGGTATCGCTCCTGGTCCGCAGTGGTTACCCGAAAGTAGGCGGGAGTTGTCCGGGGATCAAGGGGCACGGTTCGCCGGTCGCCGTCACGCCAGCCGGAGTGCGAAGACCGCGAAGCCCGCCGCGAGCAGTGCCGCGACTGCCCGGCGGGCGTTTCCGGTGCGGCCGGCCTTCTCCCCGGGCGTCTCGAACCGGCGTGCGTAGCGGGTGATGAGCACCAGCAGGCCGACGAAGAGCGGCATCCACGCCAGCCGCGCCAGGATCCAGCCGGCCGAGTCCGGGGCCGTCGTCAGTCCCGGCAGGGCTCCGGCGAAGGAGGCCGGGACGGCCGCGGCCAGCATCGCCGTCTGGTGCCAGCACAGGATCGTCATCGCCGACAGGTTGATGACGACGACCGGGGCCCACAGGGCGGGGCGGCGCAGCGCCCGGCCGATCCGGCCGTGCAGCAGGATCGCCGCACCGCTCTGCGCCGATGCCAGTGCCAGGACCAGCAGCGACGGCGGATGTGAATTGGTCCGCGCCTCGCCCGGTACGCCGACCATCGACGCCGGGTAGTGGAAGACGAGCAGCAGCACGGCGAACAGGGCGGTGCCGCCGATGAGCAGGAGCCTGGCGCCGCGCCGGGAGATGCGGCCCTCGCCCCAGCTGACGCCGAGTTGGTAGGCGAAGAGCCAGCCGGGAAGGATGTTCAGCAGGCTCAGCCAGGACGGCACGGCGTCCGCGTACGGCCCGTAGCGCAGGAGGTCGACCGCGGCGACCGAGGCGATCAGCGGGGCGGCTGCCCAGCCGCCGAGCCGCCCGGCCATGCGTACGCAGTACGGCGTGAGTGCCGTGACCACCACGTACACCCCGACGAACCAGAGCGGCTGGATCACCAGCGTCGCCCCCGTGCGCAAGGTGTCCTCGGGCACGCCGAGGGCGTACAGCACCGGAATCATCAGCGCCCACACGGCGGTCACACCGAGCACGGGCCTGCCCAGGCGGACCATCCGGCCGCGCAGCCAGGCGCCGGTGGTGGAGGGCCTGCGGTGGTAGGAGAGGACGGAGGCGTAGCCGCCGACCAGGAAGAAGACGCCCAGCATCTGGAGCACCCAGCTCATCGGGGAGAGCGTGGCGAAGGTGGAGAGCGGGCTGGCGTTGTGCAGTGCGCCCTCGTCGTCCAGGCTGAAGCCGCCGAGCAGCCAGTGGCCTGTCGGCACGGCCATCAGCGCGAGCGCGCGCAGTCCGTCGACCGCGCGGTCGCGGTGGGCCGGGGTGCTCGCGTCGATGCGGGAGACCAGCTGTCGGGCACTCATCGGGAGACTCCATCGGCGATGGCGGTGAAGGCGCGGAGCGAGTCCGTGCCGGGAGCGAAGTAACCGGTGTGCCCCTCGGCGTCCTCGGCCGGCACCCGGCGCGCGCCGAACTTCTCGTCGGCCGGGTCGGCGCCGTGCCCGATCCCCGCCACCTGGACGTTCGGTACGTCGTCGATCCAGTCGGTGTCGTCCTTGGCCGCCCAGACCCGGGCTGTGGTGTGCAGCCCGCTCACGTCGTCGGCGCGCATCCCGGGGGAGCCGAGCACCACCAGGTCCGTGGCGCCGAGCCGGGCGGCCGCGAGCCCGCACACCACCGAGCCGTAGCTGTGGCAGAACACCACGGGCGCCGGCAGCCCGTCGGCGGCCAGACCCGCGGTGAACCGGGTCAGCCGCTTCGCGCCCGCCTCGGCCAGCCCCCCGGTCGCCGCGTCGAGGCCGACGCCGACCGGGGTGGTGTAGCCGGCCCAGGCGATCACCGCGCTGCCCTCGCCCGTGCCGGCGTACAGCGACTTCGCCATGCCCGCCGGGGTGCCGTACACATCGCCGTCGCGGTCGAAGGTCCCGGCGTCGATGTCCGACCCGGGCACCACGACGGACACATGACGCGCGGTGCGCAGGTCCCCGAACACCTCGGCGACCTGGCCGCGCCCCCGCGGGTCGAACGCGAGGATCTGCCGGCCGGACGCGGCGAGCCCGGCGTACCGAGGATCGTGGGAGGCCCGCAGCGCCTGGGCGTTGGCGCGGTAACGCAGCTCCAGTGGGGCGCCGTCCAGATTGCCGACCACCGAAGGGTGCCGCTCCAGCAGCTGTTGCTGCTCCGTTGCACTCAACGCACGGAAGAACGCCGCCACTTGACGCGGGGTGGTGTGCGCCGGGTCGGGCAGCTCCCGCCCCAGCACCCCGTCGGCGCGCCACGAGGCACTGCCCGGCGGTGGCCCCGTCACCGCGTGCTGGGTGTTCCCTGACGCCCAGCCGGCCGTGCCCGCCACCATGGTGGCCGTCATCGCGGCAGCGGCCAGCGTCCTCGTGAATCGGCGCATCGTGCCCTCCCCTTCCGGCGTGCGCACACCGTGCGGTGTGCCGGAGAGGAAGGTAGGAAGACGGTGGGCGACCGGGCGTCACACCGGGGGGCCAACTGTCCGGTGATACCGGGGTAGGGGGCGTACGGGGGGAAATCCCCACGCCGGCCCTGGGGATACCGCGAGGCTACGGATCGCCCGGGGACCGCCTGTGCGTCACACGGGGGACCGCCCACACGTCACACGGGGACCGCCTACGCGTCGCCCGGCGCCACCAGACCCGACTCGTAGGCGAAGATCACGGCCTGCGCCCGGTCCCGCAGGTCGAGCTTGGCCAGCACCTTGCCGATGTGCGTCTTCACCGTCTGCTCGGCCAGTACCAGCCGCGCCGCGATCTCCTGGTTCGACAGTCCCCGGGCGATCAGCTCCAGGACCTCCCGCTCCCGCGGGGTCAGGGCGTTCAGCCGCAGCGAAGGGCCGCCGGACGGTGTCGCAGGACGCTGACGCGCGAAGTCCGCGATGAGCCGCCGCGTCACGGACGGCGCGAGCAGCGCGTCCCCCGACGCCACGACCCGCACCGCCGAGATCAGATCCGCCGGCGGTGCGTCCTTCAGGAGGAACCCGGACGCCCCGGCGCGCAGCGCCTCGTACACGTAGTCGTCGACGTCGAACGTGGTGAGCATCAGGACCTTCGGCCGGTGGATCACCCCTGTCGGGGGGCTCAGCAGCTCGCGGGCTGCGGCCAGTCCGTCCATCTCCGGCATCCGGACGTCCATCAGGACCACGTCCGGATGCACCGACCTGCTGACCTCGACGCCCTTGCGCCCGTCCGGGGCCTCGCCCACCACATCGATGTCGCTCTGCGCCGCCAGCAACGCGGCGAACCCGGCCCGCACCATGGCCTGGTCGTCGACGATGATCACACGGATGGTCACGGGTCCTCCGGAGTCGCGGACAGCGAGGGCGGCTGGGACGGCGGCAGGGGGAGCCGCGCGGCCACCCGGAAGCCCCCGTCCGGCAGCGGGCCGGTGTCGAGTGTGCCGCCGGTCAACCGTACGCGTTCCCGCATCCCGACCAGCCCGTGGCCCGTCCCCGAGGTCTCCAGCGGTGAACTCTGCTTGTCCGGCCTGCTGTTGACGACCAGCACCGTGAGATGGCCGTCGCGCGCCGTGACCGACACCGTCGTCCGCGCACCCGGCGCGTGCCGCACCACATTGGCCAGCGCCTCCTGCACGATGCGGTACGCCGACAGGTCCACCGCCTGCGGGACTTCGCCCCGCTCCACCGCCTCCCGCACGTCCGTCGCCAGCGACAGCTCGGCCGGGAGCCCCGCCCTGACCGTCGCCTCCACCAGCTGCTGCACCCGGTCGAGTCCCGGCTGCGGGTCGAGCTCGCCCCGGCTGCCGTCACTGCGCAGCACGGCCAGCAGCCGGCGCATCTCGGCCAGCGACTCCCGGGCCGCGGCCGCGATCGAGGTGAACTCCGCCTGTGCCTCCTCGGACAGCCCGCCGACCCGGTACGGCGCGGAGTCGGCCTGCACCGTGATCACCGACATGTGGTGCGCGACCACGTCGTGGAGCTCACGGGCGATCCGGGTGCGCTCTTCGAGCAGTGTGCGCTGCGCCCGCTCGGCCTCGCTGATCGTCTCCTGCTCGACGAGCCGGCGCTGGGCCTCGCTCCGCTCCCGTACCGCCGCCCCGATCACCAGCACCAGGCCGCCGAGGATGAACAGCAGGAGGGCGCTGCCGTCGCTGTGCGAGGGCGAGACCAGATGCAGCGCGAGCCCGGCCGCGCCCGTCACCAACCAGACGCCGATGACGGTCCGCCGGCTCTCCCGCAAGCCGAGGGCGAGCAGCACGAAGAGATAGCCGACCATGCCCGGCGCGGTCCACGGCCAGATGGTGTTCGTCCGCCCGTCCTGCCCCAGCACCACCAGCGCGCCCACGATGTCGGCGACCAGGACGATCCACCAGGCCTGTAGTGGCCGGTGCGCCAGCATCAGCAAGGGGGCGGCCTGGCACACGGCCAGGGCTCCGGCCGGTCCGCCGGGCACCCCGTAGTCGCCGGTCAGCACCTGGATCGTGACCGGGATGAAGATCGCGGCGAGGGCGAGCACGACCGCGTACGGCAGCAGCCGCAGCCAGAGCCTCCGGGACTCGGCGAACAGCGGGGTCGGCGGGTGGGACGCGTGGGACAGCCCGTGGGCGAGCTCGCGCAGGTTGCGGCGGGCGGCGCTCAGCAGACCGTCGACGGGCGGGAGCCCGGCGGGAGACGGGGGCATGATCGGGCCAGCGTAGGCGGGGAACGGGCGGGGCGGCGTCATACCGATGGGGGGCGGCCCGCCCCGCAGTCCGGCGCCCGGGCCCGCCCTGCGACTCGACGCTCCCCGCCCGCCCTGCAACTCAGCGTTCCCCGCCCGCCCTACAGCTCGGCGAGGAGCTCCGCCTTCTTCGCGCTGTACTCCGCGTCCGTCACCAGGCCCGCCTGGTGCAGGTCCCCGAGGTGGCGTATCCGCTCCGCGATGTCCGCCGGGTCGCGCCGCGCGCCACCCACCGGGACCGGAGCGGTCGCGACCGGCACCGACTGGGTCCGGCGGACGGACTCCAGGACCGCGGCGGCGAAGGGCAGCGACTCGTGCACCGGCCCGTAGCCCAGGCCGAACACGACGGCGGAGGGATCCTGGTCCGGCTGGATCTGCCCCGCGGACGTCTGTCCGCCACCGGGGACGGTTTCCGGCCCCGGACCGTCCGCGTCGGAGTCCGCCGCAGCGCCACGGGGCAGCAGCCGGAGATACCCCTCGAAGGCCTCGGGCGAACGCCACTCGATCCCGCCCAGGTCCGCCACGGGAAACGTCTGGTCGCCGGCCTTCCACTTGGCGCTCGACGCCCCCGTCCAGAACCACCGGAAGGAGACCAGGGTGCCGTCGAAACCGGCCCTGCCGTCGTACGCCTTGAAGTGCATCGGTGTTTCGGGGGCCGTCACCAGGAAGCGTTCGGCGGGCAGCGAGGCATCGGATCCGAGTAGAGTGCGCAGCTCGTCGGCGTAGTACTCCGCGAGCGTCCCGCGCTCGGCGGGCAGCACCAGACGGTAGGGGTCGAGGCTCTCCTTGAGCTGACCGGCGGCGGCCTCCAGCAGCGGATCGGCACCCGGTCTCGGTACGGCACGCAGCACCACCGTGCCCCGCTTGCCAGGGGTCAGCGTCACCGACGACAACGCCGCGTACGGAATGCGGCGTTCACGCAGGCTCTGGAAGAGCCTCGGCGTGCGGATTCCCCGTTCGAAGCGGATGAGCACGGAGTCGGTGTCGAACTCCCAGGTGGCATGAATTCCAGCCAGCGCATCACCCATGTGCCTCATCGTATGTGGCACAGGCCCGCACGTCCCCCTTCGGTACAGGCGGAATCACGACCAGGCAGACAGGTCGTTCGCCGCTCTCCTCGCGCGTAAGACGTCTCTCTACGCGCGTCAGTTCTCCGACTCGCCGGAAAACTCCCCGCGGCCATTGCACGCGCTGCCGGAACTCGCACAACTGACCGAGTCGTAGGCGCCCACGCCGATCGCGGCGAAGTTGCTGAGACTCTCCGTGCCCGGCTCGAAATAGCCGCTGTGCCCGATCGCGCCGCTCGCCGACACGATCCGCGCGCCGAAGGACGGGTCGACCGGGTCGGCGCCGTGGCCGAGCCCGCCGAGCGCCATGTTCGGCACGTCCGCGATCCAGTCGTCGCTGTCCCGCATCGCCCACACCCTGGCCCCGGTGTGCAGGGCGCCGGCATTGTCCGCCCGCATCCCGGGACTGCCGGCGACCGCGATGTCGGACACCCTGGACGGCAGGCCCTGCGCGGCGACACCGCACAGCACGGAGCCGTAGCTGTGGCAGAACAGCGAGACGTCCGACGAGCCGGGCAGCGATTCCAGCAGGGAGTTCAGCCGGACCGCGCCCTCCGACGCGAGACCGCCCAGCGCGGAGTCCATCCCGATCCCGGCGGGCGCCGTGTAGTCGGCCCACGCGATGACCGCTGTACGCGAACCGGGGCTCGCCGAGCGCTCGGCCTCGTACAGTGACTGCGCCATGCCGACGGGCGCGGCGTTCTTCTTGGAGCCGGTGCGCTCCAGTGTCAGAAGGTTCGTGTCGACCCCGGGCACCACGACCGAGACCCGCTCGGCCCGGTCCAGGTCGCCGAGCACCTCGGCCGCCCGGCCACGGCCCGACGGGTCGAAGGCGAGGATCTGGCGGTCACCGGCGAGCATCGAACGGAAGCGTTCCAGCCGGAGCGTGGCCTCATGGCGCCCGTCAGGCGAGAGTCGTGGGTCCTTCGTCCGCTGTTCCTCGGCCGATTCGGCCTGCGCCAGGGCATGCCGGTTGGCCCGGTAGCGAAGGGTGACCGGCGCGCCGTTCAGATTGCCCACCACCAGTGGGTACTTGTCGGCCAGGGCGACCCGCTGGCCCGCCGTGAGCGTCGCGAAGAAGTGCGCCAGCCGGTACGCGGGAGCACTCGCGTCCGGGAGGGCGTGACCGGCTATGCGGTCCTTCGCCCAGGAAGCGAGCGCGGTCTCGCGCGGCGAGCTGGAGTGCTGCTGACGCACGGCGGTCCAGCCGGTGGTCGCCAGCATCACGAACACGACCGCGATGGCGAGCAGCGCGCGCCATGCGGTGAGAGTGGGGGACGAATCGAAGGAAGTCACTGCGCCCCACCCTAGGAGACGCGCACGTGACGTCGGGGGAGGGGTGACAGGGATCACTCGACCACGGGGAATTGACTGTCCGTCTCTTACGCTCCGTGAGCTCCGGATCCACGATCAGGCGCGGCCGGAGCCCGCGGGGCACTCGAATCCGCCCGCGATGCCGGGCCATTGTGACTTCGGCCATGCGTGGCCGATGAGGGCTGCGGCACACCTGTCAGGTTCCCGTGAACAAGCGCCTCAGGCGGCGTGCCAGCTTCCGGAGAGCGCAGGTCCGAGCTGGTCCAGGTGGAGTTCGGTGAGCTCCCGGAGCGCGTCGACCCCGGGGTCGTTCCGCCGGCCCCACAGCTGTCCGGTCATCCGGATCACCCCGGAGAACGCGGCGACGGCCACCAGGGGACGCGGATCCGCCTCCGGGTCAAGCCCCTCACGCTCCGCGATCAGGAGGGCGGTCTGCCGCTCCAGGTCGATATGGCGCCGCATGTGCGCGGCGTGGAGCGCGGGGGTCGATTCGATCATCCGGTAGGCGCGCATCTGGAGTTCGGCGGTGATGTCGTCGTCGTCGGCTTCGGCACGTGCGGTCCAGGCGTTCAGAACGGCCCGGCGCAATGCCTCGAAAGGGGTCTCCGTGGCGGGACGTTGACGCAGCTCCGTGAGGAAGCGCGCGTCCACCTCCTCCTGGGCGGCGAAGGCGACGGCCTCCTTGTTGGCGAAGTAGCGGAAGAAGGTGCGCTGGGAGACGTCGACGGCGCCGACGATCTCGTCGATCGTGGTCCGCTCGTAGCCCTGGGTGGTGAAGAGCCTGAGCGCGGCGTGCAGCAGGGCCTCACGGGTGCGCCGCTTCTTGCGCTCGCGCAATCCGTACGGAGCCTCCGGCGCGGGGGCCCCGGATGTCTGCCTGCGTGTCACGTACCGGACTCCATTTCCCTGCTTTCACCTGTTCGGAATGCCTGTGAGCTACGTGACAGTTACTGGTCGGTGAATTGGTTTGTCAACTGTCAGTAGCTGCCATAACGTCCTGTCGTATGACTAGTCAGACCACTGTCGACAAGGCGCCGCGGGAGCCTGAAGACGACCTTGCTCCCGCACCGGCGAAAGGGCTGCGCGGCCACCCGTGGCTGACGCTCTTCTCCGTCGCCATCGGCGTGATGATGGTGGCGCTCGACGGCACGATCGTCGCGATCGCCAACCCGGCCATCCAGAAGGACCTCGGCGCCTCGCTGGCCGACGTCCAGTGGATCACCAACGGCTACATGCTCGCCCTCGCGGTCTCGCTGATCACCGCGGGCAAGCTCGGTGACCGCTTCGGCCACCGCCAGACCTTCCTGATCGGCATCGCGGGATTCGCCGCCGCTTCGGCGGCCATCGGCCTCTCCGGCAGCGTCACCCTGGTCATCGTCTTCCGGGTGCTCCAGGGCATCTTCGGCGCACTGCTGATGCCGGCGGCGCTCGGTCTGCTGCGCGCCACCTTCCCCGCCGAGAAGCTGAACATGGCGATCGGCATCTGGGGCATGGTGATCGGCGCCTCGACCGCGGGCGGCCCCATCGTCGGCGGCCTGCTCGTGGAGCACGTCAGCTGGCAGTCCGTCTTCTTCATCAATGTGCCCGTCGGCGTGCTCGCGCTCGTCTTCGGTCTGGTGATCCTCAAGGACCACCGCGCCAAGAACGCGCCGAGGTCCTTCGACATCGGCGGCATCGTCCTGCTGTCGCTGGCCATGTTCTGCCTGATCTGGGCGCTGATCAAGGGCTCCGAGTGGGGCTGGGGCGACCCGAAGACGATCGGCTTCCTCGTCGGCGCCATCGTGCTGTTCGCCCTGTTCGCGTTCACCCAGACGAAGGTCAGGGAGCCGCTGATCCCGCTGGCCATGTTCCGTTCCGTGCCGCTGTCGGCCGGTGTGGTGCTGATGGTGCTGATGGCGTTCGCCTTCATGGGCGGTCTGTTCTTCGTCACCTTCTACCTGCAGAACGTCCACGGCATGAGCCCGGTCGACAGCGGTCTTCACCTGCTGCCGCTGACCGGAATGATGATCGTCGGCTCGCCGCTCGCCGGCGCCGCGATCACCCGGTTCGGCCCGCGTGTGCCGCTGGTCGGCGGCATGGTCTCCGTCGCCATCGCCATGTTCGGCATGTCGCAGCTGACCATCGGCACCGGCACGCTCACCATGTCGCTCTGGTTCGCGCTGCTCGGATTCGGCCTCGCACCGGTCATGGTCGGCGCCACCGAGGTCATCGTGGGCAACGCCCCGATGGAGCTCTCCGGCGTCGCGGGTGGACTCCAGCAGTCCGCCATGCAGGTCGGCGGAAGCCTCGGGACGGCCGTCCTGGGCGCTGTCATGGCGGCCAGGGTCGACGCGAAGCTCGAAGACAACTGGGCGGCCGCGAAGCTTCCGCCCACCGACCCGGCGCAGCTCGACCAGGCGTCGGCCGCCATCAAGGTCGGCATGCCGCCGGTCCCGCCCGGCACCCCGCCGGAGGTCGCGGCGAAGATCACCGGCGTCGCCCATGACACGTTCGTGTCGGGCATGAGCACCGCCTTCATGGTCGCCGGCATCGTCGCGGTGATCGCCGCCCTCGTCGCCACGCTCACCAAGCGCGGTGCGAACGCCGAGGCCGGAGCGGGCGCAGGCCACATCTGATCCCTCGATGGACACCTGGTCCCGCCCCTTCAGCTCCGGGGCCCCAGGCGTCAACACAGCGCATCCGACAGCCCCGCCGGACCCTTCCGGCGGGGCTGTCGCCTATCAGGGTGGTCCGCCGCCCGGCCCCTTTCCGGCCCGTACGCGCGCGGGTCAGAGTGCGGACATGCGAGCCGCCCGGCTCGCTCGACCACGGGGGTTGATCCACCATGCGCACGACCGTTCTCGCCGCCACCCTGGCGGCCACCGCACTCGTCCCGGCCACGGCCCCGTCCTCCGGCGCCGCACCGGCCACCCGTCACGAACCCACCGGACTCCAGCGCACCCGCAGTGCCCCGCAGGCCGCTCCTGCGGGGCTCGCGCCCTGCGGAGCGGGACAGCTCTGCCTCTGGGCGAAGCCCGACTTCACCGGGGCCAGGCAGGCCCACGAGCTGTCCACCGTGGACATCGAGAGCTGTGTCCCGCTGCCGGCCGGCGGCCGGGCCCAGGCGCTCGTCAACCGCACCGGGCGTCCCGTCACCACCTACCAGTCGGCCGAGTGCGCTGAGACCGGCGAGTTCGAGACGTACCCGGGCGGCGGCACCTGGGTGCCCAGGTCGCCGTATACCGTCCGCGCCTTCAAGATCTGGGAGAACTGAGCGACCGGCGAACGCCGGAGGGCGGCGGAGCCGTGAAGCCCCGCCGCCCTCAGGCGAACCGTGTTCCTACGCGTCGTGGTCCTCGTGCGTCGTGCTTCTTACGCGTCGCCGCCCGCCGGGCCGGGGCCCGCGGCGGCCACGTCCAGCAGCTCGTAGCGGTCGAGCGCCGTCTTCAGCGCCGAACGGTCGATCTTGCCTTCCTTCGCCAGCTCGGTCAGCACCGCCAGCACGATCGACTGCGCGTCGATGTGGAAGAAGCGGCGGGCCGCACCCCGGGTGTCGGCGAAGCCGAAGCCGTCCGCACCCAGCGACTGGTACGGGCCGGGCACCCAGCGCGCGATCTGATCGGGCACGGAACGCATCCAGTCCGAGACCGCCACGAACGGGCCGTCGGAGCCGGACAGCTTCCGCGTCACATACGGGGTGAGCTGCTCCTCCTCCGGGTGGAGGAGATTGTGCCGCTCCACCTCCACGGCCTCGCGGCGCAGCTCGTTCCAGGAGGTCGCCGACCAGACGTCCGCCTTCACGTTCCACTCGTCGGCGAGGATCCGCTGGGCCTCGACCGCCCACGGGACCGCCACACCGGACGCCATGATCTGCGCCGGGATCTGGCCCTGCTCGCCCCTGCGGTAGCGGTGCACACCCTTCAGGATGCCCTCGACATCGACGTCCTCGGGCTCGGCGGGGTGCTGGATCGGCTCGTTGTAGACGGTGAGGTAGTAGAAGACATCCTCGTTCTCCTCGGGAGACCCGCCGTACATCCTGCGCAGACCGTCCTTCACGATGTGCGCGATCTCGAACCCGAACGCCGGGTCGTAGGCGACACAGGCCGGGTTCGTCGACGCGAGCAGCTGCGAGTGGCCGTCCGCGTGCTGGAGACCCTCACCGGTCAGCGTCGTACGTCCGGCGGTCGCACCCAGCACGAAACCGCGCGCGAGCTGGTCGGCCATCTGCCAGAACTGGTCTCCCGTGCGCTGGAAACCGAACATCGAGTAGAAGACGTAGACCGGGATGAGCGGCTCGCCGTGCGTGGCGTACGCCGAACCCGCGGCGATCAGCGAGGCCGTGCAGCCGGCCTCCGAGATGCCGTCGTGCAGCATCTGGCCGGTCGGCGACTCCTTGTACGCGAGGAGGAGCTCACGGTCCACCGACTCGTACTGCTGACCGAGCGGGTTGTAGATCTTCGCACTCGGGAAGAACGCGTCCATACCGAAGGTGCGGTACTCATCGGGCGCGATCAGCACGAAGCGCTTGCCGATCTCCTTGTCCCGCATGAGGTCCTTCAGGACACGGACGAACGCCATGGTCGTGGCGATCGACTGCTGACCCGAACCCTTCTTCGCGGTCGCGTACGCCTTGTCGTCGGGGAGGGGCAGCGGCTTCGCCCGCACCACACGCGTCGGGACGTAACCGCCCAGACCCTGGCGGCGGTCGTGCATGTACTGGATCTCTTCCGAGTCCCGGCCCGGGTGGTAGTACGGCGGGTTGCCGTCCTCCAGCTGCTTGTCCGCGATCGGGATGTGCAGGCGGTCACGGAAGCGCTTGAGGTCGTCGGCCGTGAGCTTCTTCATCTGGTGGGTCGCGTTGCGGCCCTCGAAGTTCGGTCCGAGCGTCCAGCCCTTGACCGTCTGCGCCAGGATCACCGTCGGCTGGCCCTTGTGCGCCTTGGCCGCCGCATACGCCGCGAAGACCTTGCGGTGGTCGTGCCCGCCGCGGCCCAGGTGCAGGATCTGGTCGTCGGACATGTCCTTGACCATGTCGCGCAGCCGCGGGTCGTCACCGAAGAAGTGGTCGCGGATGTACGCCCCGGTCTCGGTCGCGTAGGTCTGGAACTGGCCGTCCGGGGTGGTGTTCAGCTTGTTGACCAGGATGCCCGTGCGGTCCTGGGCGAGCAGCGGGTCCCAGGTGCGGTCCCAGACCAGCTTGATGACGTTCCAGCCGGCGCCGCGGAACTGCGACTCCAGCTCCTGGATGATCTTGCCGTTGCCGCGCACCGGGCCGTCGAGGCGCTGGAGGTTGCAGTTCACCACGAAGGTGAGGTTGTCCAGGCCCTCGCGGGCGGCGATGGAGAGCTGGCCGAGCGACTCCGGCTCGTCCATCTCGCCGTCGCCGAGATAGGCCCAGACGTGCGACTTGGAGGTGTCGGCGATGCCGCGCGCCTCCATGTAGCGGTTCATCCGTGCCTGGTAGATCGCGCCGAGCGGGCCGAGGCCCATCGAGACGGTCGGGAACTCCCAGAAGTCCGGCATCGACCGCGGGTGCGGGTAGCTGGACAGCGCGTGACCCGCCTTGGACTTCTCCTGGCGGAAGCCGTCGAGCTGCTCCTCGCTCAGCCGGTCGAGCAGGAAGGCGCGGGCGTAGATGCCGGGGGAGGCGTGTCCCTGGAAGAAGATCTGGTCGCCGCCGAGGCCGTCGTCCTTGCCCCGGAAGAAGTGGTTGAAGCCCACGTCGTACAGCGAGGCGGAGGAGGCGAAGGTGGCGATGTGACCGCCGACACCGATCCCGGGACGCTGGGCGCGGGAGACCATCACCGCGGCGTTCCACCGGGTCGCGTTGAGGACCTTGCGCTCGATCTCCTCGTCGCCGGGGAAGAACGGCTCGTCCTTCGTGGCGATCGTGTTGACGTAGTCCGTGCTGCGCATCTCGGGCACGGCCACGCGCTTCTCCCGCGCGCGCTCGATGAGCCGGAGCATCAGATAGCGGGCCCGCTCACGCCCGCGCTCGTCGACGGCGGCGTCGAGGGAGTCGAGCCATTCCTGGGTCTCTTCAGGATCGAAGTCCGGGACCTGGCTCGGAAGGCCGCCAATGATGATCGGGTTGCGATCGGATGCGGAAGCCACGCTGTTCCTTCGCTGTTCGGTGCTGCTCTTCGCTGCTTGGTTGCGGGGAACGTACCCCGGTGTGGCGGCTGTACGCCGCCTCCATCGTGTACCGCGCGTACCCAAACGTCATCTCTACCGTGGGGTAACGCAAGGTTCCCGGACGCCGTGTCCGGGCACGAGTACCAGCGGCGCGAGGGCGGTCCTGCCCAAACCGCAACCATACGCTCAACCCGGCCAAGCGTTCCCAAAGCCCGTTCGAATCCGAATGTCGGAGCGAAACGGCATAAGCTGATGAAGGACGCTGGTCGGTCCAAAGGGTCCGGACACCATTTCCGGCCCCGCAGGAGACATGCCGGACGTTGCGGCGACGTGGCAGGGAACGTCACCGTTTAGGCGGTCTCGGACGCCGGGTACTTGCGCGATTCGCCGAGCCCGTGTGGACTACGGCCAATGCCCCGCGCACGCGCGTGGCTGAAGCATTTTCCGAAACATGATCAGGAGGCAACCCGTGAGCGCGACCGCGGACCACGCGGAGGAACGGACCAACACGGCCGTAAGGCTTGGGTTCGAACCCGGACAGGTGGTCCAGGAGATCGGCTACGACGACGACGTCGAGCAGGAGCTCCGTGAGGGCATTGAGGCCACAATCGGCCAGGAACTCGTCGACGAGGACTACGACGACGTCGCTGACGTCGTCCTGCTCTGGTTCCGCGACGAGGACGGCGACCTTACGGACGCGCTGGTGGATGCCATTGGTCTGATCGAGGACGGCGGGGCGGTCTGGCTGCTGACGCCCAAGACAGGCCGCGACGGATACGTCGAGCCGAGCGACATCAACGAGGCTGCCCAGACAGCTGGTCTTGCCCAGACCAAGAGCATCAACGCGGGCAAGGACTGGACGGGCAGCCGTCTGGTCACCCCCAAGGGGGCCCCGGCCAAGCGCTGAGCTCTTTACATCACGACCCGGGCCCCCGACGGCATCCTGCCGGCGGGGGCCTTCGTATGCGCCGGCGCGGGCCTGCCCGGGGCCTCCGGGCGGCGCTGCGTAGGGTGGGTGTCACCCGGACGGCCCAGGCCGGGGAAGTGTGACGTTCGTGAAGGGATGCGTGTACATGGCGATCGAGGTCGGCACCAAGGCTCCGGATTTCGAGCTCAAGGACAACCACGGACGCACCGTGAAGCTCTCTGACCTCCGTGGTGAGAAGAACGTGGTGCTGCTCTTCTACCCCTTCGCCTTCACCGGTGTCTGCACGGGAGAGCTCTGCGCGCTCCGCGACGAGCTGCCCAGGTTCGAGAACGACGACACCCAGCTGCTCGCCGTCTCCAACGACTCCATCCACACCCTGCGTGTCTTCGCCGAGCAGGAGGGCCTGGAGTACCCGCTGCTCTCGGACTTCTGGCCGCACGGCGAGACCTCGCGGGCGTACGGCGTCTTCGACGAGGACAAGGGCTGCGCGGTGCGCGGCACGTTCATCATCGACAAGGAGGGCGTGGTCCGCTGGACCGTCGTCAACGGGCTGCCGGACGCGCGCGACCTGAACGACTACATCAAGGCGCTCGACTCGATCTGATCCGGTGGGATCCGGTGGGATCGGGCAGGTCCGGGGTTTGCGAACCACCGGATCCGGGGATCTCCTGGCGGCGACCGGCCAAAAGCCTGTTTTGGCCGGGAACCGGTCACTAGGATCCAAACGTTGATCCTATGCCAACGCACGACGGGGGCGCTGGTGTCTGCCGGCCCTCTCAAAACTTTTGGAGGACTCGTGGGAGTCAGCCTCAGCAAGGGCGGCAACGTCTCGCTGACCAAGGCCGCACCGAACCTGACGGCGGTCATCGTCGGTCTGGGCTGGGATGCCCGGACGACTACCGGCGGTGACTTCGACCTCGACGCCAGCGCGCTGCTGACGAACGCCGAGGGCAAGGTCGGCAGTGACGGGAATTTCGTCTTCTTCAACAACCTCAAGAGCCCCGACGGCTCGGTCGAGCACACCGGTGACAACCTCACCGGTGAGGGCGAGGGCGACGACGAGGTCATCAAGGTCAACCTGGCCGGCGTCCCGGCCGACGTCGACAAGATCGTCTTCCCGGTCTCGATCTACGAGGCCGAGGGACGCCAGCAGAGCTTCGGCCAGGTGCGCAACGCGTACATCCGCGTGGTGAACGAGGCGGACAACAGCGAGCTCGCCCGCTACGACCTGAGTGAGGACGCCTCGACGGAGACCGCCATGGTCTTCGGCGAGCTCTACCGCAACGGCGCGGAGTGGAAGTTCCGTGCCATCGGCCAGGGGTACGCCTCCGGTCTGCGCGGCATCGCGCAGGACTTCGGCGTCAACGTCTGAGCCGGTCCGGGGGACCCCCCGGACACTCTCAGCTCCACCGCGTCCGGCGTCGCACCCTGTGCGGCGCCGGACGCGCTCGGCAGGGCACCCCGCGTCCATCGGCGCCGCTGCCGGGCCGAACGACCGTCCATCGACTCGGGGAGGACACACCATGGGCGTCACGCTCGCCAAGGGAGGCAATGTCTCCCTCTCCAAGGCCGCACCCAATCTCACTCAGGTGCTGGTCGGGCTCGGCTGGGACGCACGATCCACGACCGGAGCCGACTTCGACCTCGACGCCAGCGCGCTGCTGTGCCAGTCGGGCCGGGTGCTCGGCGACGAGTGGTTCGTGTTCTACAACAACCTCACCAGCCCGGACGGCTCCGTCGAGCACACCGGCGACAACCTCACGGGCGAGGGGGATGGCGACGACGAGTCCGTCATCGTGAACCTCACGCAGGTGCCGGCGCACTGCGACAAGATCGTTTTCCCGGTCTCGATCCATGAGGCCGACAACCGCGGTCAGACCTTCGGCCAGGTGGCCAATGCCTTCATCCGGGTGGTGAACCAGGCGGACGGCCAGGAGCTGGCGCGGTACGACCTCAGTGAGGACGCGTCCACGGAGACCGCGATGATCTTCGGTGAGCTCTACCGCTATGGCGGTGAGTGGAAATTCCGTGCAGTCGGGCAGGGGTACGCGTCAGGGCTCCGGGGCATCGCTCTAGACTTCGGGGTCAACGTTTCGTAAAGCCGCGCTCGGCGCGGGGGAGCCCCGTACTCAGTCGGGGGAGACCCGTACATACACAATGGGGTAGCCAGTGCTTCTGAAAACCTTCGGCTGGTCGTTCGCGGTTACCGCGGTCGGCCTGGTCGCAGCGGTGCTCTACGGGGGGTGGCAGGCATTCGGCATCGTCGCGATCCTGTCGATCCTGGAGATCTCGCTGTCCTTCGACAACGCGGTGATCAACGCCGGGATCCTGAAGAAGATGAGTGCCTTCTGGCAGAAGATCTTCCTCACCGTCGGCGTGCTCATCGCGGTCTTCGGCATGCGGCTGGTGTTCCCCGTCGTGATCGTGGCCATCAGCGCCCAGCTGGGTCCGATCGAGGCCATCGACCTCTCGTTCAACGACCCTGACAGGTACAAGGAACTGGTGACGGACGCCCATCCGTCGATCGCCGCCTTCGGTGGCATGTTCCTGCTCATGATCTTCCTCGACTTCATCTTCGAGGACCGTGACATCCAGTGGCTGCGCTGGATCGAGCGTCCGCTCGCCAAGCTCGGCAAGATCGACATGCTGTCGGTCTGCGTTGCGCTGATCGTCCTGCTGATCTCGGCCATGACGTTCGCCACTCACGCACACCAGCACGGTGGCGCGCACGCCGACAAGGCGTCGACCGTCATGCTCTCCGGTATCGCGGGTCTGATCACCTATCTCGTGGTCGGCGGTCTCTCCGGATTCTTCGAGAACAAGCTCGAAGAGGAGGAGGAGCGCGAGCACGAGGCCGAGGAAGAGGCCAAGAAGTCCGGGAAGTCGGTCTCCTCGGTGGTCCTCGCGGGCAAGGCCGCGTTCTTCATGTTCCTCTACCTCGAGGTACTCGACGCGTCCTTCTCGTTCGACGGCGTCATCGGCGCCTTCGCCATCACCAACGAGATCGTCCTGATGGCCCTCGGCCTCGGTATCGGCGCCATGTACGTCCGTTCGCTCACCGTGTACCTGGTCCGCCAGGGCACCCTGGACGACTACGTCTACCTGGAGCACGGCGCGCACTACGCGATCGGCGCCCTGTCGATCATCCTGCTCGTCACCATCCAGTACGAGATCCACGAGCTGATCACCGGTTCCGTCGGGGTCATCCTGATCGCCTGGTCCTTCTGGTCCTCCGTGCGGCGCAACAAGGCCATCGCGGCGGCAGGCGGCGAGGGCGGCGGCGGCTCCGATTCCAAGGCAGAAGTGTCCTCCGGGGTGTGACCCGGTAGGGATTGCGGAACGCTCTCTCTGCGGGGCGGCCCACGGTGGCGGTTCTCCGGGAACACCCGGACCCGGCCCGACGGCTGCCCCGCAGTGACGTGTGGGCCGTATGTGCGGGGCCGGACGGTACTACCGATACGTGTGGGGGTTGGGATGGCCTTCTGGGACGGCCTGTTTCCGCGGCGGGCGACGCAGTTCGAGTCGGGTAACTCCGCGACGAGCTCGATCGTGCTCTCCAAGCGCAACGCGACGGTCTCGCTGACCAAGCAGGGCGCGCTGTCAGGCAATCTGCGCGTCAACCTGTCGTGGCGGATGCGGACTTCGGACATCGGCGGACGGCCGCAGCAGAGCGGCCGGCTGCTGCGGCCGATGAAGCTCTTCAAGCCGGACGTGGTCCAGGCGCACACCCAGGGCATGGTCAACGTCGACCTGGACCTGGGCTGCATGTACGAGCTGTCGGACGGCACGAAGGGCGTCGTACAGCCCCTCGGTAACCTCATAGGCGACCTGAACGCGCCGCCGTACATCAGGCTCAGCGGCGACGACCGGTTCGGGGCGCCGTCGGGCGAGACCGTCTATGTGAACCTCGACAAGCACGAGGAGATCAAGCGGCTGCTGTTCTTCGTGTACATCTACGACCAGACCCCGGCCTTCGACCGTACGCACGCCAAGGTGACGCTCTATCCGGGCAACGGCCCGCGCATCGAGATCGACCTGGACGAGCACGCCCCGGAGGCCCGCTCCTGCGCCGTTTTCACGGTGGAGAACGTCAAGGGCGAGCTGATCGTGCGCCGTGAGGTGAAGTTCGTGTACGGCTTCCAGTCCGAGCTCGACCGAATGTACGGCTTCGGCATGCAGTGGGGACGCGGCTACAAGACACGGGCCTGAGTGCGCACCGTGGGGGGCGAACCTGCCCCCGGTTCACGACCGGATGAACTGCGGGCCCTGCGGCGGGAGTACGAAAGCCGGGTCGGCGGCATGCGCCGCAGCCGCTGCCGGCTGCGGATAGCCGTACGCGGGCTGGGCCGGGGCGGCCTGTGGGTAGCCGTAGGCGGGCTGAGGGGACACGGCGGGCTGCTGGGGGTAGCCGTAGGCCGGCTGGGGCGCCACCGGCGGCTGTGGGTAGCCGTACGCGGGCTGCTGGTGCTGGATCGTGGCCTGCGAGTCGGGCGAGGGCTGCTGGTTCCGGTCGGCGGCCTGCGGCTCGGCCTCCGGCGCCGGCGGGAAGGACGCGGACGGGTCGGGGGCGCCGGGCACGGCCGCGGGGCCGGGCTCGGAGGCCGCCTCGGCCTCGTCCACCGAGATCCCGAAGGCGGTGGCCAGTCCGACAAGGCCCGTCGGGTAGCCCTGCCCCACGGCGCGGAACTTCCAGCCGTCACCGCGCCGGTACAGCTCACCGCAGATGACGGCGGTCTCCTCGCCGGTCTCCGCCCGCACATCGAACACCGCGAGCGGCTCGCCGTCGGCGGAAGCCGCGTCGTACAGCGATATCCGCAGGTCCGTCACGTGCTCGAACGCCGCCTCGTCGCAGGAAGCCGCGATGACCACCCGCTCCACGGAGGGGTCGAGCGAGGAGAGATCCGCCTCGATCGTGTCCGTGAGCCCCTCGGGGGCACTGCGCTTGGGCAGCCGCCGCACGAGGCCCGAAGGGTGCCGCGGCTGGTTGTAGAAGACGAAGTCCTCGTCGGAACGCACCTGTCCGGAAGGGCCGATCAGCAGCGCGGAGGCGTCCACATCCGGGACCCCGGCACCCGGAGTCCAGCGCAGCACGGCCCGCACGGCCGTGGCGTCGAGGGGGACGTTCGATCCCTTCAGCATCGCGTGCGTCATGGCGATCATCCTGCCTGCTGGGTGGGGATCCGGGCAACGCGGGGGTACGAAACAGTAGGCCAGGAGCTGTTCACGAGGGGCACGCAGGCGCGCCGCGCGGGGTGTGAGATACGCGGGGGACACCTCGAGTTCATAGGGACGGGGAACCAGCGACACCTGTCCGAACGTATTATTACCGGCCACATGTATGTCCGGTCCACAAGGCAGTACGGGGGAATCACATGCGTCATTTCGGGCACATCTCGCCCGCTGTCCGGGAGGCTCTGTTCTTCAGGGAGCCGCGTGAATTCGACGCGGGTTCCCCCTCCCGCATGCTGTCCGCGGCCCTGGGAGCCACGCTCTACAGCCCCGCGACCCGGCCCAGGCTGGCCGACGACGTGATCAGGCAGAGCGGGCGTGGAGTCGTCTCCATGGTGCTCTGCCTGGAGGATTCCATCGACGACGCCGAAGTGGTCGGCGCGGAGGCCAACCTGGTCCGGCAGTTCGCCGACATCGAGGCGCGTGACGCCGATGTGCCGCTGCTCTTCATCAGGGTCCGCGAGCCCGAGCAGATTCTGGACCTCGTACGGCGGCTGGGAAGCTCCGTCCGATTGTTGTCCGGATTCGTACTTCCGAAATTCACGGAAGAGCGGGGCGAGCTCTTCATGGAGGCGCTCACAGCGGCCGAAGCGGAGAGCGGGCACCGGCTGTTCGCGATGCCGGTCCTCGAATCGCCCGAACTGCTGCACCTGGAGACCAGAGGCGAAACCCTGCGGGGGATAGCCCGCACCGTCGACAAGTACCGCGAGCGGGTCCTGGCGCTGCGGCTCGGTGTGACCGACTTCTGCTCCGCCTACGGTCTGCGCCGGGCCCCCGACATGACGGCGTACGACGTCCAGATCGTCGGTGCGGTCATCGGCGACGTCGTCAACGTGCTGGGCCGGGCGGACGGCACCGGCTTCACCATCACCGGGCCCGTATGGGAGTACTTCCGGCTCCAGGAGCGGATGTTCAAGCCCCAGCTGCGCCGCAGCCCCTTCATGGGAGAGGCCGAGGAGCTGCGCAACGCGCTCATCGAGCACGACCTCGACGGGCTGCTGCGCGAGATCGAGCTCGACCGGGCCAACGGGCTGCTCGGCAAGACCTGCATCCACCCGTCGCACGTGGCGCCCGTGCACGCGCTGTCGGTCGTCAGCCACGAGGAGTACTGCGACGCGCAGGACATCCTGCGGCCCGAGCGGGGCGGCGGCGGGGTGCTGCGCTCGGCCTACACGAACAAGATGAACGAAGTGAAGCCCCACCGAGCCTGGGCCGAGCGGACCCTCCAGCGGGCCGAGGTCTTCGGCGTGGCCCGCGAGGAGGTCGGCTTCGTGGACCTGCTGGCCGCCGGCGTGGCGGCCTGAGCGTGGACACGGCGGACACGGACGGGTACGGGCGGGCGAACGAGTGGATACGGGAAGAAGAGGCAGTGGACGAAGCGGTGAGCGACGTGGAGTGGTCGGGCGACTGGGTCGCGGAACGGCTCGGGGTCGAGCTCGTCGGCGACGGTGAGCTCCGGGAGCTGCTGGGCCTCGCCCTGCGCCGCAACCCGAAGCGGGCCCATCTGCTCGTCTCGAACGTCCTGGGCAAGCACGTGCCGCAGCGGCCCTCCGTCGTCCACGGCGTCGGCTTCGAACTCGGCGAGCGGGTACGCGACCTGCTGGGCGAGGAGGAGGCCCGCCGCGCGGTCGTCCTCGGATACGCCGAGACGGCGACAGGGCTCGGCCACGCCGTCGCGGACGGGCTCGGGGTGGCCCCGTACCTCCACTCGACCCGGCGCCCCGTCACCGGCGTCGCACAGGCGGGCGGCTTCGAGGAGGCGCACTCGCACGCCACCTCCCACCTGCTGCTGCCCGAGGACCCGGACCTGCTGAACGCCACCGCCCAGGGGTCGCCGCTGGTCCTGGTCGACGACGAGTTCTCCACCGGCAACACCGTGCTCAACACCATCCGGGCCCTCCACGCCCGCTACCCCAGGGACCGGTACGTCATCGTCGCCCTGGTGGACATGCGCTCCGAGGCCGACCGGGGGCGGCTCGCCGAGTTCGCCGGCGAGATCGGTGCCCGCGTCGACCTGGTGGCCCGCGCCCGGGGCACCGTGCGGCTGCCGGACGGGGTCCTGGAGAAGGGCCGGGGCCTGGTGGCCGAGCACGAGGCGGCTCACGGGCAGGACGCGGTGAGTGGGTCTCTCGCGGTGAGTGAGCCCGCCATGCCACGGCCCGCCCCCCTCCGCGTCGCCCTGGACTGGCCGGCCGGTGTGCCCGACGGCGGACGGCACGGCTTCACGCCGGTCCAGCGCGCGGCCCTCGAAGCCGCCCTCCCCGCCATGGCCGCCCGCCTCGCCGGCGCCCTCGGCGACGCCCGCAGGGTGCTCGTCCTCGGCTTCGAGGAGCTGATGTACGCACCCCTGCGGCTCGGCACCGCCCTGGAGGACGCCACCACGGCCGATGTCCGCTACTCCACCACCACCCGCTCGCCCGTGCTCGCCGTCGACGACCCGGGCTACGCGATACGCAGCCGCCTCGTCTTCCCCGCCCACGACGAACCCGCCGACGGACCGGGCGACCGGTACGCCTACAACGTCGCGGGAGCGGGCTTCGACGCCGTCGTCGCCGTCGTCGACTCCACCGCCGACACCCCCGCCCTGCACGCCCCCGACGGACTGCTGGCCCGGCTGGCCGAGCACACCGGCCAGGTGCTGCTCGCGGTCGTCCCCTCGTACGTCCCCCCGCCGCCCCACGACTGGCAGGAAGCCGCCATGCTGCCCGAACCCCTCCGGGGACCCGCCTTCTCCTCCTACGCGGCGGACGACGTCGGCTGGCTGCTCCAGGACCTCTCGGACACGGCCCTGGAGGCCCCCACCGAGGAGCGCGAGGAGGCGATCCAGAGCGGCGGCGCCCACTACGCGGAATCGCTGCCCGTCGAGTACCAGCCCAGCACGCAGTACCAGGAGCTCTTCAAGGCCGCCCTGGACACCTCGGCGTCCCGGATCGCGCGGGCCGTCGGCACCGTCACCGAGACCGTACTCGCCGAACGCGGACCCCGGCCCGTGCTGGTCTCCCTGGCCCGCGCGGGTACCCCGGTCGGCGTCCTGATGCGCCGCTGGGCCCAGCACCGCCACGGCCTGGACCTGCCGCACTACGCGGTCTCCATCGTCCGCGGCCGCGGAATCGACGCCAACGCCCTGCGCTGGCTGGCCGCCCACCACGACCCCGCGGATGTCGTCTTCGTCGACGGCTGGACGGGGAAGGGCGCCATCACCCGCGAACTCGCGGCGGCACTGGAGGACTTCGGGGGGTTCAACCCGGAGATCGCCGTACTGGCCGACCCGGGCGGCTGCGTACGCACGTACGGCACGCGCGAGGACTTCCTCATCCCGTCCGCCTGCCTCAACTCCACCGTGTCCGGGCTGATCTCCCGTACGGTCCTGCGCTCCGACCTGGTCGGCCCGGACGACTTCCACGGCGCGAAGTTCTACCGAGAACTCGCGGACGCCGATGTCTCAGGACTGTTCCTCGACACGGTCGCCGCCCGCTTCGACGAGGTCGCCGGAGCCGTGGACGCCGAGGCGAAGGAACTGCTCGCCGCGGACCGCGCCCCCACCTGGGAGGGCTGGGCCGCCGTCGAACGCATCAGTGAGGAGTACGGCATCCACGACGTGAACCTGGTCAAGCCCGGCGTCGGCGAGACCACCCGGGTGCTGCTGCGCCGCGTTCCCTGGAAGATCCTGGCCAAGCGGGGAGCCGGCGCCGACCTCGACCACGTACGGCTGCTGGCCGAGCAGCGTGGGGTCCCGGTCGAGGAGGTCCGGGAACTCCCGTACACCTGCGTCGGGTTGATCCACCCCAAGTACACGCGCGGCGCCACGGGCGTCGACGGCACGGCGGTGACGGCGAAGTGAGCGAAACGGTGAACGCCCCCGGGAGCACGCCCGAGAACACCCCCGTGACGCTGGTGGCCAGTGATCTCGACCGCACCCTCATCTACTCGGCGGCGTCCCTCCAGCTGTCCATGCCCGACGCGCAGGCCCCGCGCCTGCTCTGCGTGGAGGTCTACGGCGGTGCGCCCCTCTGCTACATGACGGAGACCGCCGCCGCGCTGCTCGACGAACTGGCCCGCACCACGGTGTTCGTCCCGACCACCACCCGGACCCGGGAGCAGTACGGCCGCATCCACCTGCCAGGACCCGCCTCCCGGTACGCCATCTGTGCCAACGGTGGACACCTCCTGGTCGACGGCGTCTCCGACCCCGACTGGCAGGACCACGTGGCACGCCGGATCGCCGGCGAGTGCGCCTCACTCGCCGAGGTCCGCGCCCACCTCAAGGCGAAGGGCGACCCCTCCTGGCTGCTCAAGGAACGCGTCGCCGAGGACCTCTTCGCCTACCTCGTCGTCGACCGCGCCGCCCTCCCCGAGGGCTGGGTCAAGGAGCTGACGGCCTGGGCCGACCCCAGGGGATGGACCGTCTCGCTCCAGGGCCGGAAGATCTACGTCGTACCCAAGCCGCTCACCAAGAGCGCCGCGATGCGGGAGGTGGCCCGCCGCAGCGGTGCCACGCTGACGCTCGCCGCCGGTGACTCGCTCCTGGACGCCGACCTGCTGCTCGCCGCGGACCGGGCCTGGCGCCCGGGTCACGGCGAGCTCGCCGACTGCGGCTGGGGCGCGCCCAACACCGAGGTGCTCCGGGAGCGGGGCGGCGCCGCGGGCGAGGAGATCCTGCGCCGCTTCCTGCGCGCCGCCGACCCTGTGCGGGCGGGTCGCTGAGCACACGCGGGCGAGCCGCAGGAGCAGCGACAGAGCGTGCGGTGGGGTCAGCCGCAGCAGCCTCCGCCGCAGCAACCGCCGCCGCCCGCGGGGGCGGCGGCCGGAGCGGCGGAGGAGCCCGAGCCGCCCACGGCCACGGTGGAGAGCAGCTTCACGGTGTCCTCGTGCCCGGAGGGGCAGGAGGCGGGATCGGATGACTCGGCCATCGGGCGGCTGAGTTCGAACGTCTCGCCGCAGGGGCGGCAGCGGTACTCGTAACGAGGCATGGCCCCAGATTAGAGCCTCTCGATCAGAGTCCCTCGCCCTTCGCGACACCGGGCATCGGGGCGCGCGGCCGGCGCTGCTCCCTGGCGACCTGCTCGGGGTGGCGGGCCCGCCAGTACGGGTTGTCGTGGGGCAGGGCGCCGCTGACTCTTCCGTACATGCCGAACATCATCAGCAGCAGCCCGACCACGAAGCTGAACAGCACGTTCTGCATGTGGAAGGCCAGGAAATTCATGCTGCTGTCCAGCACGGCCAGATTCACGAACCCACTGAGGACGAAGGCGACCCCCAGGACCATGTTCAGGGTCGAGGCGAAGTTCCCGCCGACGACCATGCCGGCGAAGAGCAGCAGCCCGACACAGATGGACAGGACGCTCAGCGTGCCGTTGGTGTTGAGGCCCGCCACCGTGTCGCCGCCGGTGTCGAAGTAGCCGATACGGTCGATGAGCCCCAGGATGCCGAAGGCGACGAGCAGCAGGCCCATCAGGCCCGCGCCGACCCGGTAGACGCGGCTGAGGCGGTGGTCCACGGGCAGTTGTTCGTCCAGGAGGGCCGTTCCGCGACGGGCGGGCCCGCCGTGACGGCGCGGGGGATGCAGGATGTGTGTGACCATGACGGCCTCCTTCGGCCGCGTACCGGCCAGGGGCACCTCGGCGGATCGGCGGGATGCGGAAGCCGCCGCGTAACCTCCAGGATCGGCCCACCGGCCGCCGGGGACAAATCAAGCGCCGGGCAATGTCGGGCCGCTCCGGCAGCAGCGCCGCGCCGCGCCCGGTGTGCTCAGGTGCCGCTTCCCAGGTCCTCACGGATGGCGGAGACCACACGGGTCGCCGTCCCACGCACCGCCTCGGTCTCGGTCAGGAAATGCCAGTAGTCGGGGTGGCGGCCTTCGAGACCGGCGATCGCCCGGTCCAGCCGCCCCACGGCGTCGTCCAGCGGGCGGGCATGGCGCGGATCGGGCGTCTGCCGGCCGGCCATGGCCAGACGCTGGGCGTCCCGGATCGCGAACCGGGTGCGGTCGATCTCCGCCTGCGGATTCTTGGCGACCGCGTCAAGCTGCTTCAGCCGGTCCCCGGCGGCGGACACCGCCTCATCGGTCGCGTTGAGCAGCGCCCTGACCGTACTCAGGCGGGACGTCGCATCGGCCCAGCGCTGCTCGGACCGCGCGGCGGCGGCCTCCGCGAGCTTCGTCTCGGCCTGCCTGACATTGACCGCGGCCTGCTCCGGAACCGGCTGCAGGTCCTGCCAGCAGGCGGCCGAGAAGCGCCGCCGGAGCTCGCTGAGCACCGGTTCGACCTGCCCGGCGCGGGTGGTCAGCGCCTGGGCCCGGGTGCGCAGCGACACCAGCCTGCGGTCGATCTCGGCGGCCCGCTCGGGCAACTGCTCCGCCTCCGCGCGCACCGCTTCGGAGTCCCGCAGCACCCGGTCCGCGCGCTGCAGGGTCTCGGCGACGCCGTGCTGCCCCGCGCCCTGGTTGAGCTTGGTCAGCTCCGGGCCGAGAGCCGCGAGCCGGGCCGCGAGCTCGTCCGCCCGCAGCCCGGACGCGCGCACCGTGTCCAGGGCGTTACTCGCGGCGAGCAGCCCCTGCCGGGCCCGCTCCACCGCGGGAGCGAGCCGCGCGAGCTGGGTTTCCGCGCTGCTGAGCAGCGTCCCGAGCCCCTGGGAGAACCGGTCGAGCTCGCCCTTGACCCGTACGAGATCGTCCTTGGCCCGGGTCAGCTGGGTCCGCGCACCCGCGGCCGCCGAGGGCTCCAGATCGTCCCGGTCGAGGTCATGGGCGTCGACCGCGGTGATGTAGTCGAGGCTGGCCGCGTCGATCCGCCGGCCCAGCTCCGCGAAGTCCTCCGCGGCCTTGCGGGCGCGCGGCGAACTGTCCACGGCGGTGATCGTCTCGATCGAGATCCGCAGATCGCGCTGCGCGGTGTCCAGCTCGTAGAAGGCGTTGGCCGCCGCGTCCTTCGCCGCCTGCGCGTCAGCACGCTGACTCTCCCCGCGCCCCCCGAACCAGCGGCGCGTGCCACCGCCCGCGAAGGCGCCGGGCAGCGCGGCGGCGACGAGAGGAACCGGCAGCAGCATCAGCACCAGGACGTCCCTGACGGCGGAACCACCACTCGCTTTCGCCTGCGGCCGCGTGTGCGTCGCCGTCACATCCCTCTCCCGTGCCGATTCACCCTGCCCGGTTCATTCTCGCACCAGTTAGGACGAACGCACGGGTCGGTTAGTTCGCACTTCGGACTGTGATTTCTCCGTTGTCGCTGCGCGCCTTCACCACGTGCTTGCTGCTGTCGCTGCGGGGCACCGTGACGGACACGTCACCGTTCTCCGCGGCGGCGGACACGGCGTACGTCTCCTTCCCCGCGGGAAGGTCGATGGCGATGCGCCCGTTGTCACTGACGGTGTCCACCAGGTCGGGGACCTGGGTGAACCCGATCTTGATCGACCCGTTGTCCGAGCGGGCGGTCACGGAGCTCCCCGAGATCCGGTCTGCCTCGATCGAACCGTTGTCCGAGCTCAGCTCCAGCGGCCCGGAGATGTCACGCACCTGGACCCCGCCGTTGTCACCGGAGAGCTTGAGCGGCGCACTGAACCCGGTCGCGCTCACCTCCCCGTTGCTCCCCGACGCGGTCACGCCCAGTCCACGGGGCACCTTGACCACGTGGTGGCCGTCACAGTCGCTGATCATGCCCCCGCACTTCACCTCGAGCCTCAGCGTGTCCCCGTCGAGCTTCCACACGGGGTCGGGCCCACTGCCGAGCACGACCCACCCGTCGACCCGGCGGGTCACCTCGATCTCCTTCACATCGGCGGACACGAGCTCCAGGCTCGAATTGTCGGCGTCGATGGTGAGCGCCTTCCCGCTGAAGGCGAACGACTTGTGCTCGTCGGGCGCGTCCCCCACATCCGTACTGCCACAGCCGCTGAGCGCGGCCACCAGCAGCACGGTCCCGCCGGCGGCCACGAGTGCCTCGGTACGTCGTGTACGGATGGTCATGGTGTCGAGTCCCCCTGAGAGCGCTGCACGGCCGGTGTGGCCCCACGGTATGCGCGCCCCGATTCCCCGCACGATCCGGACGGCTACCGTCTCCGGGGTGGGGCTAACCCCCGTACCGGCCCCGGGCCACCGCGACGGAGCCGGGCCCGGAACCGGATTGCCGCCGGGGGCTGCGGGCCATGTAACCTGTTGCCTCATCCACGGGTGCGTAGCTCAGGGGTAGAGCGCTGCTCTTACAAAGCAGATGTCGGCAGTTCGAAACTGCCCGCGCCCACCAGTCAGAACGCCCCCGCAGCGAGCCGCTGTGGGGGCGTCGACGGTAGTGGGTGACGGCAGATTTCGAGGAGGCCGCCGCAGCGATGGAGATCCGTTCCACGACCGATGAGGACCTTGACGTCTTCGTCGACACGGTGCATGCGGCGTTCGGGCTCTTCCCGGAAACCCCGGTCGACGGCGGCGGGCAGTGGTGGTCGGCGCTCCGGACGGACCGCTGTCTGCTTGCCCTGACGGAGGACGGGCGGCCCGTCGGCACCGCCGCCGCGTACGCCTTCGATCTCACCCTGCCCGGTGGGGCCCTCGTCCCGGTCTCAGGGGTGAGCTCCGTCGGTGTCCTGCCCTCGCACCGGCGCCAGGGCGTGCTCAGCGCGGTGATGCGGCACCAGCTCGGCGACCTGCGGGCCCGGGGGGAGTTCCTGGCCGTGCTGCTGGCCTCCGAGGCCCCGATCTACGGAAGGTTCGGCTACGGTCCGGCGACCCACACGTCTCGGCTGACAGTGCCGCGCCACAAGGCTGCCCTCGCTGTTCCCCTGGCTCGCACAGGGGACGACGCACCGGCGACCGGGGCGGACAACGGCTCGGTCGAGGTGCTGCGGCGTGACGTGTGCGGCGAGATCCTGGAAGAGGTCTACGACCGGTATCGGCGTGCCCAGCCCGGTGCGTTGTCCCGGCCGCACCGCTGGTGGGCCCTGCGCGCGGGGCAGCCCCCGATCTCACCGGCGCCGCGCTACATCGCCGTCCATCGGGATGCCGACGGCGTACCGGACGGGTACGCGAGCTACTCGATCGAGTCCGGCACCTTGACGGTCGACGAGACCATCACCACCGACGACACCGTCTTCACGGCCCTGGCCCGGTTCGTACTGGGCCACGACCTGGTCTCTCAGGTCGTGTTCAAGCACGTCCCGCCCGGGCACCCGCTGCGCTGGCAGTTCGCGGACTTCCGGGCCGGCGAGGTGAGCGGCGACACCGACTGGCTCTGGGTGCGGCTGCTGGACGTCCCGGGCGCGCTGACCGCGCGCGGCTGGTCCATGGACGGCGAGCTCGTCCTCGACGTCGAGGACCCGTTCCTCGGCGAGGGCGGCCGCTACCTGCTGACCGTCCGGGACGGTAAGGCCGACTGCGTCCCGACGGACCGGGCGCCCGACCTGTCCCTTGACGTGAGCGACCTGGGCTCGGTCTACCTCGGCGGCACCGCCCCGAGCACGCTGGTGCGGGCCGGACGCATCCGGGTCCACCGCCCGGCCGCGGTCGTCCTGGCCGACGCCCTCTTCCGCACCGAGCGCGCCCCTCACTGCCTGCACTGGTTCTGACCGCGACGGTGGTGCCGGTCATCTGTCGGTGCTGTCAGTGCGCTGTCAGTGCCTTGTCGGCGGGGGCTGGAACTGTTCATGGAGATCCGGCCGGGCGATCATCCGGCGGGCATGGACACACGAGGAATCACCATGACCACACATGTCACCATCATCGGCGCAGGGCTTGGCGGACTGACGCTCGCCCGCGTCCTGCACGTCCACGGGATACCGTCCACGGTGTACGAGGCGGAGCCGTCTCCGGCGGTGCGTGCACAGGGCGGGCTGCTCGACATCCGCGAGTACAACGGTCAGCCGGCGCTGGAGACGGCTGGCCTGACCGAGGAGTTCCGGGGGCTCGTCCTGGAGGGGCGTCAGGCGATGCGGCTCCTTGACCGGGACGGGAACGTCCTGCTCGACGTGCCCGACGACGGTACGGGTGGCGAGCCCGAGGTGCAGCGCGGCGAACTGCGGCAGATGCTGCTCGACTCGCTCCCGGCCGACACCGTCCGATGGGGGCACAAGGTCAGCGGTGTGCGTGGTCTGGGCGACGGCCGCCATGAGGTGGCCTTCGCCGACGGCACCACCGCTGTCACGGACCTGCTGGTCGGCGCCGACGGTGCCTGGTCCAGGGTCCGGCCGTTGGTTTCCGGTGCGACACCCGAGTACACCGGTTTCTCGTTCATCGAGACCTATCTGTTCGACGGCGACAACCGGCACCCGTCCAGCGCGAAGACCGTCGGGGGCGGATCGATGATGGTGCTTGAGCCGGGGAAGGGGATCCTGGCTCACCGGGAGCGCGACAGCAACCTTCACACCTGGGTGCTCCTGTCCGGGACCCAGGAGTGGTTCGCCGATTTCGACTTCGCCGATCCCGCGGCGGCCACCGCACGGACCGTGCGGGAGTACGACGGCTGGGCACCGGAGCTCACCGCCCTGGTCACCGAGGGCGAGACCGCGCCGGTCCTGCGCAACATCTTCACCCTGCCCGTCGATCACCGGTGGGACCGGACACCGGGAGTGACCCTGCTCGGCGACGCCGCACACCTCACGGCCCCCAACGGCGAAGGCGCCAACCTGGCCCTGTATGACGGTGCCGAACTGGGCAAGGCCATCGCCGCACACCCCGACGACATCGAGACGGCCCTCACCGAATACGAGCAGGCCATGTTCGTACGCAGTGCCGCAGCGAACGCCGAAGCCCCCGATCTGCACGTGATGTTGGGCGAGGGCACGCCCCACACTCTGCTCAAGGCCTTCACCGAAGGCTGATTGGTCCGGCCTGCGCCGTCGCATGGGGGGCCTTTCCCGATGCTGCCGGGTAACGGCCCGTCATCTACGGTCTGCGGCATGACAGAAGAGGAAATGAAGGCCCCGACGCCCCGTGTGCAGTTGGTCATCGGCATCATTCGCCGAGGCGACGAGATCCTGCTCGTGCGCGAGGGGCTCGGTGTCGACGGGGGCCTTCTGTGGTCCCTGCCCGGAGGTGGAGTCGAGGACGGTGAGCTCATGCACGAAGCCCTCCGGCGCGAGCTGCTGGAGGAGACAGGGCTGCTGGTGGGTGACCCGGTGCGTACAGCGTTCCTCATGCACATCGACTCCGAGCGGCACCCTTCGGCGTTGGCCGTCGCCTTTGAGGTCGGCGAGTGGTCGGGGGATGTCGCGCCGCAGGACGATGACATCGAGCAGGCCGCCTTCTTCCCCCTGCCCGACGCCCTGAAGCTGCTCGGTGAGCTGGACAGCGCGATACAGCGTGAGCCCATCGTCGGCTACCTGACCGGGGCCGCACCGCCGGGTACCACCTGGCTGTACCGCAGCCGGGGTGAGGAGGAGACGCTCGTCGCCCGCTGGTGACGAGCGGTCTGCCGAGCCGTCAGGGGGTGTTGTACGTGACGATCGCGCGTGCCGGGGCGCGGAACCGGTCGGCGGTGAAAGGGGAACGTTCCACCAGGATCTCGGCCGCCGAGCCGGAATAGGTCACCAGAGGGGCCCGGGCGCCGGAGCCGCACAGGCCGGCCGGGAGTTCGGTCTCGTTCTCGCCGATCGCGTAGCGGTGGTCGTGCTCGGCGTCGAACGGAGATGTGCCGTCGGGGACGAAGCCCGCGCGGTGGAGGAAGTCCGGTATCCGGCCGCTCAGGAACGAGACTTCGGTGCGCCCGTTCTGCGTGTAGTAGTGGACGTCGGACGCGTCGGCGGGCAACGGTATGCCCCCGGGGCCCAGCAGGCCCGACAGTTGCGCGTCGCTGCCGTCGCAGGCGCGTGCGTCGCCGAAGGGGTGGAAGAGTTCGTCCTGGAACAGCCAGACGAAAGCGCCGGCCGGTACCGCCAGGACGAGCGCGATGATTCCCGCACGTGCGAGCAGGCCCCGTCTTCGTGGGTCGCTGCCGGGCGTGCCGTCCCCGGCTTCCGCGTCCGCTTCCATGCGCTGGGAATCACTCATGAACCGCCCCCTCGTCCGTGCATGCTCCGCATGCGAACAGGGAGCCTACGTCAGTGATCGGCGGGCCCCGCGAGGATTGCGGAGAGTGGGGCTGCCGCGTCCAGCAGGGCTCGGGAGCGGGTCGTGATGCTCGCGTCCCTGGCGGCCAGGGCGGCTTCGAGGTCTCCGTGCGCCTGTCCGTGTCGCCCCTGTCCGTGTCGCCCCTGCCCGTGTCGCAGGTCCGGCATCAAGGCCCGGAGCGCCTCGACGCCGTAACCGGCGCTGCGTAGTTGGTGCACGATCCGGGCGTCCCGCGTCTGGGCCGGCGAGTAGCGACGCGTGTCCCGTGGGGGGACCCGGTCCGGAACGGCCAGCCCCTCGGCGTCCCAGTGCCGCAGGGTCGACGGGCGCACACCGAGCGCGGCGGCGAGTTCGGAGACGCTCAGCGCGTCCGATGCGCGTACGTCTTCGATCTGTTCGGCGGAGATCGCCGCGGCGGCCTCCTTGGCGCGTTCCAGGTCCGTACGCTCCCGGTCGAGCCGTGCGTGTGCCGCGTCGAGCAGGGCCAGTGCTTCCGCGACCGGGCGCTCGTGCACGGTACGCATGATCCGCTTGGCCTCGACCGGGCCCGTGCCCGCCGCGAGAGCCCGGTAGGCCAGTGCCGACCGCAGGTGCGGCTCCCCGTAGATCCGGTAGCCCGTAGCCGTGCGTGTCGAGGGCGGGAGGACACCGTCACGTTGGAGGTGGCGGACCTGCTGGACGGAGTACCCGGCGCGCCGTGCGACATCGACCGTCCGCATGGCCGGTGACTTGGGCGACTTGAGGGTTGTCACCTGGCTGTCCTTCGAAAAGCGGGGCGAAGTCTCCACATGCACCTTAATGAAACGCTTGAGCACATGACCATCGACGAGATCATCGAATTCGTGGAAGGCCTCGACGGTGTCCTGACCGTCAGGCCGGTACCTGGCGACGGTTCACCGGAGATCAGCTGGGGGGACGCGTTCTTCTACCACGCTCCGGACGGCGTCGTCCCGCGGGCGACTCAGCCGTTCGCGACGATCGTGACGAAGAACTACCCGGGCGACGAGCGGTCGCGCCTGGACCGGCCGGACGCCTTTCGCGTCAACGTAACGGCGGGGAAAGAGGCGTTCGGTACCTGGACCGGTCACGCGCCGGGCGCGCAGGGCGAGCCGGGTCCCGGCGATGACCCCGGGGCCGTCGACACCGTGATCGCGCATCCCGTGTACGGTTCCGCGGCCTGGCTCGCCGTGGTGAACCCGGGGCCCAGGACCGAAGCGGTGGTCCGCCGGCTGCTCCGGGAGGCCCATGACCGCGCGCGTGCGCGGCGTGAACGGCGTGAGGGATCGGCGGGGCCCGAGCAGAGCGGCTGACCGCGTCCTCAGCGAGGTCCCACGGCCGGGTGTCCCAGGATCGCCGCCCAGGGGAGCTCCCGGGTCGCCGGGCCCTCCCGCGGTTCGTACAGGGGCCAGACGTCCGCCCCGTACACCAGCTCCACGCCCGCCCGGCGCAGTGCCTCGATGTGGCCGTCCCAGGCAGGATGCCGGGCATGTGCCGCGTTGATCCGGGGGAACACGACCACCGGGACGCCGGCCGTGCCGAGCGCTTCGCCCACCTGCGTCAGGGCCTGGTTGTCGGCGATGCCCGCAGCCAGCTTGGCGACGTAGTTCGCGCTGGCGGGTGCGACGACGTGGCAGTCGGCGACCGGGTGGGGGCGGGGCTCGGCCGGCAGACGGGGGGTGTCGCGCACCGGGAAACCGGTCAGCGACTCCAGTCGGTCCCACTCACCGTTCGCCCTCAGCCATCGGCCCGCGTTCGGTGTGAGGGTCACGGTCACCTGCCAGCCCCGCGCGACGGCCGGCTCGACCAGCCCCGTACGCAGTGTCTCCACCCCGTCGGTCGCCGTGCCCACGACTCCCAGTACTCCGCGGCTGCCTGCGCTCACTGTTCCTCCACGCCATGTCGGTCCGCCCGCTGGTCGAGCCAGTTCGGTCTCCAGCGTTCGCCCCCCGTCTTCGGCCGGTTCGCCGCCAGGTAGGCGCGCAGTGACGCGAGAGCCGGGTGCGGGTTGTCCCGGCGGCGGACCAGCGCGTGCGGGTAGACCGGGACCGGATCGCGGAGCGGGATGCGGCGGAGGCCGTGACCGGCCGGCCAGACGTAACGGTCGCCCGCGCCCACCAGCGTGGCCAGGTCGTCGGAGTCAGCCAGTGTGTCCAGCAGGGCGGCTGTGCCGAAGTGCGGGCCGATCGCGTCGATGCGCAGGCCGAACGCCTCGGACAACTGGTCGTAGTACGCCGCCCATTCGGTGCCGGGCACGATGCCCGGGATCCAGAGGCGGTGGCCCCGCAGCCGGCGGGGTGTGAGCGTCTCGGCCCGGCTCAGCGGGTGGTGAGGACCGGCGAGGAGTTCCACGGGGGCGTCCAGGCCCGGTTCCACGACGACGTCGGCGGGCAGGGCGTCCGCCGGATACGGGACGGCCCTGAACGTCGCGTCGATCTCACCGGTCCGCACGGCCTCGATCGCCGTGTCGACCCCGCTGGTGAAGAGGGTCACCACATCCAGGTCGATACCCGGGTTCTCCTGGTAGAAGCCCTGGAGGGCCACCGCGGGGGCGATGCTGCGGTTGAGCACGTCGACCCTCAGCGCGCGTTCGCCAGGGCGTACGGATGCCGCCGCGCGGTCGGCGGCCCGGAGCAGCTCGCGGGCGTACGGCAGGAACGCCTGGCCGTCGAGCGTCAGCCGCGCGCCCCGGGCGGTGCGCGCGAACAGCTGGACGCCGAGACGGCGCTCCAGGGCGGCCACCCGTTTGGAGACGGCCTGCTGGCTGACCGACAGCTCGTACGCGGCTTCCTGGAACTGGCCCACGTCTGCCGTGACGACGAACGTCCGCACTCCCTCCAGGTCCATCCGGCCACTGTAGGACCGCACAACCGGAGGTTGTGGTGTGGGGCGCGTCGGTTGTTGGCTCCGGCGGTGTCGTTGCTGGTCCAATCCTCGCCGTCAACCGTTCGTTGTGACGAGGAGTGCGATGAGAAGTGCGACGAAGAGCGCGGCGAAGGGCACGGCGCAGAGTGCGACGGGTGGGCGGCAGCGGCTCGGGAGGCCCTTCGGATGGCTGTGGTCGGCGTACGCCGCGAGCACCCTGGGGACCTGGCTCGGCTTCGGTGCCCTGCCCCTGATCGCCCTCCAGGTGCTGCACGTGGGGCCCGCCGCCGTCTCCGGCCTCGCCGCCGCGGGGCTCGCCGTGGGAGCGGTGCTCGCGTTGCCTCTGGGGCCCTGGGTGGAGGGGCGGCCGAAGAAGCCCGTCATGGTGGCGGCCGACCTCGTACGCTTCGCCGCGCTGTGCAGCATCCCCGTCGCCTTCGGCCTCGGGGTGCTGACGTACTCACAGCTGCTGTTGGTCTCCGTCGTCTCGGCCGCCGCGAACATCGCCTTCACCTCGGGGAGCGGCGCCTATCTCAAGACGCTCGTACGGCCCGGTCAGCTGCTCGTCGCCAACGGCCGCTTCGAGTCGACCACCTGGACCGCCACAGCGGTGGGTCCCACCCTGGGCGGGGCCGCCATCAGCCTCATCGGTCCGGCGGTGACCGTCGTCGCGAACGCCGTCGGGTTCCTGCTCTCCGCCGCCGGGATCCTCGCGATCCGGCAGCGTGAACCCGGGACGGTGCCGGCGGCGGGGGCCAGGGGCTCCCGGCTGCGCGCAGCCGATCTGTTCGACGGCTGGCGTTTCATCCTGGCCGACCCCGAGCTGCGGCCGCTGTTCCTGAACACCGTCGCGGTGAACGCCCTGATCATGGCCACGGAACCGCTGTGCGCCGTCCTCTTCCTCGGCGATCTCGGCTGGGCGGCGTGGCAGTACGGCCTGGCCTTCGGCCTCCCCTGCGTCGGCGGGCTCATCGGCGCCCAGGCCGCACCGCGGCTGCAGACCCGCTTCGGCAGGGCCCGCGTCCTGCTGTGGTCGGGCGTGCTGCGCTCGGTGTGGCTCATGGGGCTGGTCCTCGTCACCCCGGGCGCCGCCGGTGTCGTGCTGGTGATCCTGGTCGAACTCGGCCTCATCGCGTGCATGGGCGTCTTCAACCCGCTCTTCGCCACCCACCGGCTCGAACACGTACCGGCCGAGCGCGTGGCGCGGGTGCTGACCGCGTGGACGGTTTCGAGTACGGCGGCCATCGCGGTGCTCACGGCCGCGTGGGGCGTGCTGGCCGCCGTCATCGGTACGCGCGCGGCCATCGGGGCGGCGGCCCTCCTGCTGCTGACCACCCCGTTCCTGCTGCGGCGCCGGGTCCCGGCCGCTCCTGACGGCCCCGGGATGCGAGGCGACGGGGCACGGGGGACCGTGGAGGCATGTCAGGACATCCGCCCGTGATCGTGTACCCGCCCTCGCCGACCGGCGGGCGGCGGGTGACCGTGCGCGGGCAGATCGTCGGTCTTGCGCACGGACGCGGGGAGGTCGCCTCGTTCCTCCGGCAGGCCGGGCTGGCGCGGGGGGCCGAGGAGATCGACCTGGACCAGCCGGAGTTGATCGAGTGGCGGGGCGGAGACCTCGACACCTGGAGGTGAGCTCCGTGAAGCGTCGTCGTGCGGGACACCGCTGTGCGGGACACCCCCGCGAGGCATCACTCGAACCGCCGCCCGGCTACTACGGAGCGAGCACGGGCGCACCGGACGCCACACAGAGGGGCCTGATCCTGGACTGGGTGGTGAGCCGGCGGGTCGCTGCCGGATGGCGGGTGGAGTCCCGGTCGGGAAGCCAGGCGGTGCTGGTGCGGGGACAGCCGGTCAACCATGTGCTGCACGCCTTTCTGACCGTCTTCACGTGCTGCCTCTGGGGCGTCGTGTGGGGGGTCCTTGTGCTGACGAACGACGTCGAGCGGGTGGCGCTCACCGTCGACGCACAGGGGCAGGTCGTGACCGTCGGAGGCCCCTGAGCGGGAGGTGGGCTGTCACCCGGACGGGCGCTTCCGGGTCGTGGCCGGCGCTGTCCTCGCACAGGGTCGGAGCTGCCCGCAGCAGTGCGTGGCAGCTCGTCGAGTGGAGGAATCCCATGAGCCAGTCAGCTTCCGCCCCTCGCTCCTCAGGGCCTTCCACGCCTGACTCCCCACGGCCTCCTTCCGCTCCCGGCCCCGACAGCCCCTGGGCGTCGAGCGGGGTCATGTTCGCCGGTGTCGTGCTCCTGGTCGACGGCATCCTCGCCGTCGTCAAGGGGATCGCGGGCATCGCCTCCGACGCTGTGTACACGCGCATCAGCAACTACACGTTCAAGTTCGACATCACCGCCTGGGGATGGATCCACCTGATCCTCGGGGTGTTCCTGGTGCTCGTCGGGTGGGGCATCCTCAAGGGCGTCGCCTGGGCCTGGGGGGTGGGCCTGGCGCTGGCCGCGCTGAATCTGGTCGCCAACTTCATCTGGCTGCCGTACCAGCCGTTGTGGGCGGTCATCTCCATCGCGCTCGACACCTTCGTGATCTGGGCCCTGTGCGCCCACCGGGTGAAGCCGGTCATCTGACGTGAACCAGGGCCGAGGCGGCATGGAACCGGACGCGACCACGGCGCTGGCCGCCGACGCGTACGTCTACGGGTCCCCGCTCGTCCGCCGGCTTTCGGCGGTCCAGGCAGGCCTCCAGGAGGGCTACGGGGAGCTGGCGCCCGCGCCGTTCAACGACTTCGCGCACGCGGACGGGCCCGCCACGCCCCGTACGCACACCCCCTACGCCCCCGCCGACCTGGTCGACGCGCTCGCCCAGCTCGACCTCTCAGGAGGGCCGGTCAGGCTGCACGTCCCGGACATGGGCGGGGCGTACCACGTCCTCCAGTTCGTCGACGCGTGGAGCAACGTCTTCGCCTACCTCGGTGACCGGACAGGCCCCGACGAGGGCGACTGGCTGGTCGTGCCGCCCGGCTGGGCCGGCACCGTGCCCGAGGGGTCCGGGGTGATCGACGCCCCCACCTCCGTCATCTCCGTACTCGGCCGCCTCGCCTGCGACGGGCCCGATGACATGCCCAGGGTCAGGGCGCTCCAGCAGGAGCTCACCCTCACGCATCTGGGCGACCGTGCGCACCGGACCGGACTCCCCGCGACGGAGCCCGGGGTGCCGGGGGAACTGCGGTTCTTCGAGGAGCTCCGGGTGTGGATGGCCGATTTCCCGCCGGCCGCGGCCGATCGCGCCTACCAGGACCGCTTCCAGCCGCTCGGGCTCCTGGAGGAGGGGATCTCGCCGTACGTGTCGCCCGGGCCGGGCCTCGTACGGGCGCTGAGGCGGGGACTCGCGCTCGGCAGGCTGCGGGTGGAGGAGGCGGCCCGCCGGCCCACGGCGGCGGCGGGCTGGCAGATGACTCCGCACCTGCGTGACTACAACCTGGACCACTTCGGTGTCGGCACGCTCGGCACGCCGGAGTGGAGGCTTCCAGGACGCCAGGCGTCGTACCTGGTCAGGGCGGTGGCGGCACGGCGAGGGCGCTGGCTGCCCCATGGGTACGAGGCGGTGTACGCGCACACCGCCCGCGACTCCGGGGGCCGCCCGTTGGAGGGCGCCCACCGCTATGCGCTGCGTTTCGCGCAGCCGCCCCCGGTCCGGGCGTTCTGGTCGCTGACCGCGTACGACAGCCCCGGAGGTCATCTGGTCGCGAACGCGGCGGACCGGTACACGATCGGGAGCCGGACCGCCGGGCTCGTCCACGACGCCGACGGGGCGCTGACGCTGCACCTGTCCGCCGAACCGCCCGCGGACCAGGCCGACACGGCGAACTGGCTGCCGGTCCCGGCCGGCCGCTTCCGGCCCGTTCTCCGGCTCCACCTGCCCGACCAGGCCGTTCTCGACGGGAGCTACGTCATCCCGGCGATCGAGCGGCTGGGGGACGACCGGCAGGGAGCGTAGGGGCCGACCGCGTCGCGGTCACGCTCAGGCACGATGTCAGTGGTGCGTCGCACAATGGAGACATGTGCCGCAGCATCAAGACGCTTCGTCCCCCAGCCATCCCCGAAGAGGCCACCGAGGAGGAGATGAGAGCCGCCGCCCTGCAGTACGTGCGCAAGGTGTCGGGCTTCCGCGCGCCCGCCGCGCACAACCAGGAGGTCTTCGACCGGGCCGTGGACGAGATCACCGAGGCCACCCAGCGGCTGCTGGACGGCCTGGAGATACGGGGCGCGGCCCGGTCCTGAGCGTCCGCCCGGTCCTGGGCGTCCGCCCGAGCGACCGAGCGTCCGCCCGTGCCGTCAGGTCCTGGCCGGGGTCCCGGCCGCCGGGGCTGGGACCGCCTCCGAGGTGTGGGCGGGGCGGCGGACCACCAGCGCCGCGAGGGCGCCCGCCAGGAACAGGGCGAGGACCGAGACGGCCGTGCCCAGCCAGCCCGCGCCCAGCCACTGGCCGCCGAAGTAGCCGAGGCCCACGCTGTAGACCGCCCAGGCCACTCCGGCCACGGCCGACCAGGGCAGGAATTCCTTCACCTTGCGGTGCGCGGCGCCCGCGCCCAGGGAGACGACGGAGCGGCCCGCAGGGGCGAACCGGGCGACGACGACCAGCGCCCCTCCGCCTCGGCTGAGGGCCACGCCGAGACGGTCCTGCGCGGAGGTGAGGCGGCGGGACCTGGCGATGGCCCGGTCGAGGCGTTCGCCACCGCGCCAGGCGAGACGGTAGGCCACGAGGTCGCCGAGCACCGACGCGGTGGCGGCGCAGAGGGTCAGCACCAGCAGCGAGGGCACCTGCGGCGGGGTGGTCCCACCGGCCGCGGCGGTGACCGTGGTCGTGCTGGCTGCCGCGGCGGTGGCCGCGGTGATCACCAGTACGCCGCTGGGGAGGAGCGGCAGGAACACGTCCAGAAGCACCGAGAGGGCGACCACTGCGTAGATCCATGGGCTGCCGGTCAGCGCACCCACACTCTCGAGCACTTTCTACTCCCCGTTCCCGTGATTCCGTGTCAACGCCGCGACGTCGCAGGGGAGCGGCAGGAGCGGCAGGGTCAGCAGCTGTACAGCGTACGCCTGCCGTTCACCCGGTTCACCAGGTATTCACCGGGTGGGCGGCGGATGTCGTGCAGGTCACGTACGGCCGTCGCTTTTCGGCGCGCCCTGCTCGCGCTTCCGCCCCGGCCCCCTCGTAGGGAAGGGGACCGGGGCGGAAGGGAGTGCGGGATCAGGCGGAGACGGCGTGCGGCTTCTCGTGCGCGGGCTCGCTCTCCTGCGCGGAGCGGCCGCGCGAGAAGAACAGCTGGTCCAGGGAGAGTGCGCCGGGGCCCGTGAAGACCAGCAGCAGGAAGGTCCAGCAGAAGACCGCGGGGGCCTCCCCGCCGTTCTGAAGGGGGAGCAGGGCGTCAGGCTGGTGCACCGTGAAGTACGCGTAGGCCATGGAGCCGGAGGAGATGAAGGCGGCGACGCGGGTTCCGAGGCCGATCATGACCAGGATTCCGCCGACGAGCTGGATCACGGCCGCGTACCAGCCGGGCCAGGTGCCGACGGGTATGCTCCCGCCGCCCATGGAGCCGCCGAAGACTCCGAAGAGCGAGGCGGCGCCGTGGCAGGCGAAGAGGAAGCCGATGATGATGCGAAAAAGGCCGAGAGTGTAGGGCTGGGCCCGGTTCAGGCGTAGGAACATGGGGACGGGGCTCCTTCGGTCTGGGGACGTGAACCGATCGGGGGCCCATCAGGTTAGGGTGACCTCATTATTACTTGCAAGTTCAACATTCTGTCGAGTGGCTGAAAACGGTTCATCCGTTCCTGGTCAGTGACCGCTCCAGTACCGTCTCGAGCTGTGCTCCAGCAGGTCGTGCTCTGGCCTGAACCAATGTCAGCTCTGCTTTCCGGCCATGCAGGGTGAGGGTCATGAGCTGATTGCCGAACCATGGTCCACCCTCCCTGCGCCAGTGCATCGGAGGGCGCCCGGTCCGCCCGTGGAGCGAGAGAGCGCGCCCGAGCCACCGGCCGGCCCCGCTCCAGCCGAAACGGAATCCGGCGCGTACGTACCCGGGGATCGAGTTGTGCACGGGGGAGCAGGTCAGTTGCAGGACGCGTGCGGTGGGAGTGGTGTCGGTGGTGCAATCGGACCACTGGGGTTCGGCGATGTAGGCGTGGTGCACATCACCCGAGAGCACACATATCGTCGCGGGAGCGCCGGGTCCGCGTCCTGCCTCCCTCAGCAGCTCGGACAGGCGACGGAAGGACTCCGGGAAAGCGGCCCAATGTTCCAGGTCAGCGGCCCGGCGGACCTTCTCCCCGAGGCGCGCCCAGCGTGCGCCCCGGTCGCCCCGGCACAGCGCCGCGTTCCAGGTCTCCGCGTCATGGATGAGGGGCGGCAGCAGCCACGGCAGCGAGGTGCCGACCAGGAGATGGTCGTACGCACCGGCGTCCGCGAGCATCTCGTCGCGCAGCCAGCGTTCCTCCTCGTCGCGGAGCATCGACCGCTGCTGTTCGTCCAGGGATCGGGCCGCCCGGGTGTCCACCATCAGCAGCCGTACTCGGCCGAAAACACGCCGGTAGCTCCAACGGGTCCGTGAAGGCTCGGCGTCCGCCGCCGCGGCGTGGGCGCGCAGGGTTTCCGTGCCGTCCGTGGCCGCGCGCACCGCGGCGTAGACCGGGTCGGCCTCCAGGGCGTCGGGGGAGAGATTGCCGAGGTGCTGATAGACCCAGTACGACATGAACCCGCTGACGATGCGCTCGTGCCACCACGGTGTGCGCCGCATGTCCTGGACCCAGGCGGCGCTGGTGTTCCAGTCGTCGATGACGTCGTGGTCGTCGAAGATCATGCAGCTGGGCACCGTGGACAGGAGCCACCGCACCTCCGGGTCGCGCCAGGACTCGTCGTAGAGGTGGGTGTACTCCTCGTAGTCCGCGACCTCCGCGCCCGGCGGCTCGTTGAGGTCGCGGCGGGCGGCCAGCCGTCGGCGGGTGGCCGGCGAGGTCTCGTCCGCGTACACCTGGTCGCCGAGGAGCAGGAGGACGTCCGGGCGTATCGCCTCGGGGTCGGAGGCGAGGTGAGCGGCGAGTGCGTCCAGCGCGTCGGGGCCGATGGGATCCTGTAGCCGTGAGCTCCGGGAGGGGTCTGTCCCGCCCGGGTGCCGCCGGGAGTTCGGGCCGTGCCCGTGCCTGTGTCCGGCGGGGGGCGGGGCGGCCCAGCGGCAGGATCCGAACGCGACCCGGACAGGATCCGCGTCCTCCGGCTGTGGCACGGCTGGTGTGGTGATGGTGCTCGGCGGGAAGCTGTGGTCCTCGGGCGGCCATACGCGGTGGTCGTCGAGCAGCACCTCGTAGGGCGTGGTCGAGCCGGGCGTCAGGCCCGTCACCACCACCAGGGCGTAGTGGTGGCCCTGGACCGCGAACGTGGGCGAGGCCCCGCCCGCACCGTCCGCGCAGCGGACCTCCGCCGTGCAGGGCCTGGTCGCCTCCACCCAGACCGTCGCCCGTGAGCCGGACTCCCAGTCGACGTACCTCAGCAGTGGTCCCAGGCGTAGCCCGGCCATGTGTGCCCTCCTCGCGTCGCTGTGACCAGTGGCTCCGTAGGGTACGGAACGACGGAGGAGGGCGGGTTGGTTCCGCCGGGGCGGGGAGGCGGGTCAGCAGCCGTTCAGGGCGGACTGCAGTGCGGTCTTCTCGGCGGAGTCGACGCTGAGGTCGTAGTAGTGCTTCACGTGCACCCAGGCGCGGGCGTAGGTGCACTGGTACGCCGTGCGCGACGGGAGCCACTCCGCCGGGTCCTTGTCGCCCTTGGACTGGTTGACGTTGTCGGTGACGGCGATGAGCTGAGGACGCGTCAGGTCGTTGGCGTAGGCCTGGCGCTGGTCGTTGGTCCAGCTGCTGGCCCCTGAGCGCCAGGCCTCGGCGAGCGGGACCATGTGGTCGATGTCCAGGTCGGAGGCCGCGGTCCAGGTGGCGCCGTCGTACTCCGAGTACCAGCTGCCGCTGGTCGCGGCGCAGGCGGAGTCCTGGACGACATCGCTGCCGTCGCGCTCCAGCACCACCTCGCGGGTGTTGCAGTTGCCCGACTGGGTGATCCAGTGCGGGAACTTGTCGCGGCTGTAGCCGGAGGATGAGCCCTCGGCGGAGACGGTGAGCTGGCTCAGATACGTACGGGCGGTCGAGGCGGCGATCGGGGTGGGCATCGCGGCCTGGGCGGTCGGGGCCGTGAGGAGCCCGCTGGTGGCGGCGAGCGCGGCCGAGGCCACGAGGACGGCTATGCGACGCGCGTAGATACCGGACATTCGAACTCCCTTGATGTGGGGGGATGTTGAGCGGGCGACCTGCGGAGCCAGGCCATCGTGGCGGCGCCGGGTTTCGATGGGATGGTCGCCAGGTAACAGAGTGACGACATGCGCACGTCACATCAAGGGGTAGGGCGGTCGGTCTGACGTCCCGTCCGAAGGGTGTTCGAGGTGGAGGGGTGACGGGCCGCCAGTTCTTGGTGGGTCCGGACCCTCTTGGGGCTGCATCGGGCTGTCCCGTGCCCGGCGTGCTGCTCACCGGGATCCACCCGGCGTGCTGCTCACGCGCGGCGGACGGGCCGGGGCGCGGCGGGGGGAGGCGGAGGCCGGGAGGGCGCTCGGTCTGCCCGACCGGGACGCCAGGCTGGAGATCGGACGCCCCGCGGCGTCGGACGCGCTGCTGCCGGGGCTCGATCAGACCCGGACCGGGGGGCTCGTCACCCTGTCCGGGGCCTTCGTCGGCATGCTGCTGCACGGCGCCTCACCGGTGGGGTGGGCGCCGTGCGGCTGTTCGTCCTGGTCGTGCTGAAGGCGGTGCAGGCCGTCGCCGTCGCGCTCGTGCCGGTCGCGCGAAGGGCGCTGCGCCGGGAGTGAGCGGGGGTGGGGCGGGAGCTACCGGGCGGCGGTGATGTGCAGGCGGACCGTGCCGTCCGTGCCCTGCTCCACCCGGAGCCGCGTCAGGTCCTCGACGTGGGCGTCGGGGGAGAGCGCCGCAGCGCGCGGGCCGACGCCCACGACGCGCATGCCGGCCGCACGGCCCGCCATGATGCCTGCCTCGGAGTCCTCGAACACGATGCAGTCCGCAGGTTCGAAGCCCAGTTCGGCCGCGCCCTTGAGGAAGCCCTCGGGGTCCGGCTTGCTCGCGCCGACCATCTCGGCGGTGACGCGGGTCTTGGGCATCGGCAGGGCGGCGGCCGTCATCCGTGCCTGGGCGAGCGCCTCGTCGGCCGAGGTCACGAGTGCGTGGGGGAGGCCGGCGATCGACGCCATGAAGGCGGTGGCGCCGCCGACGGGCACCACGCCGTCCGTGTCGGCGGTCTCCTCGGCGAGCATGACGCGGTTCTCCGCGTAGTTCTGCTCCATGGGGCGGTCCGGCAGCAGGGCGGCCATCGTGGCGTAGCCCTGGCGGCCGTGGACCACCTTCAGCGCGGCCTCGGGGTCGAGGCCCTGGGTGGCGGCCCAGCGGCGCCAGCAGCGCTCCACCACCGCGTCGGAATTCACCAGGGTGCCGTCCATGTCCAGCAGGAGGGCGCGGGCTTCGAGGACGGTGGCCGGCATCGGCATGCTCCAGAGCGCGGGGGAACAGCTCACAGCTGTGGGTGGAGAAAGGGAGGAAACAAGTAGCCCCGCCCGCCGGTCAGGGAAAACGGGCGGAGGCTACTTTGTTCCATCACGATACAAAAAGCGGGGCGGAAACGCCAATCGCGCGCCCCGGCTCACGCCCCGGCTCACGCCCCTCGCCCCCGGCCCCCTCAGGGCCGGTGCCCCCTGCCGCTGGTCCGCGCCTCCAGGGCGCGCCGGGTCTCCGGGCCGTACACGCCCGGCGGATCGCCCTGGACCGACACCCAACGCTGGTATTCGGCGACAGCCTCCTCCACCTGGCGCGAGTAGTCGCCGTTTTCGGGCCCCCGGTACGCCCAGACCTCCTGAAGCCGACGCTGGAGCTCGGAGACCTCCGGACCCCGGTCCCCGCGCCGCAGGGTGGGCCCGGTTGCCGCCTCGTCGACGGGCGCCGCCGCCGCGGTCGTGGCGGGGGCCTTCGTCGCGGAAGCCGACGGGGACGGCGACGTCGAAGCGGTCGCCGGACGCGACGCGGACGGGCTCGTCGACGCCGAGGCGGACGCGGAGGGCGACGCGGACGCCGAGCGGGACGGCGTGGCCGACGGAGAGGGGGACGATGACGATGACGGTGACTGCGACACGGACGCGGCCGGGCCACCGTCCGTGTCCGGCATGCTCGTCGTGGCCTCGGGCAGCGCCGCGTCCCGGCTGTCCTTGTCGTCGAACAGGCCGCTCGCGAAAGCGGCCGTGCCCACCACGGCGGCCACCGCCGCACCTACGGCGATGGCGGCGAACGGCCGCCGACGGCGTGGCTGCACGGGATCGGGGCCACCGCCCGCGTAGGCGGCGGCGGTACGCCTGTGGGCCTCGTCGGCGGCGGCGGTGCCCGGCGGCCCGCCCGGCGTGTCCCCCGGCGCCCCGGACCCGCCCGCGGCGCCTTCCAGGAAGAGCGGCATCGTCGTGGCCGCCGCGGGGGCGCCGTGATCCTGGGTGTCTTCGCTGCTCAGCGTCACGTACGGCCGGATCCGCAGCGGGTCGAAGTCCTCCGCCGCCGCGATCTCCGCCGCCGTGGTCCGCTCCGCCGCGGCTCCCGCCGTCGCGCTCTGTGCCGGCCGGGCGTCCGGCTCAGGCGTACGCGCTCCGCAGGCGCACCCCGCCCCGGGGTTCACGCTCTGCTCGCCGCCGCACTCCGGGCACACGTGTCCGGTCATCGTGGGTTCCCCTCCCCATTGAACTGCCTGCGATTATGCAGGCCGCCGTGCGGGAGCCCCCACGGCCGTACGCTGCTCGGCAGGCCATAACAGCATAGAACGGCCAGGATGGGGGTGAAGCGGACCCGAGGAGATGCTCATGGCCCAGCAGTTGAGCCCGCCACACCTTGCACCCGGTGAGGGGCGGTCCCGGCGCAGTGTCCTGGTGTCCATCGGCGCACTGCTGCTCGGCATGCTGCTCGCGGCACTCGATCAGACCATCGTGTCGACCGCCCTGCCCACGATCGTCAGCGAACTGGGCGGCCTCGACCATCTGTCGTGGGTGGTGACCGCCTATCTGCTGGCGGCGACCGCGGCAACCCCGCTCTGGGGCAAGCTCGGCGACCAGTACGGGCGCAAGCGGCTCTTCCAGACGGCCATCGTCATCTTCCTCATCGGCTCCGCGCTCTGCGGCATGGCCCAGAACATGCCGCAGCTGATCGGCTTCCGAGCTCTCCAGGGGCTCGGCGGCGGCGGTCTCATGGTGCTGTCGATGGCCATCGTCGGCGACATCGTCACCCCACGCGAACGAGGCAAGTACCAGGGTCTCTTCGGTGCGGTGTTCGGTGTGACCAGCGTGCTGGGGCCACTGCTCGGCGGCTTCTTCACCGAGCACCTCAGCTGGCGCTGGGTCTTCTACATCAACCTGCCCGTCGGCATCGTCGCTCTGCTCGTCATCGCCACGGTCCTGCACATCCCGGTCCGTCGCACCAAGCACACCATCGACTACCTGGGCACCTTCCTCATCGCCTCCGTCGCCACCTGTCTGATCCTCGTCGCCTCACTCGGCGGGACCACCTGGGCCTGGGGCTCCGCGCAGATCATCATCCTCGCGGTCCTCGCCGTGGCGCTCCTCGTCGCGTTCGTCGCGACCGAACGCCGGGCGGCCGAGCCGGTGCTGCCGCTGAAGCTGTTCAAGCAGCGGACCTTCAGCCTCGTCGCCGCCATCAGCTTCGTCATCGGCTTCGCGATGTTCGGAGCCATGACCTATCTGCCGACCTTCCTCCAGGTCGTGCACGGCATCACCCCGACCCTGTCCGGTGTGCACATGCTGCCCATGGTCTTCGGACTGCTCCTCACCTCGACGGGCTCCGGACAGATCGTCAGCCGGACGGGCCGCTGGAAGGTCTTCCCGATCGCGGGCACCGCCGTCACCGGGATCGGCCTGTTGCTGCTCCACACGCTCTCCGAGTCCAGCTCCACCTGGACGATGAGCCTGTGCTTCTTCGTCTTCGGCGCCGGACTCGGCCTGGTGATGCAGGTGCTCGTGCTGATCGTGCAGAACTCCGTCGGCTACGAGGACCTCGGCGTCGCCACCTCGGGAGCGACCTTCTTCCGGTCCATCGGCGCGTCCTTCGGCGTGGCCGTGTTCGGCACCATCTTCACCAACCGGCTCACCGGCAAACTCGACGAGGCGCTCAGCGGCCGTTCCCTGCCACCGGGCGTCGACTCCGGGACACTGGCCGCCGACCCCCGTGCCCTCGGGCGGCTCCCGGCGAGTCTGCGCCCCTCGGTGCTGAGCGCCTACTCGACCTCGATCACCGATGTCTTCCTCTACGCGGCCCCCGTCGTCCTCGTCGCCTTCGTCCTCGCCTGGTTCCTCAGGGAGGAGCCCCTGCGCGGTTCGGTGACGGCGCCCGACCCCAGCGAGACGCTGGCATCGAACCCGGTCCAGCGCTCCTCGTACGACGAGTGCGCCCGCGCGCTGTCGGTGCTCGCCACCCGTGAGGGGCGCCGGGAGATCTACGAGAAGATCACCGCGAAGGCGGGATACGACCTCCAGCCCGCCGCCAGCTGGCTGCTGCTGCGCATCAGACGGCACGGGACCGTCGAACCCGGCCGGCTGGCCGAAGTGGCCCCCGTGCCGCTCAGGGTGATCACCGCGGCCGCCAGTCAGGTGGAGGGGCGTGGCTTCGCCCGGCGCGAGGGGGTGCAGCTGGTGCTCACCGAGCAGGGCGCACAGGCCGTGGTCCGGCTCTCCAAGGCCCGCGAGGAGTCCCTGGCCGAGCTGCTGGGCGACTGGTGGGGTCCCGAGCGGCCCACCGATCTGATCCGCCTGGTGACGGAGCTGTCGGCCGAGGTGAGCGGATCGAGCAGTGAGCGCCCGCACATGCCCGAACCACGCCGCGACCACTCGGCGGGCTGACGGCGACCGCCCCGCCGACGGCCCGAGGGTGACGGGCGACTCGGCGGGCAGGCGACTCGGCGGGCAGGCGGGCAGGCGGGCAGGCGGGCAGGTGTGCCAAGGGTGACCGGGCCGCTCGACCGGCAGGCGGCCCGGCCGCCGGGCTCAGAGCTCCTTGGCGAGCCAGTGCTCCGCGTAGCGGTCCTCGTTGAACGCCGGTATCTCCCCGTATCCGTGCTTCGCGTACAGCCCCCGCGCCTCCACCAGGTCGTCACGGGTGTCCAGCCGGATCCGCCGCACCCCGTACGCCCGCGCGGCGCGCTCGATGCCCGCGAGCAGCAGTCCGCCACCGCCCGTCGAGCGGAACGCGGGCCGGACGAACACCCGGGTCAGCTCCGCGGTCGCGGTGTCGACCAGCCGCAGGCCCACGCAGCTCGCCGGCCTGCCGTCGTACCTGCCCACAAGGAACTCCCCGGTCGGCGGAGCGAGCTGTTCTACGCCGTCGTCCCTGAGACCGTCGTCGATCTCCGCAGTGGTCGCCGGCCGGCCCCAGTAGCGGCTCGCCACCTCGTCGTAGTAGTCCCGGCGCAGCAGGGCCGCCTCGGGGCTGCCGAAGTGCTCGGGGGTCACGGTCCAGGTCATGGGGGTCATTCTGCGGAAAGAAGTTCGGGTCGCCGGCATTCTTTTCGGCAAATCAGTGGTGACGGACAGGCTAAGAGGGGGTTGATGGTGTCTACCTCATAGGACAATGCGAGGCTTCATCCGCACATACCCGGGCCGAGGGGACAGTGCACAGAACACAAACGGGAGGGTCGGCGCAGCGTGGCTGATGTGGAGCGCAGTGTGCGGGGGGACGCGGCGGCGGAGACGAAGGATCCCAGAGCCGCGACGGCCAGAGCTGTCCTCTGGCTGCTGGTCGGTGTCCTGGCGATACGGCAGGTGGCGGTGGTGCTGCGCAGGCCGCCCGGCGAACGCCTCATCGATCTGGAGACCTGGACCGGCGCGACCGGGGTCCTGCACATCTCGGGCTCCCTCTACGACCCGGGGCGGTTCACCGGGACGCCGTTCGCCGGTCTTGTGCTGCGGCCGCTGACGATCTCGGCCCAGCAGGCACTCGGCGTCGTATGGACCTTCGGTTCGCTGCTGCTCGTCGTGCTGCTGGGCTTCGTCGCCGTACGGGCCCTGCCCGCACCGGTGAGCCGGCGCACGGCGTTCCTGGCGGCGCCCGTCGCGATCACCCTGCTGATGGTGTCGCTGCCGGTCCGCACCACCCTGCATCTGGGCCAGACCAGCATCCTGCCGGTCCTGCTGGTGCTCCTGGCCTGCTTCGCGGTCCGCGGTGAGCGGCTCCCCGGCGTACTGACCGGTGTCGCCGCCGCCCTCCAGCCGGCCGTCCTGCTCTTCGCCGTCCTGTTCTGGCTGACCGGCAGACGCAGGGCCGCCGTGAGCGGCGGTGCCACGTTCGCCGTCTGTACGGCGCTTGCCTGGGCGGTGATGCCGGGCGACTCCTGGGCGTACTGGGTGCACCATGTGGCCGGCGCCGGACTCGGTGCGAGCCCGGACGACCTGTCCAACCAGTCCCTGCACGGCGCGTTGCTGCGGTTCGGGCTCCAGGGCCCCCTGGAGATCGCCCTGTTCCTGGTGCTGGCCGCCGTCGTCGTCCTCGTCGGTCTGCGCCGCGCGGCACGCTACGCGCGTGACGGGCAGCTGCTCCTCGCCGTCGCCGTCACGGGCTGCGTCGCCGTCGCCGTGTCGCCCACCGCCTGGCAGCACCAGCTGCTCTGGGTGCTGCTGGCCGTCGTCGGCCGCGCCGGAACCAAGGCCTCGGACCGCCTGGTCTGGCCCGCCGTCGTGGTGCTCGTGCTGACCCTGCCGGGGAAGATGCTGCTGCCGAACGTCGGCGTGGTCCTGCCCGTACGGGACAACGTGCTGCTCATAGCCGCGCTCGGGGCGGCCTGCGTCGTGCCGTTCCTGTCCCGCACCTCGCCCCACTGGCAGCGGCCCGTCCCCACCGACTACGCGAAGCCGGTCCCGGCGCGCTACGCGTGGGTGCCGCTGGTGCCGCTCTGGCGCCGGGTGCTCAGCCGCCCCAACCTGCTCCTCGAACTCCTGCTCATCCGGGTCGTCTACTCCGCGTACGCGAAGGTCAGGCTCGCCGCGGCGGTGGGACGTCCCACCGCGGAGGCCCACGGCCGGCAGATCCACTCCGCAGAGCAGTGGCTGCACATCGACATCGAGCACTGGGCGAACCACACCGTCGTCGCCATCCCCTGGCTGCGCGACTTCTTCGACTACTACTACTCGACGTTCCACTTCATCGTGCCGCTCACGATTCTCGGTGTGCTGTACGTGCGCCGGCCGTCGGACTACCGCTGGGCGCGCAGCTCCATCGGCTTCGCCACCGTCCTGGCCCTCGTCGGCTTCTGGCTCTACCCGCTGGCGCCGCCGCGCCTGATGCCGGGGCTCGGCTTCATCGACACCGTCCACGGCGCGCAGGACCTCGACAGCCCCGACTTCGGGGCGCTGACCGCGATGACCAACCAGTACGCGGCGATGCCGTCGCTGCACTTCGGCTGGTCGCTGTGGTGCGGTGTGGTGATCCTCCTGCTCGCGCCCAGGACCTGGATGAAGGTCCTGGGGCTGCTGCACCCGCTGTTCACGGTCTCCACCATCGTCGCCACCGGCAACCACTGGGTGCTGGACGCGGTCGGCGGTGCGACGGTGGTGGCCATGGGCTTCGGGCTGACCTACGCCCTGGCCGGTCCGCGCAGGCTCCAGGCGCCCGGTGGCGGCGACCCGGGCGACGCGGGCGACCCGGGCGTGACCGAACGGCCCGGTCCCGGGGAGGAGACGGCCGCGGCCCGGGACGCCGTACCCGAACCGGCGGTCGGCAGGACGTAGAGCGCGCTCAGTCCGCGGGTGCCCGGAAGGCCGCCCGCGCGTCGAACGCGGCGCGGCGGGTGGCCCGGCGCAGGGCCCTCAGCAGCGTCGGGCCGATGGCCACGGTCAGCGCGAGGGTGAGGACGGCGCGGCCCAGGTCCCAGCCGAGCGAGGTGGCGGTGCAGTAGGCGAGGAAGCGGACCAGGTTCTCGTGGAGCGGTGCGCCCGCGACGAAGGAGACCCCCGAGCCGAGGCCCGGCACGATCGTCCAGCCGTACAGATTCATCACCGTGCCGTACGCGAACGCCGCCACGAAGCCGTAGCACGCCAGCATCAGGAGCTCGCCCCGGCCGCGCAGCCGGTCAGGGCCCGGCAGCAGGCCCGCGCCCATGGTGAACCAGCCCATCGACAGCATCTGGAACGGCATCCACGGCCCGACCCCGCCCGTGAGCAGCGCCGAGGCGAACATCGTGACCGAGCCGAGCACGAAGCCGAAGCCCGGACCCAGCACCCGGCCGCTCAGCACCATCAGGAAGAACATCGGCTCCAGGCCGGCCGTCCCCGCGCCCAGCGGACGCAGCGCCGCGCCGACCGCGGCGAGTACGCCCAGCATCGCGACGGCCTTCGCGTCCAGACCGGAGTCCGCGATCGTCGCGAGGACCACCCCGACGAGCAGCACCAGCAGGACGGCGAACAGCCAGGGCGCGTCCTTGGCGTGGGCGAGACCGGACTCCGCACCCGCCAGCAGGGGCCAGCCGAAGGCGACGAGACCGACCGCGCTGATCAGGACGAGCGCGGCGACGGCGTGCGGGCCCAGCCGGACCGGGCGCGTGGACCCGGCCGTCATGCGAGCGTCTCCAGAGCCGTGCGCACCTGCGACACCGTCAGCCACTCCCGGGGCGCCAGGATCTTCGCGGTCTGCGGGGCGAAGGCGGGCGATGAGACCACGACCTGCCGGGTCGGGCCGTCGGCGACGGCCTCACCGTCGGCCAGGATCACCACCCGGTGCGCCAGCTCCGCGGCCAGCTCCACATCATGCGTGGCCAGGACGATGCCGTGGCCGTCGGCGGCCAGCCGGCGCAGTACGCCGACGAGCCGGGCCTTCGCCGCGTAGTCCAGGCCGCGCGTCGGCTCGTCGAGGAGGAGCAGCGGGGGCCGGGCGGTCAGCACCAGGGCAAGGGCCAGCGCGAGCCGCTGGCCCTCCGAGAGATCACGGGGGTGGATGTCGTCCGGCACCCCGGGCAGCAGCTCGGAGACCAGCGCACGGCAGCTGCCCACGGGCGCGCCCGCGTCGGAGTCCGCCGCCTCGCACTCGGCGGCGACGGTGTCCGCGTACAGCAGGTCGCGCGGTTCCTGCGGGACGAGCCCGACCCGGCGCACCATGTCGCGCGGCGCCGTACGGGAGGGCTCCAGACCGCCGACCATGACCGACCCCGTGGTCGGCTCGGTCATCCCGACCAGGGTCGTCAGCAGGGTCGACTTCCCCGCGCCGTTACGGCCCATCAGCGCCACGGTCTCGCCCGGCGCGACGGACAGCGTCACCCCGCGCAGCGCCTGGACGCGCCCGTGCCGCACCCCGAGCCGCTCGACGCGGGTGACCGGGTCGTGGGCCGGGAGCTTCGCCGGGGCGCCGGCCGGGCCCCGGCCGAACAGCCGGCTCAGAAGACCCGGGCGGGCGGCGGCCTGAGCGGGGAGCGGGGCGACCTCGGCCTCCGCGGCGGCCTCGCGCGCCGGCGGCTCCACATCGGCGAGCCGCGCCCGCAGATCCACCGCGCGGCGCCTGGCGTCACGCACCGAGAGCGGCAGCGGATCCCAGCCCATGAGCCGGCCCAGGGCCACCACCGGAGGGCGGACGGGCGAGAGCGCCATGATGTCGGCGGGCGCGCCCATCACCGGGGCGGCGCCGGGCGCGGGCAGCAGGAGGACCTGGTCGGCGTACTGCACCACGCGCTCCAGCCGGTGCTCGGCCATCAGCACCGTCGTGCCCAGGTCGTGCACGAGTCGCTGGAGGACCGCGAGGACGTCCTCGGCCGCCGCCGGGTCGAGCGCGGACGTCGGCTCGTCGAGCACCAGCACCTTGGGGTGCGGGGTGAGGACCGAGCCGATCGCGACGCGCTGGCGCTGGCCACCGGAGAGCGTGGCGATCGGCCGGTCGCGCAGCTCCGCGAGACCCAGCAGGTCGAGCATCTCCTCGACGCGGCGCCGCATCACGTCGGGGGCGAGGCCCAGGGACTCCATGCCGTACGCCAGCTCGTCCTCGACGGTGTCCGTCACGAAGTGGGCGAGCGGATCCTGGCCCACCGTGCCGACCAGGTCGGCGAGTTCACGCGGCTTGTGGGTGCGGGTGTCACGGCCGCCGACGGTGACCCGGCCGCTCAGCTCCCCGCCGGTGAAGTGCGGCACGAGACCGGACACGGCCCCCAGCAGAGTCGACTTGCCGACACCGGAAGGTCCGACGGCCAGCACCAGTTCGCCCTCGGGGATCGTGAGATCGACCCCGGACAGGGTGGGGCGCTCCGCGCCCTCGTACCGCACCGAGACGTTCTCGAACCGGATCATGTGAGCTCCTTGGAGTCCGAGGGGGAAGCGGGCAGTGGCGCCACCACGGCGGGCAGCAGTCCGATCAGTACCGAGGCGGCAGGCCACAACGGCAGCACCGGGGCCGTGAGCGGCACGACCCCCGGGTGCAGGGCATCAGGGGCGACGGCGTCCGCCCCGATCATCGCCGCGGCGACGGCCGCGCCCGAGACGGCGACGAGCCAGGCGCGGGCGCCCCAGAGGTCGGGCCGGTAGCGGGTACGCACCGAACGGCGCCCGCCGAGCCTGAGCCCGGCCAGCGCCGCGAGCAGCCCGGCCAGCAGCAACGGCAGCCCGTGCACGGCGCCTTCCGCCGCCAGCAGCCCGTATGTCCCCGCGCACACGCCCAGCAGTCCGCCGAGCGTCAGCACATGGGTGGTGCGGCGGACGGCCGGCGAGACCCGCGCGGTGCGCCCGTACCCCCGCGCGTCCATCGACGCCGCGACGGCCACCGAGCGCTCCAGCGCGCCATCGAGCACCGGCAGACCGATCTGGAGCACCGCCCTGATCCCGCCGGTCGGACGGCCGCGCAGCCTGCGGGCCGTCCGCAGCCGCGCCACATCGGCGACCATGTTCGGGGCGAACGTCATCGCGACGACGACGGCGACCCCCACCTCGTACAGCGCGCCGGGCAGAGACTTCAGCAGCCGGGCCGGACTGGCCAGTGAGTTGGCCGCGCCGACGCAGATCAGCAGGGTGGCCAGCTTCGCACCGTCGTACAGCGCGAAGACCAGCTGCTCCGCCGTGACCCGGCCGCCGATCCTGACCCCCTGCGCCCAGCCGGGCAACGGCACCTCGGGCAGGGTGAACAGGGCGTGCGTCCCGGGCACCGACGAGCCGAGGAGTACGGAGAACACCAGCCGTACGGCGACGACGAACAGCCCCAGCCTGATGAACGCCCCGTACGACCTGGCCCACGGCGCGTCCGTACGGCGCGCGGCCACCACATAGCCCGCCACGCCCACCAGCAGCCCGAGCAGCAGCGGGTTCGTCGTACGGGAAGCGGCGGTCGCGAGACCGAGTGCCCACAGCCACCACGCCCCGGCCGGCAGGGCGTTGGCGCGGGTCGCCCCTGGGGCGCGCAGGTCAGGGTGGGGCCGGGCCGTGCCGGTGGAGCGGGTCATCGGCGGCGGCGGGCCCGCAGCACAGCGGCGGCACCCAGGACGAGCACCGCGCCGACGCCGGCGAGTACACCCGCCGACGGGCCGCCGGAGCTTCCTTCGTCGGCGCTGCTGCCGGTGCCGGTGCCGGTGCCGGTGGCGGGTGCCGTGGCCGGGCCGTCGGACTTCGCTCCGCCGGAGTCCTGGCCGACCTGCTCACCGCAGCCCGACCGCGGATACCCCGAGATCGCGCAGAGCATCGCCGAGCTGTCGTAGCGCAGGGGCTTCGCGACCGAAGCGAGGGCCTCCGCGGTGCTCGCGTCCTGCGCGACCCGGGCACAGGCGGTACGCAGCGCGGGCGGCTTCTCGCCGTCCGGCGCGTCGGCCGCCGTTCCCGGGTCGATGACCAGCGCGACCCGCTTGAGGCCGTCCTTCGCCGGGGTCTCCGCGCAGACGGCACCGAAGCCGGGCGCGCGGCGTGGCTGCGCGGAGTCCTGGGAATCCGCGCTCACCGAGAAGCGGAAGCCCTGCACGGCTCCGTCGTCGGGCCTGACCATGGACGGCCCCTGGGCGGCGTACGTCCAGCTCTTCGCGCCGTCGCCCTCCCAGAACGACCAGTAGCGGTAGCCCGCCGCCTGAGCGCTTCCCGCTCCCAGCACGGCAAGCAGGGCGCCGATGAGCAGCACCGCTCCCGCGCCCAGCGGGCGGCCCGGAGCCCGACGGGCTCTCACAGCTGCTGGTTCTTCCTGCGTCCGCTGAGCAGGAAGCCGATGCCGGCGCCGAAGGCGAGCCCGATGCCGATGATCCACCAGAGGCCGAGCCCCTCGTCGTCGCTGCTCGTGTCCGCGGGCGCCGAGGGTGTCGTCGCGGTCGGCGAGGGCACGGCGGTCGCGGCGGGCGCGGGGCCCGTCGCGTTGAGCTGCGCGACGAGGTCGACACCGCCGAAGTCACGGGCCGCGGAGCCGGTCGCGTGGGCGGCGAGCACCAGCTGGGCGGTGGCGGCGGGGCCGCCCTCCTTCGCCCAGCCCTGGGCGTGCTTCTCCAGATACGTGACCGCTCCGGCGGCCTTGTCCTTGTGGCCGGACGCCGCCAGTGCCACGACCGCGTCCGCGGTGTTGCCGAAGTCCGGCTGCGGGTCCGACTCCTCGGCGCCCGGCATCGGCGCGGACTTCAGATATCCGGAGCCTGCGAGCGTCTTCGCGAGGTAGTAGGCGCCGTTCTGCGCGGACTGCTCGGCGGTGAGACCGGTGCCCTTGTGGCAGACGGGTGCCTTCACCGCGTTGGAGTTCCCCGAGGCCAGGCCCTTGCCCATCGCACCGATGACGGCCGCAGCCGTGGCGTCCGCGTTGGCGGTGAGCTTGCCGTCCTTGTCCGGCTGGTAGGCGAACGCCCCGCCGTCCTCGTCCTCGCACGGCAGCGCGAAGCTCTGCAGCGCCGTGTACGGGGTCTTCCCGCCGGGCTTCGTGATGTCGGCGAGCGGGACGCCCGCCCGCGCCAGCGCCCCGGTCACCACGGCGGTGGAGTTGGCGTCGCTCGGGCTGCCCGGGTTGTAGCCCCAGCCGCCGTCGTCGTTCTGTACGGACTTCAGCCAGCTGACCCCGTTGGCCACGACCTCACCGTGCACGGCGAGCTCGACCATCGCCTGGACCGCCGCCCCCGTGGCGTTGGTGTCCGCGACGGTCTTCGCGTCGCAGGGCTTGGAGGCGTCGCGGTAGGCGGCGAAGGCCCCGCTGGCGCACTGCTGGCCGACCAGCCAGTCCACCGACTGCGTGGCGGGGGTGACCAGCTCGATCTTCTGAGCGAGGAAGGACAGTGACTGGCGCCACACCCCGTCGTACGTCGGGTCCTCGGTGCCGTACAGCCCCGCAGGAAGCTTGGGTGCGGAGGACGACGGGGAGGGACTCGGCGCGGCGACCGCCACCGGGGCGGCAGCTCCACAGAGCACGGCGGCGGTGATCGCGAGCGCTGCCGCGCTGCGGCGTACGGACATGGCGGGCTGGGCCTCTCGAATGGGGTTTCCCCTGCTCGAACTGGCCGAGCGCGTAGGGCTTGGGTCTGTGCCGGATTCGCACCGGCTTCCCCCTGTACGGGCAGGATGGCGACCCGCCCACTCTACCGGGGCGCTCCCGATCCCCTCAGGGCGGACAGCCGCACCCCGTGGACGAAGGGCCTTCCCAGCAGTTCAGGCCCGTGCGAAACTCCGGCGGAGGTCCCGAGGCGGTTGCCCCGGGATGGGACGAGCCGGGTGGGAAGCAGAGTTGCGCATTCGAAGGACGGTGGCCGTCGCCGCCGTGGCGGCCGGATTCATGACGGTGACGGCGGGCTGCGGCCTGACGGGGGACAGCGACGGGGCGGCCCCCGCCTCCGCCTCCGCCTCACCCGAACCGACCCCGCCGTTCACCACGCAGGTCGTCGCCGCCGAGATAGCCGGCCTCGCCCGGGCCGGTGGCCTCCCGGCCGGCGACACCTCGACGGCCGGGCTGCCCGACGGGGCCTGGCGGACGTGCGTCGCGCCCTGGAAGAGCGCCGCACCGGACTCCGCCGGCGCCTTCGACGCGACGGTGATGCGGTTGCGGCAGCACGACTGGGAGATCATCTCCAGCCATGCCGAGCAGGACACCACCTACCGCACCCTCGCCAAGCGCGGCTGGAAGCTGTACGCCCGCTACGCGGCCGTGGAGGACTCAGGGACCGGGCAGCCGGTGTCCCTCACCGCCGTCGAGGACGGCTGCCATCTGCCCGAGAAGGCCAAGGGCGCCTACGAGGACCCGGCCTGACAGCGGGGGAGGGCCGCGGGGTCAGCGGGCGTCCGCCGGACGGTCGATCAGCCCGCACACCGTCTCGATGTCGCCCTTCACCTGTGCGATCGACTCCCGGCCCGACAGCCAGGTGATCAGCGCGGAGTGCCAGGTGTGCTCGATGACGCGGACCACGGCCAGCTGCTCCTGCGTGGGGTTCTCCACCCCCATCGCGTCCAGGACGATCGCCGTCGTCAGCCGGGACACCGCGTCCACCTCCGGGCTCACCCCCCGGTCGGCGAAGGTCAGCGCCCGCACCATGGCATCGGCCAGATGCGGATCGCGCTGGAGGGCCCTGAAGGCCAGCATCAGCGTCTCGGCGACCCGCTCGGCGGCGTCGTCGCCCGTGGCCGGCTGCTTCCTGCGGAGTACCGCGTGCAGATGCTGGAGCTGATCCTGCATGATCGCGACCAGCAGATGGACCTTGGAGGGGAAGTAGCGGTAGAGCGTGCCCAGGGCGACCCCGGCGGCGTCCGCCACCTCACGCATCTGCACCGCCTCGAAGCCGCCACGCCCCGCGAGCTGGGCGCCGGCCTGCAGGATGCCGCGACGGCGCGCCTCCTGGCGTTCCGTCAGGAGAGGTGCCGGGGGCCTGGCTTCCGCTGTCATCTGTCCCCGTCCAATAAGGGAGAACCGGTTCCCTGCCCGGCCGGGCGCCTGTTTCCGGGCGCGCGCGGCATGCCAGGGTGTTGCCGTGGCGCGAATCACCTGATCCGGCCGCCACACCGACGCTACCTGCCGGTAGATTCGGTGCGGGTTGAACCGACCAGTCTGAAACTTGTTCTAGATTAGCGCGACCGGTTACGCTCCGGCGAAAAGGCAGTGAGAAGGGGGCCGAGTGTGACCGCTGAGGCCATAGATACGGGCCCCCTCGCGGGCGGCAGCGCCTCGGGCACGGACGGTGACCGGCCCTTGCGCATCGCACTCCTGACCTACAAGGGCAACCCCTTCTGCGGCGGCCAGGGCGTCTACGTCCGCCACCTCGGCCGGGAGCTCGCGCGGCTCGGCCACAGCGTCGAAGTGATCGGCGCCCAGCCCTACCCCGTACTCGACGAGGGTGTCCCGCTCACCGAGCTGCCGAGCCTCGACCTCTACCGCCAGCCCGACCCCTTCCGCACCCCGGGGCGTGGCGAGTACCGCGACTGGATCGATGTCGCCGAAGTCGCCACCATGTGGACGGGCGGCTTCCCCGAGCCCACCACCTTCAGCCTGCGGGCCCGCCGTCATCTCCTCGCCAGGCGCGGCGACTTCGACGTGGTGCACGACAATCAGACGCTCGGCTACGGGCTGCTCGGGGACCTCGGCGCGCCGCTGGTCACCACGATCCACCACCCCATCACCGTCGACCGCAGGCTGGATCTGGAAGCCGCGGGTTCGGTGCGCCGCCGGCTCGCCGTGCGCCGCTGGTACGGCTTCACACGCATGCAGAAGCGCGTCGCCCGCCGGCTGCCGTCCGTCCTCACCGTCTCCGGCTCCTCCCAGCAGGAGATCGTCGAGCACCTCGGGGTGCGCAGGGAGCGCATCCAGGTCGTGCACATCGGGGCCGACACCGACCTCTGGTCGCCCGACCCCTCGGTCGCCGAGATCCCCGGCCGGATCGTCACCACCTCCAGCGCGGACGTCCCGCTCAAGGGCCTCGTCCACCTGGTGGAGGCACTCGCCAAGCTCCGGGTCGAGAACCCGCGGGCGCACCTCGTGGTCGTCGGCAAGCGGGCCGAACGCGGCCCCGTCGCCCAGGCCATCGAGCGCTACGGGCTCCAGGACGCCGTGGAGTTCGTGAAGGGCATCAGCGACGCCGAGCTCGTCGACCTTGTCCGCAGCGCCCAGATCTCCTGCGTCCCCTCGCTGTACGAGGGCTTCTCGCTGCCCGCCGCCGAGGCCATGGCCACCGGGACCCCGCTGGTCGCCACCACCGGTGGCGCGATCCCCGAGGTCGCGGGGCCCGACGGGGAGACCTGCCTCGCCGTGCCGCCCGGTGACGCGGGGGCGCTGGCCGCCGCTCTCGGCCGGCTCCTCGGCGACCGCGAACTGCGCGCCAGGCTCGGTGAGGCAGGCCGCGCCCGGGTACTGGCCAACTTCACCTGGGCCAGGGCCGCTCTCGGTACCGTCGAGCTGTACCGTCAGTCGATCGCGGCCCGGGGAGCCCGCAGGTGACTGCCCCCGCGGCTCCTGTGGCCCCCGTGGCTCCGGTGTCTCCTGGAATCCGTACCTCCGACCTCGAAGGCAGGCCCCCGTGCTGACCGTCGACTTCACCCGCTTCCCGCTCGCCGCCGGCGACCGGGTGCTCGATCTGGGCTGCGGCGCCGGCCGGCATGCCTTCGAGTGCTACCGGCGCGGCGCCCAGGTGGTGGCCCTCGACCAGAACAGCGAGGAGATCCGCGAGGTCGCGAAGTGGTTCGCCGCGATGAAGGAGGCCGGTGAGGCGCCCGCGGGCGCGACCGCCACCGCGATGGAGGGCGACGCGCTCAACCTGCCCTTCCCCGACGCCTCCTTCGACGTCGTGATCATCTCCGAGGTGATGGAGCACATCCCCGACGACAAGGGCGTGCTCGCCGAGATGGTCCGGGTGCTGAAGCCCGGTGGCCGGATCGCGATCACCGTGCCCCGCTACGGCCCCGAGAAGGTCTGCTGGACCCTCTCCGACGCGTACCACGAGGTCGAGGGCGGGCACATCCGCATCTACAAGGCCGACCAGCTGCTCGGCAGGATCCGCGAGGCCGGGCTCAAGCCCTACGGCACCCACCACGCGCACGCGCTGCACAGCCCCTACTGGTGGCTGAAGTGCGCCTTCGGAGTGGGCCGTGACGGCGAGGACGCAGCGCTGCCGGTGCGCGCCTATCACAAGCTGCTGGTCTGGGACATCATGAAGAAGCCGCTCGCCACCCGGGTCGCCGAGCAGCTGCTCAACCCGGTCGTCGGCAAGAGCTTCGTGGCGTACGCCACCAAGCCGCACCTGCCCGAGGCCGAGGCGGCGTGAGCACGCCGGAGCAGACCGAGCATCTCGTCCTGCCGGGCGTCCTCACCGCCGAACAGGCGGCCGAGACCGTGGCCGCACTGCTCGCCGTGCAGCGCGGGGACGGTGCGCTGCCCTGGTTCCGTGGCCACCACCTCGACCCGTGGGACCACATCGAGGCCGCGATGGCGCTGGACGCGGCCGGTGAGCACGAGGCCGCCGCCCGCGCCTACGCATGGCTGGCCCGCCACCAGAACGGCGACGGCTCCTGGTACGCCGCGTACCACGACGGCGACCCCGCCAAGCCGACCGACCTCGGTCTCGAGACCAACTTCTGCGCCTACGTGGCCGTCGGCGTCTGGCACCACTACCTCGCCACCGGTGACGACGCGTTCGTCGACCGGATGTGGCCGACGGTCTTCGCCGCGATCGAATGCGTGCTGCGGCTCCAGCAGCCAGGTGGGCAGATCGGCTGGAAGCGCGAGGCGGACGGCACCCCGGTCACCGACGCGCTGCTGACCGGTTGCTCCTCCATCCACCAGGCACTGCGCTGCGCACTGGCGCTGGCCGAACAGCGCGAGGAGGCCCAGCCGGACTGGGAGCTGGCGGCCGGGGCGCTCGGCCACGCGATCCGCAGCCACCCCGAGCGCTTCCTGGACAAGAGCCGCTACTCGATGGACTGGTACTACCCGGTGCTCGGCGGCGCGGTCACCGGCTCCGCCGCGAGCCGGCGGATCGAGGACGGCTGGGACAGCTTCGTGGTCCCCGGACTCGGGGTGCGCTGCGTGCTCCCCAACCCATGGGTGACCGGCGGCGAGAGCTGCGAACTGGCCCTGGCCCTCTGGATCATGGGGGAGTCGGACCGGTCCCTGGAGATCCTGCAGTCCATCCAGCACCTGCGGGCCGATGGCGGCCTCTACTGGACGGGATACGTCTTCGAGGGCGAGCGGGCCATATGGCCCGAGGAACTCACCACCTGGACCGCCGGATCCCTGCTGCTCGCGGTGGCCGCGCTCGGCGGGGACGAGGCGACCACCGCGGTCTTCAGCGGCGAACGCCTCCCGGCCGGTCTCGAACCGGACTGCTGCCGGGTGGGTGGCCGATAAGCACGCTCGCCTGAGGCCCACCGCGAACGACAGCGGCCCCCGCCCGTCCTTGGGTTCTAGTGGTCGTCGCAACACCCCAGCTCGGGGAGTGCGATGGACTTCGAGGTCCGGGACCGTTCGATCAACCGGGGGCGTCGTTCCCTGACCGAGGAACGGCGCGTCTACCTTCAGCTCATGCAGCAGGGTGTGAGCAACGCGGAGGCGTGCCGGATCGTCGGGATCAACCTCCGGACGGGGAAGCGGTGGCGTAACGGCCGCGCCCCGTCCGGCCGGGACGTCGGGGCGTCACCGATCACAGCGGTGGCGCCCCCGCCCGGTCCCTCGCGGTACTTGCGTGAGGCCGACCGGATCCACATAGC